>JBBRZD010000047.1:0-14037 GCA_038237055.1 Lysobacterales bacterium | reverse complement strand
GGACGCGTTCCACACGAGGTCGATGCGATGGTCCCCGTTCGGCGTCGCAACCAGGCCGGTCGGTGCGGCGGGCGTGTCGCACAGATGCGGGTCGAGCACGAAGAAACCTTCGTCGATGCCGGTGGCGATCACATGGCCCGTGCCTGGGAAGCGGTAGTTGTTCCAGCTGCCGTTGAAGGCCGCGTTGTTGCTCGCCGGATAGGTGTCGAAGTAGGCGACTTCAGTCATCTGCGCTTGCGACAGGTTGTCCATGCGCAGGATGCGCACGCCGGCTTCGTAATCGGACTGGTACACGTATTGGCCGTGCACGTAAAGGTTGTGATCGATGACGCCGAGCGGATGCTCGTGGTGGCCGACCAGTACCGGTGCATCGAGGTCGGAGACGTCCCACACGTAGGTCCAAGCGTTGTGGCGGTTGTTCTCCTCATCCAGTTCGTCGTCGACGAGCAGGTAGTGCTGGTCCTCGGTGAGCCAGCCCTGGTGCGGGTAGGCGGCGCCCGTGTAGGTCACCGACGACAAGGTGTGCGGCGCGCTCTTGTTGCTCACATCGACGAGCGCGATGCGCTGGTTCGGGCCGTTCGCGTCGACACAGATTTCCTTGCCCACGTGCGCGGTATCCGGACCCGAATACACCCAGCATTGCGACTCGTGCGTGTAGCCGGCGTCATTGATGCAGCCGGCGAAGACGGGTGAGTCGGGAATGTGGATGTCGAGGATCTGCAGTCCGCCGCTATGCGAGTCGCCCGGACAGGTGAGGTTGCTGCCGGGCACGTAGGCGAAACCGGTCGCTTCGTTGATCGAGATCGTGTGGCCGGGGCCGAACGCGCCGTAGTGCGCGGTCTCGGCGAACGTTTGCGGCGTGGTCACGCCACGCAACGCGTCGAGATCGAACACCTGCATGCCATGCGCGCCGTCGTTGTCGGCAACGATGAAGGCATGGTCTTGGTAGACGCGCACGTCGCGCCAGATCGAACTGCCGGTATGCGTCGGCAGCTTGCCGAGGTAGGTCGGATGGGTCGGATCGGTCAGGCGATAGAACGCGGTGCCGTTGTCGGCGCCGACGAGCGCGTATTCGGTGTTGTCCAGCGGATCGGTCCAGCCCCACAGGCTGTTGGTGCTGGTCGCGGAAAAATCGGCCAGCGGTACGAACGCGAGCAGGTCGATGTTCGAGCACGGGTAGCTGCCGGCCATGCCGCCGACGCAGGGTGTTGCGCTCATCGGTGCGAGCGGCGTTGGCGAGACCGGGCGTGCGGCGAGGACCGCGCGCATTTCGGCGGTGAGCGGATCGGCGGCGACGGCGAGGTGCACCAGTGCGGCGCTGAGCAACAAAAATGACAACGCGACGCAACGTGCGCGAGACAGGAACATCGGCTTTCTCCCGGAAAAATCGATTCGACAAGGTCGATTCGATGGCGCGAAGCCTCCCAGTGTAGCCCAATGCCGAAATATGCCGGCGATCACGCTGCGAACATGCGCTGCGAACATGCGCGGCGCCACGGCCGGCTGTCGGTTGGTGGTCGCCGGTGTGGGGCGCCTCGCCGCGCGGTCAGGCGATGCAGCTCAACGTCGCATCTTCTTCGCGTCAGGTTTGGCTGGTTGCGCGGTCGTCGGCGGGAGCTGCTCGGCGACTTCGTAGTGGCGCACCAAGGGTTCCATTTCGAGCAGGTAGTTCTCGTCCTCGGGGTAGTACACCGAGCGCTCCGGGTTCTTGCCGGCAAACGAGCGCACCGCATCCATCGAGTCCCACAGCGAAATCAGCACGATTTCGCTGTGTTCGCCCTGCAACCGCCGCAACACGCTCACGCCGCGGTTGCCGGGCGTGGTGGCATAGGCGTGCAGCCCGGTCTGGTGCAGGTAGTCGATATAGGCATCCGCCTTGTCCGCCAGCGTGATGCCGCGCCAGATACGAGCGATCATGTAAAGATCTCCTGCGGGGCGACGTGTCATCATCGCATGCGCCGCAGTGGCGGCGGATACCCGGTTGGCGAGACGCAAGCCCCGGACTGACGGATAATACGATCGTGTGGCGCAGCGGGTGCGCCGCCTGGAGGGTGACGATGGCGTGGATCGGGTGGGTAATCGCGGTCGCTGCGATCGGTGGCGCCGGATGGCTGTGGCGCGAGCTCGCGCGCGAACGCGAGCACGGCAGTGAGTTGCTGTGTTCAAAGATCGAAGTCGACAACCACCTGGATCTCCTGCGCGAAGAACACGGTTCGAATGTGGAAACCAACACCTCGCTCGTCGCGCTTGGCGAGCAGCTCGGTGCTCCCCTGGAATCGATGCGTGGGCACTTGCAACGTGCCGGTGCGCAGCTCGACGACTATCGCGAGCGCGTCAAGCGTTTCGACGAGGCGGTGCAATATTGCCTGCAGCCGGTCGAATTGATCTTTGGCGCCGACAAGGCGACCCTTGCCCAGCTGATGCGGCATGTCGAGGGGGCGCGACGCAAGTTGTTCGAGGCGCGCTCGGCGCTGGAAAAGAATCCTTTGCATCATGGAACTGGCGCGCTGGGAGTCAGTATTGGCGATGTCGAGGATCTGACCGTTTATGCGCGCAAGCTGCGTCCCTCCGCGGGCGTGCCGCAACCGGATGCGGCATCCGATGATTTCGACGAAGCGGAAGCAACCGCAACGGTGCGATCGAATCACGAAAATCCGATGTTGACCTGAAGCGATGCCGGTTTCGCTGGTCCTTGGCGCTAGCGGCGCGGTCGGCCGCTTCCTGCTGCCGCGACTGCTTGCCGAAGGCGACGACGTCATCGCGCTGAGTCGGACTTCGCGAACAAGCACCTATCCCCATCTGCGCTGGATCGTAGGCGATCTGCATTCGAACATGCCTCAGCTGCCCGCGTTTGATGTGCTTTACAGCCTCGGCCCACTAGATGCATTTTCACGCTGGCTAACGCAGGCGTCGATCGTGGGTACGCCGCGCGTCATTGCATTCGGCTCGATGAGCATCGAAACGAAACGCGATTCCGCCGATGCCGGAGAGCGCGCGCTTGCCGTTGTCCTCGAGTGCGCAGAACAGGCATTGATCGCCGCTGCTTCCGAGCGCGGCTGCGCCTGGACCCTGTTCAGACCAACACTGATCTACGGCGCCGGCGTGGATCGCAGCCTCACGCCAATCGTGCGATTTGCGCAGCGCTGGCATATATTTCCGAGGATTCGCCGCGCCTGCGGGTTGCGCCAGCCGGTGCATGCGGATGATCTCGCCGCGGCGTGCGTCCTTGCGCACGCGAACGAACGAACGGCCGGTCGTATTTATGCGTTGGGCGGCGGCGAGCGGCTCACATTTGCGGCGATGCTCGAACGCGTTCGTGAGTCGTTACCGGTGCGCGCGTTGCCACTACCGATTCCGTTGGGCGCAGTCGATGCGTTGATGAAAGCCGCCGCCGCCATGGGCATGCATCCGGCGCGTGCTGCCGCAGTGCGTCGGATGCGCGGTGATCTCATCGCCGACGACGCGACTGCCGTTGCGGACTTTGGCTGGGCGCCGCGCAGATTCCATCCCGCGTCGCATACTTGGATCGCATCCTAGTCGTTCCAATTCAAGCTGCGAAGCCGGGTTCAGCGCGGGTTGGACCATAATCGGCTATCGCTACGTGTTGCTCACTGTCGGTAATTTCTTGATGCGCACTATTTTTTTTCTGATTGCGACATGCGTGTTCGCCAACGCAGGATTCGTGCAGGCAAGTGACGATTTTTCAGACGTCTGCCACGCGAGCAGTAGTTACGACCTGACGATCACGCCGGCCGGTCTGTTGTTCGATCGCGCCGAGCCTTCGCCTCGTCGCGTCGAATTGCGTGGTGGCAGGATCACGCTCGATGGCCTGGTGCAACGGATCAATACGGAAAGTGGCGATCGTGCCGCGTTGTTCGAGCGAGAACTGCGCGCATTGGTGCCGAAGGCGAAAGCAGTCGCGCGCAATGGTGTCGATATCGCGATCAAGGCGATGCATGCAGAAGCGACCGACTTTGGCGCAGGTGCGGATACCCTGGCCGAGCTTGATGAAAAACTGGCGACACGTGGTGCCGAACTCAAGCAACGCATCCAGCTCAGCGAAAGTACGCACGACTGGCAAGATGACGCAATCGATCGCTACGCGGAGGAAGTTGCCCGCGATATCGGGCCCATACTCGTGACGGACTTGAGTCAGCAAGCCATTGAGGCGGCCGTTGGTGGCGATCTGAATGCGGCCGCCGCGTTGCGCGAGCGAACAGCCAATTTGGGTAGCGAGTTGCGCCCGCGCATGAGCCGTCGCATGCGCGCGTTGCGGCCACAGATCGAGGCGCTGTGCCCGTCGTTGCGTGGCCTGCGCGATTTGCAACGCGATATCCGCGACGTGAACGGCCACCCGCTGGACTTGCTGGAGATCGACAAGAAATAAAGGGCCCTTCCCGTGATGCAGCGCCTGTCGCTGTCGTCTCGTGAAGAAGCCGATGTGCTTGTTGTTGCATTGCAGCAGGCCATTGGGTGCTCGATTTCGCCGCACTGCAGCGTTGCCAACGATCGTTTGAACCACCTAAGATGCAGTGCGATTTCCTTCAACAGAAAATTCCAGGCGCCAGCCAGAGAGGACCACCCATGCAGCTCCGATTGATCACGACTGTGGCCGTCGTCGCGTCCTTGACCGGCACGCTGGCCGCGCGAGACGTGCAGGCCTACGACTACACCGCACCGGTTCCGTTTCACACGGTGGCGAGATTTGATCCGGGGAATGGTGTAATTCCGTTTCCGAACAATCTGTTACTGCTCGGTACCACCGACCTGACCTTGAATATTCCGGTCGATCCCGCTGCGGCGGACGCCGGTCCGAAGTTGGCAATGAACGCCCTTGATGGCTTCAGCACGACGGCGCCCTGGTCGGTGTCGTTCTCCGGTGCGATCGATGCCGCCTCTTTAGCGGGCAACGTGCACATGTTTGAAGTCACCCTGTCCGGCCCGGGGGGTGGCGTCACGGGGGTTGTACGCGAACTTGCTTCCCCGCAGGAATTCGTCGCCGCCCTTGCGCCATCGGACACCACCGGCGGTACGGTCGCGATCCTCCCGACGAAACCGCTGAAGCAACGTACGTCGTACATGGCGGTGCTTACCAAGGGCATCACGGCGAGCGGTACCAGCGTTCGTTCGTCGCTGACCTACATTCTTTCCGAACGTACCAGCGCGCTGTGCGTGGGTGGCCAGTCGACGATCCCGGCACTGCCGGCTTCGCAGGCGTGCGCACTTGAGCCACTGCGTCAGCTGACCAACGCACAGGAAGCAGCGGCCGCATCTGCCGGCGTCACGGCGGGCACGATTGCAATGTCGTGGGTTGCGACCACACAGAGCATCACACCCACGTTCCAGGCCATCGCGAGCGTTGTCGCGCAGTCGCCGGCGGCGGTGACGCATATCGCGCCGACGGGCAAGACGCTTGGAGATCTCGGAGTGGGCTTGCCGCCTGTCGCCGACATCTACATCGGCACGATCGATCTTCCGTATTACCTGTCGGCGCCGTCGGCGAGCAACCCGACGGCTCCGCTGAGGGCACACTGGAATGCTGCGCCCGGCGCCTACATTCCGCAGTGCGCACCGTTTGGGCTCGATCCGACTTCGACGAATCTCACGGCGTGCAACCCGCTTCCCGTCGCAACATCGACACAGACCGTGCCCATGTTGCTGACCCTGCCAAACTCGCATTCCGGCAAAACCAAGCCGGCAGCGGGATGGCCGCTGGTGATTTTCCAGCACGGTATTACGCGCAATCGAACCGACATGTTCGCCATTGCCGGCACGCTCGCCGCGCAAGGGTTCGCAGTCGTCGCTATCGACTTGCCGCTGCACGGCCTCACCAATACCAGCAATCCGTTTTATATCGGCAACACGCCGTTTGTCGCGCTTGGAGCACATGAGCGTACGTTCGATCTCGATTTCTCCAGCAACACGACCGGTGCGCCGGGTCCGGATGGCGCGATCGATCCGTCGGGTTCGTATTTCATCAACCTGACGTCACTGCTGACCTCGCGCGACAATCTGCGCCAGGGCGTCGCGGATCTGCTTGAGGTGTCGCATGCCGCATCGACCTTGCCCAATGTCAACGGCAGCAGCGTCAGCTTTGTTGGCCAATCGCTCGGCAGCATCGTCGGTACGATGTTCCTCGCGGTCGATCCCACGGTTCAGACCGGTGTGATCAACGTGCCCGGCGGTGGCATCGCTCGTTTGCTGGACGCGTCGCCGGCTTTTGGCCCGCGCATCCACGCTGGCCTTGCAGCCGCCGGTCTGCAGCAGGGCACGCCAAATTATGATGCATATTTCGTGGCGACTCAGACCGTCATCGATTCCGGCGATCCGATCAACTACGCGTTTGCCACTGCCGGCAAGCGGCTTTTGTTGCAGGAAGTCGTCGGCAGCACTGGTGTGCTACCCGATCAAGTGATCCCAAATCGCGTTGCTGGTGCGCCGTTGTCCGGCACTGAACCGCTGATTGCGGCGCTCGGCCTGACGAACATCATAGGCACGACACAATCCGCCGATGGTATTCGCGGCGTCGCGCGCTTCCTGCAGGGCGAGCATGGCTCGCTCCTTGACCCGACGGATTTCCCGGCAGCAACCGTGGAGATGCAGGGTGAGATGGCCAGCATGTTGGTGACACATGGCACGGTGGTACAGGTCGGCAATCCGTCGATACTTGTCCAACCGCAATAGGCCATTGAATGATCCGCGGCGCGTCGTTGAACGGCGCGCCGCGTGACTTCCGGCCCGCGCTTGTCCGCTTCCGGCCCGATCCAATGATTCCGGTCGAGAAATCCCGGAGCCTCTCATGAAAATGTTGTTCCTGCTGCTTGCTGCTGCAGCGGCGTCAGCGCCTGCGTCCGCGCTCGCGAAAGAAGGCAATGCCGCGCGTTTTTCCACCGATATACCGTTTAAGGATTGCGACGGCTTGATCTGCATCGAGGTGGCGCTTGGCGGCGCCAAGCCGCGGCGCATGATGTTCGATACCGGCAACGTGAACCAGGTCATCGTCGCTGAAAGCGCGAACGAGGCAGGCTGGACGCTCGATCCCGTGCAGAAAGACGGCCAGACCGTGCCTGGTGTGTACGGGGCGGGCGAACATCGGGTTGCATTCGGCAAGGTAGACGCGAAGGCGACATTTTTCGCGTTCGATCGTGCACGATTGGGCGAGTACGCGCCGCCTGCCGATGGTGCGCTTACCTATCCGTTCTTCAAGGATCGCCTCGTTCAGATCGACTACCCGCATCATCGTTTTCGTGTTTCCGATGTGGTTACAACACCCGTGTCGGATCGCGTCGCTGGCGTTGGCTCGCTCAAGCTGATTACTTTCGGCGAGCATGGACAGCCGGTTCTGGTCGGCTCGCCGTTTACGCTGAACGGCAAATCGCTGCGCGCGCAGATCGATACCTGCTACACCGGCACGATGCTGGTCTACGACGCGGCCGTCGCGAATCTCGGCTTGACCAAACAAGGCAAGCCTGAGTTGTTCCGTTACACCGACGGCGGCGCGTCGATGCTAGCCGCATCCGCGCAGAGCATGGGTTTTGGTAAGCAGGTCATCGCGGAGTCGCAAACCATGTACTTCGTCGGCGACAGCAAGAATCTCGTCCACCAGCCCGAGGGCTTGTTCGAGGGCAAGGTCGGCAACGCGCTGTTCGCGCACTCTGTGGTCACGCTGGATTTTCACGCAATGACACTGGACGTGCAGCCCGCCAGCTGATGTACGTTTGGCTCCGCCCTCTCTGAATCAAAGGATCCGTGATGAGGCGAGGGCGCATGAACGCGCCTGTTTGCCGGCAACGGTTAGTAAGCGATACCGATCCGACGCATGACTTTTCCGGTCAGCCATGCAGGCCCGATCAACAGATACGAAAGATCGGTGAGGAACGATGGCTTGCGGCCTTCGATCAGGTGTCCGATGAATTGTCCAATCCACGCGGCGACGAACACGCCGAGCGCGAGCCAGAGCAGGTGCGCCCTTCCGAGACTGCGATAAAGCAGCTCGGTAATGAGGCCGAGCACGATAAACACCACGAGCATTGCCGCGCCGAGCGGCCTCGACAAGCGCCAGTAGAACGCGAATGCGCCGACCATTGCGAGGCCGCACCAGAAGCCTGCGCGCCCGATTGACGGTGATATTGGAATAAGCCAGAAACCCGCGATCGCGGCCCACAGGATCGCGGGTACGCAGATCCAGTGGATCAGGCGGTTGGTCGGATTTTGATGATCGGCGCTGTAGTTGCCGAACCATTCGTTGACGCTGCGCATATTCGTTTCCTTTTCGTCCCGCCTAATCTACGACGAGCGCTCGCGCGAGGGAACAGTGTCGGCGCTTTACGGGAGCGGCTTCAGCCGCAATGCTGTTGCTTCAGGACCAGGACCATCCCCACCTAAATCCTCACCTTGAAGGGGAGGACTTCAACAGTACGGCTAAGCCCTCTCTTTGAAGGGGAGGAGTTCAGAGCAGTGCGCTCAAGCCCTCCGCTTCAACGGGAGGGTCGGGTGGGGAGGGTGTAGCTCGGCGTCGTAACCGCCATCGCAGCTGGAGCCACGCCTACGATGCGTCAAGCCGCTCGGTCAATGACGGCCGCTCAGTCGATCACGATACCAGCCAGCTTGTGCAACGCCTCGGCGTACTTCGCGGCCGTGCCTTCAATCACTGCGCGCGGCAGCACCGGGCCTGGTGCTGTCTTGTTCCAGTCCAGCGTCTCCAGATAGTCGCGCACGAACTGTTTGTCGTAGCTCGGCGGACTGATGCCGACGCGGTATTGATCGGCCGGCCAGAAACGCGAGGAATCGGGCGTGAGCATTTCGTCCATCACATAAAGCTTGCCGGCGGCGTCGGTGCCGAATTCGAACTTGGTGTCGGCAATGATGATGCCGCGTTGTGCTGCGTAGTCGGCGGCGAATCCATAGAGCGCGAGCGTTGCCGCGCGGACCTGCTCGGCGACGTCGGCGCCTACCGTGGCGACCACTTGGTCGAAGCTCACGTTCTCGTCGTGGTCGCCGACGGCCGCCTTCGTCGATGGCGTGAAGATCGGCTGCGGCAGTTGTTCGGCCTGGCGCAAGCCAGTCGGCAAACGGATTGCGCACAGCGATCCGTTCGCCTGGTAGTCCTTCCAGCCCGAGCCGATCAGGTAGCCGCGCGCGATCGCTTCGACCGGCACCGGCTTCAGCCGTTTGGTCACCACGCTGCGCTTTGCATACAACGCGGCATCCGTACCTGCCGGCAGCACATCGGCGACGTGCTTGCCGGTCAGGTGGTTCGGCATCAGGTGCGCTGTGCGCTCGAACCAGAAATTCGAGATCTGACAAAGCATCTCGCCCTTGCCCGGAATCGGATCAGGCAGCACGACATCGAACGCGGACAAGCGGTCGCTGGCGACAATCAGCAATTCGTCGACGCCGAGCGCATAGACGTCGCGCACCTTGCCGCGATGGATCAGCTCCAGGCCCGGGAGATTGGATTGCGAGAGAATGGTCGGCACGATGGATTCCGGTGGCAATGCGCAGAGCGCAATTGTAAGGGCGTCGATTCCAAAGATGCCGATTCGCGCATTGCCAAAACCCATGTCGCCATCCCCGGCGCCGGCCGGACAGGCTCCAGCAATCCGTCCTGAACGGAACTTCAGGCAACGCTTGCTAGAATTCGCGACCTTTTACCGTCGATCACCCGCATGCCTCGCACGCCCATCAATCCTCGTCAGGTATTCGCCGCCGCCCGCGCGCGCACGCGCGTGCGTCGGCGCGCCGCGACAGGAGTGCTTGCATGAGCATCGTGGGCAAGCTGGTCGGCGCGATCGTCGGCCTGATCCTGTTCCACAACCCGGTCGGCCTGCTGATAGGGGCGGTGCTCGGGCACTTCTACGACCAAACCATAGGACGATTGCGCTCGCCATCGATGGGGCGGGGCTTCATCGAACCGCTGTTCGCGTTTGCTGGCGCCCTGTCGAAATCCGATGGGCGTGTGTCCGAGCCCGAGATCGCCGCGACCGAAGCGTTGATCACGCGCCTGGGCTTGGGTTTGGTGCAGCGTCGCGTGGCCATCGAGCGTTTCGGCACCGGCAAGCAGGAAGGCTTCGATGTGGACCTTGCGATCATCGGCCTGAGGAGCTGGTGCAGCGGTCGCCGCGATCTCGCCTTCGTCGTCCTCGATCTACTGCTCGATCTCGTCCACGCGGAAGGCGCGCTGGCGCAAGCCAAACTCGCGCTGGTTCACCGCCTGTGCGCGGCGCTTGGCGTCGGCGAGCATGAACTGGCAGCGCTCTCCACGATGAAGGGCTACGCATCGGCAGCGCAGGGGTCGCGTGGCGGCGCCGGCCCACGACCGTCGCCGTCGTTACGCCCATCGATCGATGCGTATGCGGTGCTCGGTATCCAGCGCAACGCAGCGGACGGTGATATCAAGCGCGCCTATCGCAAGCTCATGAGTCAGCATCATCCGGACAAACTCGGCAGCGACGTGCCGGATGAATTGAAGCGCCGCGCCGAAGATCGCGCGCGCGAGATCAATGCGGCGTACGAACGGATAAAATCGGAACGCGGCTTGAAATGAAACCGTGGCAGCGGCTTCAGTCGCGATGCTTTAGCCTAGACAGGCATAGCGGTTGAAGCCGCGCCAACCACCCGGAACCCACATGGCCAAGCAAGCGCCCGTCATCGCCCCGTCGATTCTTTCCGCCGACTTCGCACGACTCGGTGCGGAAGTCGATGCCGTCATCGAAGCCGGAGCACAGTGGATCCACTTCGACGTGATGGACAACCACTACGTCCCCAATCTCACCATCGGGCCATTGGTGTGCACAGCGCTGCGCAAACATGGTGTCACCGCGCCGATCGACGTGCATCTGATGGTCAAGCCGGTCGATCGCATCGTGCCGGATTTCGCCAATGCTGGTGCGACGCTGATCAGTTTTCATCCGGAAGCGAGCGAGCACATCGACCGCACGATCCAGTTGATCAAGAGTTCCGGCTGCCAGGCCGGCCTCGTGTTCAATCCGGCGACGTCGCTCAACTATCTCGATTACGTGCTAGACAAGATCGACCTCGTTCTGATCATGTCGGTCAATCCGGGATTCGGCGGGCAGAGTTTCATTCCGACAGCGCTCGAAAAATTGCGGCGCGCGCGCGAGCGCATCGACGCGAGCGGTCGCGCCATCCGTCTCGAAATCGACGGCGGCGTGAAGCCCGACAATATCGCCGAGATTGCGCGAGCGGGCGCGGACACGTTCGTGGCCGGCTCGGCGGTGTTCAACGAAAAGGATTACCGCGCGGTGATCGCGAAGATGCACGCTGCGATCGAAGGAGCTTGATCGCCTGGCGGCAATACGCTCGGCATTGTTCCGGTCACCTTGGACAATCCCGAAAATTGCTCCTGCATTGCGCCCCACAGGGATGTGGGAAGTGTTCGCAGGTGCCGGGAGCACCAGCGGACTGCCCCACAGGGATGTGGGAAGTGTTCGCGGGTGCCGGGAGCACCAGCGGACCGCCCCACAGGGATGTGGGAAGTGTTCGCGGGTGCCGGGAGCACCAGCGGATCCGGCGCGCAGACCGTCGCTAGCCGACGCTGAAAATTGCTCCTGCATTTTCAGCATACCGGCCATCCATGGCCATAAATTCCCGCGCCGGCCCGGGGGATGGGGGCAATCGGCCGACGCGGGACCACAACACGGGTAATCAGATGGCGAGCCAGGCCGGGTCAGCGCATTCGTCGACGACGTCCCGATCGGCTTCGCGGAGGGCGTTCAAGCAATCCGGCGCGACCATCGCTTCGCCACCGAGCCAGAACGAGTCGCCAAGGTCATCGAACGCTGGATCGCGGCGTCTGCTGGCGCCGGCGGCGCGCGAAGTGTCGAACAGGTGGAAATTCATGGTTCTGCTCCATTCAAAGCTGCAGGGAAGCAACAAGGCCGAGGATGAGGGCGGCAACGGCGAACACGATGCGCAGGGGTTCGCGTGTGTAGAGTTCGGCGTTCGGATCGGGGCGTTGCAGTTCCATTGATTTCTCCATCGCTGGTCGCGCTCGCCAGCTTCGATGTCATTGGATCGCGAGGCGGGGCTCGTGCACGGCGTGATCGAGGGCGGGGCGCCGACGAGTTGTGGCATTTTCCTGACGGCAACGCCGCGGCCGTTGCGCGCGCGTGCGCCCGCTGCGTAAGCTGGCCGCAGTCACCAGGAGTCCTGTCCCATGCCACGCAGCATCGCCATCGTCGAAGACGAACCGTTGATCCGCGCCAATTATTCCGAGGCGCTGACGCGGCTCGGTTACGACGTGCGCGGCTATGCCTCGCGCGGCGAAGCCGAGATCGCGTTCGCGCAGCGGCTGCCCGAGCTGGTCATCATCGACGTCGGGCTTGGCGATGAGCCGGAAGGCGGATTCGAACTCTGCCGTGGCCTGCGCGCGAAGGCGCCGACGTTGCCGATCCTGTTCCTGACCGCGCGCGATTCGGATTTCGATGTGATCTCGGGCCTGCGTCTGGGCGCCGACGACTATCTGGCCAAGGACATCTCGCTGCACCAGCTTGCGGCGCGCATCAATGCCTTGTTCCGTCGAATGGAAGCACTACGCAAGCCGGTTGCCGCCGACAGCGTGATCACGCAAGGCCCGCTTGCGCTCGAATCCGAACGTATGCGCGTTACCTGGAACGGCATCGACGTACCGCTGACCGTGACCGAATTCTGGATGGTGCACACGCTCGTGCGTTTTCCAGGCCACGTGAAGAACCGCGATCAGCTGATGCGCGACGCGCAAGTCGTCGTCGACGACGCGACGATCACCTCGCATATCAAGCGCATCCGCAAGAAATTCATCGCGATCGATCCCGCGTTCGATGCAATCGATACCGTGCATGGTGCGGGGTATCGGTGGCAGACGCGGGAATAGGGAATCGATCCAGCGCAAAATCGCGACGAGTTTCGCTTTAGCGATTCCGATTTTCCACTCCCGATTCCCGGCCTTCAATGTCCCTGCGCCTGAAGCTCCTGCTGGTTGCGCTCTCCACGCTGGTGCTGCCGTGGGTCGGCTGGCAGTTCGTGAAGCAAACCGAAACGCTGCTGCGCCAGGGGCAGGAACAAGCCTTGCTCGCATCGGCGGGGATGCTGGCCAAGGCGCTCGCCGCTTCGCACGTGCAGATGCCGGCGACCGGTCCAGTGCTGTATCTGCATCGGCATGACGAACCGATCATCGTCGATGGGTATGCAGATGACTGGTCGAGTCTGCAGCCGTTCGCGCAGATGCTCGGGCCTGCTCAGGACGCACAGAAACTGCGCGTGACGCTTGCGCGGCGCGCGGACGATCTCTATCTGCTCGCCGAAGTGCGCGATGCAACGCGTACGCGTGTCGACCCCGGCGATGCGCGCGCGTCGAGCAGCGATCACGTCAGTCTCGAGCTTGCGCGCGGTGCGGAAACGCGACGCTATGTGCTGACTAGCGCCGCTCCCGGTTCGTTCGAGGCGCCGGCAATCGGAAGCGGTGAAGGTCTGCCCGATCACGTCAATGGCGTATTGCAGGAGGACGGCTCCGGCTACCGGATCGAGTTGCGCCTGCGCCGCAATTTGCCGGAGCGGATCGGCATCGGTGCCTACGATGCGGCGCAGGCAAACGTGGATGCGCCGGAGCTGCGCACCTTGATTCGCTACGACGAAGCCGCTGCAAGCGCTTTGCAACCCTTGGTGCCCGAGCATGCGAGAGCGCGCATCGTGAGCCCCGATGGATGGCTGTTTGCCGAAGCGGGCAGTTTGGTGGCGGCCGAGTCCAGCAGTGTGCGCGACTCGGGCTGGTTCGCGAATTTCGTCTATCGCGATGTGATTGCGCCCGCGTTTGGCCGCTCATCTGCGCTCGCCGAAGCCGCACCGCGCATCGATGCGCCCGAAGTCTGGCAGGCCTTGTCCGGCATCGTCGCGACCAGTTGGCGCACGACCGAGCAGGACGGCGTCGTCGTGCTCGCGGCGGCGGTGCCGCTGCGCGATGGTGGCAACTTGCGCGGTGCACTGGTGCTGGAGCTGGCGAGCCGCGCGTTGCCCCTGCTGGCAAACCGTGCCTTGATC
>JBBRZD010000046.1:0-14149 GCA_038237055.1 Lysobacterales bacterium | reverse complement strand
ATCCGGGCCGGTACGTTTGGAGCCCCACTGGAACGGCCGGTCGTAGACCGACTCGCTCGCGATCGAGTAGTGACCGTAGCGCTCCGTTTCGGCCCGCAATGCGCGGATCATCTGCGAATGACACAGATAGCATCCTTCGCGAACATAGACGTCCTTGCCAGCGAGACGCAGGGGGTCGTACGGCTTGACGCCTTCAGCCGGTTTCACCTTGTGTGCTTCCATGAAGAGCGGCGTGATCTCAGCGAGTCCGCCGAGCGACACCATGATCGCGGTCAGGATGCCGAGGAGTCCGGCATGCTTCTCGATGATCTCGAAATACTTGTATCCACCGTACATCGTGCTCTCCTCAAACCGCAGCCGGAAGCGGTGCCGGTACTTGATGGGGTTCCGGCTCTGGAATCGGCACGGGAATCGGCTTGATCAGATGCGCGCGTGCGTCGGACGCGGTGTGCCACAGGTTCCATGCCATGACGACCATGCCGGACAACACGAACAACCCGCCGATCCAGCGCACTGCGTACAGTGGTTTGATCGCGATCAGGCTGTCGATGAATGCATAGGTCAGTGAACCGTCGGCGTTCGTCGCACGCCACATCAGGCCTTCGGTGACGCCCGCGAGCCACATCGCTGTGACGTAAAGCAACAGCCCGATCGTGTGGAGCCAGAAATGCACGTTCATCGCGCGGTGCGAATGCATCGCGGGGCGACCCAACGCTCGCGGTGCCATCGCGTACAGCGAGCCGATCGTGATCATCGCGACCCAGCCGATTGAGCCCGAATGCACGTGCGCGATCGTCCAGTCGGTGTA
Organism: Lysobacterales bacterium; assembly: GCA_038237055.1. Lineage (GTDB taxonomy): Bacteria > Pseudomonadota > Gammaproteobacteria > Xanthomonadales > Rhodanobacteraceae > Dokdonella_A. Next base: position 13,341 of record JBBRZD010000046.1, on the reverse strand, counting down.
GTGCGACAGCGAATTGACGGTCTTGATCGCCATCATCGAACCCTCGAAGGTCGAGGCGGCGTAGAAGACCAGCGACAGCACCATGAATTTCGCGGCGGGATCGTCCTTCAATCGATGCCACGAGCCGTTGAACGTCAACAGGCCGTTTGCTGCCGAACCCCAGCTCGGCATTAACAGCACAAGCGAGAACGCCATGCCGACCGACTGCACCCAGTCCGGCAAGGCGGTGTACATCAGGTGATGCGCGCCGGCCCACATGTAGACCGAGATCAACGCCCAGAAATTGACGATCGAGAAGCGGTAGCTCCACAAGGGCTGCTGTGCCTGGCGCGGCACGAAGTAATACATCATGCCGAGGAAGCCGGCAGTCAGGAAAAATGCGACCGCGTTATGGCCGTACCACCATTGCACCATCGCATCGACCACGCCGGAGTAAACCGGGTACGACTTGAACATCGACACCGGGATGGCGATGTTGTTGACGATGTGCAGCAGGCCGACCGCGATGATGAACGCACCGTAGTACCAGTTCGAGACATAGATGTGCCTGATGCGACGCCGCGCCAGCGTGCCGAAAAACACCACGCCAAACGACACCCACACCACCGCAACCAGGATGTCGATGAACCACTCGGGCTCGGCGTATTCCTTGCTCTGGGTGATGCCGAGCGGCATCGTCGTCATCGCCAGCACGCAGATCAGTTGCCAGCCCCAGAACGTCATGTTAGCCAGGCGGTCGTACGCGAGGCGCACGTGGCCGGTGCGCTGCACGACGTAATAGCACGTGCCCATCAGCGCCGATCCGCCGAACGCGAAAATCACCCCGAACGTGTGGTCGGGCCGGAGTCGACTGAAAGTCAGCCACGGAATGTCGAAGTTGAGTGCCGGCCATGCAAGTTCTGCGGCGATGTAGACGCCGATCGACATGCCGATGACGCCCCAGACCGCTGCAGCCAGCAGGAACAGGCGCACGACATGGTCGTTATAGGTTTCGGTATTCGGCATCGTTGTCCCCAAAGGAAGCTGTTGTGCATTTTTTCATGGCCACTTGCTGAACTTTTCCGATGCAGCATCAAGGTCGCGCAAGTCATGCGTTTCACCCGAGTCAGACGGCCACGAGCAGGTGAGGATGGGCAGCTGCGTCAGTCGCGTCTGTACGCTATGGCACAAAGCTCGGCATCACGACGATGACTCAAGCCGGTCGCCGAGGCGTTGATCTCGATCAACCACAACCACGCCGCGATGCGCACAGACGCATCAGAACTCGTGAAAGAGCAGCGCTTATCGCGCGCCGAGCACGCGCGCGACCGCGGCGACGAAGTCGGCATCCGGCTCACCCAGTTTTTCGGTACGCGCAACGATGCGGCCTTCCTCATCAAGCAGCACGAGAACGCTTGAATGACTGAATTCATGGTTCTGCAACTGCCGGTATTGGATGTTGAGTACCGCGGCGATGCTGCGAACGTCCGCGGCATCGGCATGCGCCAATGTCCAGCGCGGCGTATCGATATGGCGTTTGCCGGCCATGGCCTTCAACGCGGCCGGAGTATCTCGATCGGCATCGAAGCTGACGAGCAGCACTTCAAGATGTTTGCGATCCGCTTCTGGCAGCGCGTGTTCCGTCTTCTTGATCGTGTCGATGATGAGCGGGCACATGAAAGGGCAGTTGCTGTAGAACATGCTGACCAGGCGAGGCTTGCCACGGCCGTCGGCAAAATGCAGCGCGCGGTCGTCCTGGTCGGTCAGCGCGGCGTCCAACTGATAGACCGAGTCACCGGGCATGCTGGCGGCTGGCAGTGAATCCGCGTGCAATGGAAGCATCCCGGACGCGAACAGGGCGACCACAGCGAACAATAGGCATCGCAAGGAAATATTCATGATCCGGTGGCCTGGTCGCGCACGCATCGAAAACCAAGATTCGAAGTGGTGTCCGCCGCTTTCAATGAAGACAGCATTGCAACGCGCATCAACAGCGCGTAATTGTCGCGGTCGCGCAGGCTGAGAGCCCCTTCGCCGCAGAATTTGAGGCGATCCGCATCGCCCTGGTTGCGGCTGTCGGCCGTGATCATCAATGCATTGAAATCTTCGACCCATTCCCACACCAGGCTGTGCAAGTCGCGCACGCCGAAGAGATTCGGTGCACCGCCGATCGAATCAATTTCCCCGCGTGATGGGCGTGCGTACCAATCCAGCAGTTGCTGGCGCCATTTCGGATCGTTGCGCGCGTCGGCGACGTTGCCGCTGGCCGATGCCGCGCGTTCCCATTCGAGCCAGCTCGGCAGGCGCGCATGCTCCGAAGCGCAGTAGGCCCGTGCGGCGAACCAGCTCACCTGCGTGACGGGCTGTTGTGGCCGTGCGTCGTCGCCGAGGATGCCCGGTGCCTGCCAATGCGCAAGGTAGCGGCCTTCCGCGAATACGTTCGGTACATGATCGCGCCGCCAGGAAGGATTGGCCGTTACGAACGCGAGAAACTCCGCATTCGTGACGGGTTCGCTACCCATCGAATAGGCGGCTATCGCGACCGGCGTCGAATCCTTTTCGGTCGCCAGCACGCTGACGAACGAAGCAGGCGGAATCGCGACATAAGTGGGCTCCGCAAGGCAGGTCGCGGCCAGGGCGAGCGAGGCTATGCCGGTCATACAGCGCAGGATGACGTTGCTCGCCGAGCTTGTCCGATGGCCGCGTGGAGCGATCAATGCGCTGCCGCCGGTGGCGTTACAGCTTCTGCGCGCGCCTTGGCCGCATCTTCCTTGGTTACGTGGCCGCCCGGGTTGCCCCAACTGTTCAAGACGTAGGTGGCGATATTGGCGACCTCGTCATCGGTGAGCTGCGCCATCGGCGGCATGACGGAGTTGTACTCCGTGCCATTGACGGTGACCTTGCCGGTCAGGCCGTGCGTAATGATGGTGGTAATGCGCGACGGCGTGGCGGCGAGAAGGTCGGACTTGGCAAGCGGCGGGAACACGCCGGCCAGGCCCTGGCCAGTAGCCTGATGGCAGACCGAACACGTACCCGCAAACAGCTGTTCGCCGGCCTTGATCTGCTCCTCCTTCGTCAACGTACCCGCCGCATGTGCGGCGGCTGCGGTGCTGACAGCCTTGAGGTCCGGACCGGCGCGATCGCCCAGATAAACAGAGTCGACTTCCTTGCCCGAGTAGATGCTCTTGTTTTCCTGGCCATCCACTTTCAGGATCGCCAGTGCGCCCTTGTTGAAAGCGCGGAAGATCGAATGATCGACCAGGACATAACTTCCTGGAACCTCGGTGTGGAACTCGACGGTGACGGCGCCGCCGGACGGAATCAACGTCGTCTGCACGTTCTCCTGCGGATGCGTGCCACCCTCCTGCTGGACCTTGTCGAAGATCTCGCCGATCACGTGAAAGCTCGACACCAGGTTCGGGCCTCCGTTGCCGACGAACAGGCGCACGTTTTCGTTGGTCTTCGCTGTCAGCGCCTTGTCGCCCGTGAGCGAGCCTTCGCTGCCGTTGAACAGCACATAGGTCGGACGTTCGTCGATCGCCTTCTCCATGTCGAACGGCTGGTGGCCCTTCTCGCGGTATTTGCCGGTCGTATAGAAATCGCCCTGCATCACGTAGTACTCGTGATCGACAGGGGAGAGACCTTCGGGTGGTTCGATCAGGATCAGTCCGTACATGCCGTTGCCGATGTGCATGCCCACCGGTGCCGTGGCGCAGTGATAGACGAACAATCCCTGATTGAGCGCCTTGAACGTGAACTGCGACTCGTGGCCGGGCGCGGTGAAACTCGAAGCGGCACCGCCGCCGGGCCCGGTCACGCCGTGCAGGTCGATGTTGTGCGGCATCTTGCTGTTCGGCGAATTCTTGAGGTGGAACTCGACCGTGTCGCCTTGGCGCACGCGGATGAAGCTGCCGGGCACGGTGCCGCCAAAGGTCCAGAACGTGTACGTGACACCCTCGGAGATCGGCATCTCCTTCTCCATCACCTCAAGCTCGACAATGACCTTGGACGGATGATCGCGGTGAATCGGTGGCGGTACCTGAGGAGGACTGGTCAATACGGCATGAATCGGCTCGCCCTGCGGGGGTCCGAAGTCGCCGCGGGCAGACCCGCCGATGGCGGTAGCTTGCGCTGCCGCGGCCTGAGCGGTCGGTGTGGTCTGCGACGTGCAGCCGTTGATTGCAGCAACGGCCAGCAATGCGCTGACTAGCAACAGGCGTTTCATGGATCCCCTCCCTAATGCCCGCGCACGGCTGCCGGCTCGCTGAGAGTTTAGTCGCTGCGCGCAGTGCGGGACTGATTTGTATCAACCAGGAAGAAAAAGTGGGCCGGATCTGTGCGCGACAAGTCGTCGCAGCCAGTGGTGCAAGATCCAATGTCGATGAACCGAATGCGGCTTCGTCGCGCGGTCATCCTCGGGTCCGGTTGTTACCGCAGCTGCGGCGTCGAACCTGTTTGATTCCAGTCGCGCCGCGCTGCCGGACCTTTCGCTTGCGCCAGGCTCGCAGCTGCCAGGTTGGCCGCAGCCAGCGGACCGCCCACCTCTGACAGGTAAGCAAAAGGCTTCGCCGGCCGCGCTGCGGGAGCGCGTCGGCCACTTCGAGAGTTGAGGGCTTTGCCGTCAATTGGCGTAAAGTGCACGACGGAATCGATTCACCGACACTGATGTTGCTTGTGCTTTCAATGTTGGGCGAGCCAGTCAGGGGCTGCCCCGTTACATTGATGGTGCTCACGCGTGCAAGAACACAGTTTTTTGCCAAACCGATATAGGAGTGCACCATGTCACACCCAGCTGAAAGCCAGGCAAGACGTCGTTTCCTGAAGATCGCCGTCGCCGTTGTCGCGACTGCGCCGATTGCTGCCGCCGTGCTGCCACGGATGAGTCGCGCGGCCGACCTGCCGCATCTTGATTCAAGCGATGCCACCGCGAAGGCGCTGGCCTACACCGAAGACGCGACGACCGCAAAGGCAAATCCCGCGTTCAAACCAGACTCCGCCTGCGCGAATTGCCAGTTCTTCCAGGGCACTACCAATGATGTTTACGGTCCCTGCACTTTGTTTCCGGGGAAAGCCGTCAACGTGAAGGGCTGGTGTTCCGGCTACAGCAAGAAAGCCTGATCCCGCGCTGAAGGGCATCGCGCTGGCGCGATGCCCTTCAGCGAAACAGTACGAGCAGCGGCCCCCACGGATTGTGAGCGCGCGCCACGCTGACGATGAACGCGAACACGAACAGGGCGGCGAAATAGCAGACCACCTGAACTGCACGGGTGCGACCGCGCTTCAGTGCGACGGTCCCCAGAAAGATATAGACGACCAGCAGCAACACCTTCACGGTCAACCACGACTGCACGAAAGGATACTGATGCAGGATCGTCACCAGCATGAGTGCTGCGGTGAGAAGGGTCGTATCGATCGCATACGACAGATAGCGCAGTGCCGCATGATTGGCAGCGCGGGAGCGCGCCAGCATCAGTGAGCCACGCAGAGCGAAGAGGCTGCCGGAGAGAATCACGGCGGCGATATGGACAAGCTTGATCTGCGGATAGAACTCGATCATGGATGCAGGCGTCATGCGAATCGGAGTGCGATCTTGAAGCAGGCGCGCAACGGGCGATATGGCGGGAGCCATACGTTCATCCGGTGCTTGGTCGAGCGAAGCGCAATCGCAACGATTCAGCCCGGCTTGCCGTCCAGGCGCGGGGTCGTGAAGATCCATACCGAGCGCAACACCCAGGGCAGGAACGCCAGCAGCCAGCCGAACGCTGCGATCACCAGCCAACGCGGTGCGTCTTGCGCGAATTCTGCGTAGATACGTGCGACGACGACCAGCTGCAGGAGCGCAAAGGTGAGCCACGGGACGGTCCCCATCTCGAGCGGCCGGCCCGAATGCCCCTGGGTCACACGCGTCACCATTGCCACCAGCATTGAGCCGAAAAATCCGATTGTCAGCGCATGCACCGGCGCGCGACCCAGCAGGAACCCGTGGTGGGTGAACGCCAGCACGCTTTGCACCGCGTAAAGGACGAACGCGACCGGCAGCCACGCGAAAGCCAGATGCAGCACTGCCAGCAGACCCGGCTGCATGCACTTCCACGGCTGCCATGCGACCGCATGCACGACGAACAGTGCGGCCAAGGGAGCATCGCTCAACCACAACCATTCCTGGTGATGGGTGAGGTCGAGGGCGAGATGTACGAGCAGCAGCCCCCACAACACAGGCAGGCTCCATGCCGGCTTGAACGCGCGATACTCGACCTTCACGGCACTGGCGCTGAAGAACGGCAGCATTCGATGGCAGACCGTGAAGAAAACCGGCAGCAGCAGGCCGAAGGTGCCGATTCTCATGGCGACGAAGGCGAACTGCCATGGCGCACCCAGCACGAAAGCCGCGAAAGCGGTCAGTCCGCAGGCGCCGAGGACGAGTGCCATGAAGCAAGACAACGCGTGCCTGTCGCGCGCGCCATTGAGCACCAAGATGCGCCCCAGCGCGACGAGCCCGCAGATCCAGCCGACAAGCATCAGGAAGAGTCCGGCAATCAACAGGGGCCGCATGCCGAGCAGACCCAGATGCGCCACCAGGTAGCCGCTGAACAGACCGGCGAATACCGGCACATACGCACGTCGGGTCAGAGCCGGCTGTCCCATCCAGCGCGGAAACACGGTGAGCAGGAAGCCGAAGATGAAGAACGGCAGCATGCCGTACTGCGTGAATACCGCATGCGCCCAACCCGCCGGGACCGGCGCGGCCGGGAAGGCGTGCCCGAAATAACCCGAACCAAGAAAGCATGCCCACCACAGCATCGACACGATAATCGCACTCGTGCCAGCGAAGAACATCAGTCGGTGCGGCGCACTTGCCAGCAGCGCCGGCAAATCCGCGAGTGCGGCCAACAGCGATCCGTCGGAACCGCTAGAATCTCGACCATCGCCGTTTTTCGACGACGCAGCGAAACTTATGGCGGGAGCTGATGCAGCGGAGGCGCTTTTCGGTGATGAAGTTCCGCCGGCTGAGGCGACACCACCCGTCTCCATGCGCACCGGAATCCCGCGCAATGTACCCGCACCTTCGACTTGTTTTTTCATTGTGGAAGTATGAATCAATCGCATTCAACCGGTATTGATCCAAGTCAGGCGTGCAAGCTTCTTCGCGGGCGCGCGGGCATCGCTATCGCAGATCGCCTCAGCCGGTATGAACTTGATCCGCGTCAAGGCGGCGCGACGGATGTCGCCACAGACTCGACGTTTTCTTTCGTGCAACTCCTCCCATGACGCGACCCACTTCGTTCGATCGCAGCCAGTTGATTGCATGCGCCAATGGCGAACTGTTCGGCCCCGGCAATGCGCGGCTGCCGTCGCCGCCGATGCTGATGTTCGACCGCATCACGCATGTCGACGACAAGGGTGGTGCTTTTGGCAAGGGCATACTGCAGGCGGAGCTGGATATCCATCCAGACCTGTGGTTTTTTGGCTGTCATTTCGGCGGCGATCCGGTGATGCCGGGGTGCCTCGGTCTCGATGCGATGTGGCAGCTCAGCGGATTCTTTCTGCCTTGGCTCGGCGAGCCCGGGCGCGGCCGCGCACTCGGTGTCGGGGCGGTGAAGTTTTCCGGCCAGGTATTGCCGAGCGCCAAACTGGTGCGCTATGAAATAGATATCCGCCGTGTGATGCGCGGCAAGCTTGCACTGGTGATCGCCGACGGCAAGACCTTCGTCGACGATCGCCTGATCTATGTCGCGAGCGACATGCGCGTGGCTTTGTTCCAGACCACCGAGGGGTTTTGAGATGCGCCGCGTCGTGGTTACCGGAATGGGCATTGTGTCGTGCTTGGGCAATCTGCCGGCAACGGTGTCGCACGCACTGCGCGAAGCACGTAGCGGCATCAGCATGATTCCCGACTATCTGGAGCGTGGCCTGCGTAGCCACGTCGCCGGATTGCCGCAGATCGAACTCGACGCCGTGATCGACCGCAAGCTGCGGCGTTTCATGGGCGATGCCGCCGGCTACGCCTACGTCGCGCTGCGTGACGCGATCGCCGACGCCGGGCTGGTCATCGAGCAGGTGCGCCATCCACGCAGCGGCGTGATCGCGGGCTCGGGCGGCGGCTCCGCGCAGTGGCAGATCGAAACTGCCGATCTGCTGCGCCAGAAGGGTGTGCGCCGCGTAGGCCCATACATGGTGCCGCGAACGATGTGCTCGACGGTATCGGCAACGCTCGCCACCGCGTTTGGCATTCTCGGACTGAGCTATTCAATTTCTGCGGCGTGCGCGACATCCGCGCATTGCATTGGTGCCGCCGCCGACCTGATCCGTCATGGCGCACAGGACATCATGTTCGCTGGTGGCGCGGAAGAGCTGCACTGGGGCATGACCGCGCAATTCGACGCGATGGGTGCGCTGTCCACCGCCTGCAACGCAACGCCAAAAATCGCGTCACGCCCCTACGACGCCGACCGTGATGGCTTCGTCATCGCCGGTGGCGGCGGCATGCTGGTACTGGAAGACTACGAACATGCGAAGGCGCGCGGCGCACGCATCCATGCCGAATTGATCGGTTACGGCGTCACCTCCGATGGCGCGGACATGGTCGCACCCTCGGGAGAAGGAGCAGTGCGATGCATGCGCATGGCCTTGTGCGACGTAAGCGCGCCGATCGACTACCTCAACACGCACGGCACCGCAACGCCGCTCGGCGACATCATCGAATTGCAGGCCGCGCGTGCGGTCTTCGGAGACGCGGTGCCGCCGTTGTCGTCGACCAAGGCGCTGACCGGCCACGCACTCGGCGCGGCCAGCGTACACGAGGCGATCTACAGTTTGCTGATGATGCAGGACGGCTTCATGGCCGGCTCGGCGCATATTTCAAAACTCGATGAACGCGCGGAAGGATTTCCGATTCTGCGTGAGAGTCGCGCCGCAAAACTCGATACCGTGATGTCCAACAGCTTCGGCTTCGGCGGCACCAACGCCAGTCTGGTGTTTGCGCGCGTATGAGCGCGTAGCGGCAATTCCCGGGCGACTCAGATGGCGATGTCCGCAGATTGCGTGCCGTGCCAAGCACCGCGGCGCAGGGCAACCGATTCTGCGCGCGACACGCACTGACCTCGCGCCGCACACCCCGGTCGTTTCAGGCGCCAGTTTTCAGGTGCCAATGGGCGGATGCCATTCGCCGGTGTTCAAGGTCGCGCGCAGGGCGGAGTCCCACGGTGCGCGATCGATCGCATGCGCCGCTAGCCAAGCGGGATCGAACAGGGTTTCGCCGTAGCGTTCGCCGCGGTCGCAGAGCAAGCTGACGATGCTGCCGCGTTCGCAGCAGTCGCGCATGGCCGCGGCAAGGTGGAGACAGGCGACGAAATTGGTGCCTGAGGAACCACCATATCGCCGTCCGAGAAGCTCTTCGAGTAGCCACGCCCCGGCGATCGAAGCGCTATCCGGCACTTCGATCACGTGGTCGACGATGTCGAACAGGAAACCTGGCTCAACGCGCGGCCGACCAATTCCTTCGATCAGTGTCGGTTGACTTGCCAACGCGGCGCGATCGCACGTACGCCAGCCCTGCGCGAAGGCGCTTCCGGTGGGCTCTGCTACGCATAGAAATGTATCCAGGCCGCGGTAGCGAAGATAGCGACCGAGCGTGGCCGAGGTGCCACCCGTGCCCGCGCCGCAGACGATCCAGGCGGGAACCGGCGCCGGTTCCTTGGCAAGCTGGCCGATGATCGACTCGGCAATATTGTTGTTGCCGCGCCAGTCGGTGGCGCGTTCCGCCAGACCGAATTGGTCGAGATGGCAGGCGCCGCGCGCCGCGTGAGCGGCCGCGCGCGCATGCACCCCGCATGGATCGTCGACCAGATCGCACTCGCCGCCCAAGGCACGCACGTCGTGGATCTTCGCGGGTGCAGTACATGCCGGCATGACAGCGATGAATGGAAGTCCGAGCAGTCGCGCGAACCACGCCTCGGAAATCGCCGTGCTGCCGGAGGACGCATCCACCACGGTCTGGCCCTCACGCAGACGGCCGTTGCAAAGCGCATACAGAAACAGCGAACGCGCCAGACGATGCTTGAGGCTGCCGGTGGGGTGTGCGGCTTCGTCCTTGAAGTAGAAATCGATACCCGGGAAGCCGGGAATGTCGAGTTTCAGCAGATGCGTATCCGCAGAACGCGCCGATTCCCGCGCGAGTTTCGCCAGCGCATCGCGAGCCCAATGCCGGTCGTTCCCGTGCGGAGCCACCGGTGCGGCGCCGCCGCTGCTTGCGAAAACGTCATCCACGTGCGGGCGCTCCGACGGCACGGACTGGCATGGCGTGGCCCACATCGAGTGCCGCAAGAACGCGCTTTGGCGCGATCCACAGACGCAGCACGAACCACGCGTACAACAGCGCGCCTACGTTCGAGATCGCAACCCAGTCTGCAGCGAACAAGGCACCGTGGCCCCATACGGCGCCCAGCTGCTGGCCGCCGAAGGATTGCCATACCTGACGAGCGGTTTCCAGATCAGCATGCGTGAACAGTGTCTGCCCACTGGTCGTCACAACCTTGCCCGGCAACGTGGGTGCGCTGCGATGGATCTCGCGCCCCATCCCCAGCAGCACGGTGAAGGTCACGCCCAGCAGCAAGCCGAGTGGGATCCAGAGACGGCGGGTGGTCGACATCAAAAACTCCTTGGAAAATGCGTATCCACTGTCGTGGAATCGATTCCCCCATGCACTGATCTGTATCAACTGGGGCGCTGCAGCGTGGCGACGCGAGGGAGCGCTATCGCGCTCCAATCTGCAGCGCCTAGGCGCGCAGCAGATTCCTGGCGATGTCGCGCAGCGCGGTGACGTTGCCTATGGCCACTTCGCGTCCGTCGACATCGAGCAGGCCTTGATCCTGAAAGCGTCGAAGCACTCGACTGACCGTTTCCGCGGCGAGGCCGAGATAGTTTGCGATATCGCTGCGGGACATCGACAGGCGCAGCGAGTGCGTGGCGAAGCCGCGTGCGGCGTAGCGCGCGGAAAGCTCGAGCAGGAAAGCGGCGAGACGTTCGTCGGCCGACGACTCCTGGTTGCGCACGCTCGCATCGCCGATGCCTTTGCTCAGTCTGCGAAACAGCTCCTGCTGGATCTGCGGAATTCGAGTTGCGAGAGTCGCCAGTGCCGGGAACGAAAAACGGCAGACCTCTACGGTGTCGAGCGCGATGGCGTCGCATGGATACATCTCGGGATGGATCGCATTGAGACCGATCAATTCACCGGGCAAGTGGAAATCCAGCACCTGTTCACGCCCTTCCAGATCGACCAGGCGCGTCTTGACCGCTCCAGATCGCACCGCGAAGATGGCTCCAAAGCGATCGCCGGTGCGGAAAATCGACTCGCCCGCACGATAGGGCCCAACGTGCTCGACGAGGCAGTGCAGTTCGGCCAGCCCCAACTTGTCGACGCCGCGGCCGACGCAGACTGCACCAAATGCGCACGTCGAACAGAATTTTTGCTCGTCGCCGTCGTCGGCAATCGTGTTCGCCTGCATGCGGCCGATCGCGGTTTCGTCGTGTCCCACTCTGGCGTCGTCCTTCAAACCGCGCGCGAATAGCGGATGTCCGAGCCTTCCGCGTAAGCATCGAAACAGCGCGCGATATTGCGGAGCAGGAACTGGCCGCGCCCCGTCACCTCGATGCATTCAGCAGAGCACATGACCAAACCGTCGTCCTCGAGCGGTTTGAGCATTTCCAGCGTGCGCTGGAAATAGGTCGGAAAATCCAACGCATGGCGTGCCGAGAAAGCGCCGATATCGAGTGAGCCGGCGCACATCATGCGCTGGATCGCGTCGGTGCGCACCGTGTCGTCGTCGTTTAGCCAAAGCCCTCGCGCGGTTGGCAGACAGCCGCTGTCCAGCGCGGCGTAGTAGCCGATCAGATCCTTGGCGTTCTGGCTGAAGCTCGCGCCGACATGACTGATCGCGCTCATGCCAAAACCCACGAGATCGCAGGCCGCGTGAGTGGAATACCCCTGAAAGTTGCGCTGCAAGGTGCCGGCCTCATGCGCGAGTGCGAGGTCGTCGTGCGGCAACGCGAAATGGTCCACCCCAATGTGCACGTAGCCGGCGGCGCTTAGCATGTGCACCGTCTGTTGCAACAGGATGAGGCGGGTTGCCGCGTCTGGAAGCTCGTATTTGTCGATCTGGCGTTGGGCCGTGAAGCGTTCGGGCAGGTGCGCATAGCCGTATGCCGCAATGCGGTCGGGGCGCAGCGCAATCACCTGTTCCAGCGTGCGCGCGAACGATTCCGGGGTCTGGCGTGGCAATCCGTAGATCAGGTCGAGATTGATCGAACGTGCCCCGCCGATGCGCGCGCCAATCATCACCGCAGCGGTATCGTCGACACTTTGCACGCGATTGACGGCTTCCTGCACGGCCGGATCGAAATCCTGCACGCCGATCGAGACGCGGTTGATGCCGGCCTCGGTAACTTGTCGCGCGTAGCCCTCATCGCAGAATCGCGGATCGAGTTCAATACCGAACTCGCGATCCCTGGCCGTGCTGAATGAGAAATGCCGGCCAATCGATTCGATCAATTCCAGCAATTGCTCCACGTCGAGGAAGTTCGGCGTACCACCGCCGAAGTGCAGCTGAGCAAGGCTGCGGTCGCGATCGAAATGCCGCGCGACGATCTCGATCTCGCGCTGGAGTCGCACGAGATAGGCCGATGCTTTGCTGCGGTCATGCGTGATGATGCGCGCGCAGCCACAGTAGAAGCATGGTGAAAGGCAGAAAGGAATGTGCGCATAGACGGACAGATCGCGCGGGATGGGATCGCCATTGGAAACGCGAATGGCCCGCGCAAGATCGGCCTCGCGGAAGCTGTCGCGAAAATGCGGCGCCGTCGGATACGACGTATAGCGCGGAGCATTGATGTCGTACTTGGCGACCAGCTCGCGATCGAAAAGCGGAGCGGGGGCGAGGCGAATGTTCATGAGCGAGACAATACTCAGCGCGCGCGCAGTCTCCTTGACCCAGATCAAATGCGCAGTAGCGCAGCAGCGGCTGTGTGGAAAGGGCGCTGATGGATCATCGATCGTCATCCCTCGCCGCACGCCGGCCCTTCCGACGGTGGTGACGTCTTGACTCGGCTTCAGTGCTCGCGATCGAGATTGCTGCTGCCCGCGCGGCTACATTTACCGTCAAATCTGCCGTCGAGTGGAGGCGGATTGGCGTAAACGTCGGAGCAAGCCGGTGAACATGAAAAAGGCCGGAACCCTTGCTATTGCTGGGTCTTCCGGCCTTGTTGAGTTGTCTTGAAACGGGATTTTGGTGGCTATAGGTGGACTCGAACCACCGACCTCGGCATTATGAGTGCCACGCTCTAACCAGCTGAGCTACATAGCCAATT
>JBBRZD010000045.1:0-14185 GCA_038237055.1 Lysobacterales bacterium | reverse complement strand
TCGCAGGCAGTCTTCCCGAGGCCATCGTTACCAATCTGCAGGTCGACCGTTCCGGGCTGCTCTGGATAGGCACGATGGAACGCGGCCTGATCAAGGTCGATCCGAACGGCACCTTGTTCCACAACGTCACCGATCACGATCCTGCGCGCGAACTGATCGCATCGAACTACGTGCGCGCCATTTTCCAGGACAAAAGTGAGCGTATCTGGCTCGGCACGCCCGGAGATGGCCTGAAACGCTACGACATGCGGCAGAATAGTTTTGAGTATTACGGCGACGTCCTCGCCAAAGCCGCGAAGACACCTGATCAGACCGTCATGGTGACGGCAATCGCCGACGCGAAGAACGGCAAGCTGTGGCTGGCCACCGACCATGGTGCCGCATTATTCGATCCGGACGGGCGCAGCGCGACTTTCCTGCCGACGGACCCAAGCGCGGAACACGGCCTGGCCGATACCGACGTGCGCTGCATACTGCTCGCGCGCAATGGAATGTTGTGGTTGGGCATGGGCGGCGACGGACTCGTGCAGCACGACCCCGTCGCCAACACCTGGCACGTGTATCGCCACAATGTGGATGCCAATGCCCCCGACAGCCTGAGCGATGATCGTGTCCTCGTCCTGCATGAAGGCCGCGACGGACGCATCTGGTCGGGCAACGGGACCGGCCTTAACCTGGTCGATCCCGAGCAACACAGCGTGCGGGTATTCCGCAATGACACGGCTGATTCGCGCTCGCTCACCAACAACCTGATTCGTTCGATTCACGAGACGGCCGACAACACGCTGTGGATCGGCACGCAAAACGGCCTCAATCGACTCGACGCGCTCGACGCGTCGAACGCACGATTCACGCACTGGCTAGCGCATGATGGTTTGCCCGGCGGCACCGTCTACTCGATCGCCGACGACAAGATGGGCCGTCTGTGGCTGAGCACCAATCGGGGCATCACATCGTTCGACCGCGCCGCGGAGGCTTTTCACTCGTTTGCACTCGCCGATGGCTTGCAAAGCATGTCGTACATCGGCAGCTCATCGGCGATGCTGGAAAGCGGCGAGCTTCTGTTCGGTGGCGTGAGTGGATTCGATCTTTTTTCCCCACAGACGATCGTCGGCAGCCGCTTCCTGGCGCCCGCTGTCCTCACCCGCGTGCGTATCGGCAACGGCGAGCGCAGCTCCCTGCCTGATGGCAACGAGCTGCGCATGGCCGTGGCCGACCGCATCATCCGCTTTGAATTTGCGGCGCTTGATTTCGCGGCGCCGGAACGCAACCGCTTCACGTACCAGCTGGAGGGTTTCGACGACCACTGGATCGACGCCGGCACTCGCCATGATGCAACCTACACGAACCTGGATCCTGGTCACTACACCTTCAAGCTGCGTGCGAGTAATCATGTCGGTTACTGGAATGATCGCGTCACCGCGATTCCCCTGAGCGTCACGCCTGCGTGGTGGCAGAGCCTCTACGCAAGGATCGCTTCCCTGCTGATCATCTTGATCGCCGCGCTGCTGTGGTGGCGCGGATACCGCAAGCACCGCAACGAGGAACGCCGCCACCACGTCGACGTGCAAGGGCGCGAAGATCGCCTGCGTCTGGCAGTTTGGGGCTCAGGCGATGATTTCTGGGACTGGAACATTCGTCGCGGCGAGTTTGTCGTAACCGGCTCGCGCGATTTGTTCAAGGGTGTATCCAAGCAACCGGTCATCTATACCTACGCATGGTTGCGCGATCATTTGCATCCGGACGATCTGGGAGGTATCGAACAGCGACTGGAAAGACACTTCAACGGCACCGCCGAATCGTTCGAGTCGGAGCACCGCCTGCGCGACGACGATGGCAAATGGGTGCGGCGGTTTGCGCGCGGGAAAATCGTCGAATATGACGAAGATGGTCAGCCCATGCGCATGTGCGGCACGTCGCGTGACGTCACTGCGGAGCGTTCTGCCGACCATGATCGACGCATCGCCCAGGAAGTCGTCCTCAGCATGAGCGAAGCGGTGGCGGTGACCGATCTGGAGTTCCGCTTCCTCAGCGTCAATCCGGCATTCACCAAGATCGCCGGCTGGCGCAACGATGAGGTCGTCGGACGCACGGCGGATCTGCTCAATTGCTCGCAGCATCCGACCGAGCACTACGCGAAGTTGCGCGAGACACTCGCGCGCAGCGGCCATTGGCGCGGCGAGCTGTGGCAGCGGCGCAAGAACGGCGATGAATTTCTCAGCTGGTCCGAAGTTTCAGAAGTACGTGACGCCAACGGCATTCGCACTCATTTTGTCGGCGTGATATCCGACATCACCGACCGAAAGCGAACCGAACAGGAACTGCGCTATCTGGCCAATTACGACGCCTTGACCGGGCTGCCCAATCGCACTCTTCTGAGCGAACGCCTCGGCCACGCGATCATTCGCGCGCGGCGCGGCGGCCATCGGATTGCCGTCCTGTTTCTCGATCTCGATCGCTTCAAGCACGTCAACGATTCGATGGGGCACGCGGCCGGTGATCGCATGTTGAAGGCGGCTGGCGGTCGCCTTCGTCAGGTCGTTCGAGCGGACGATGCGGTCGCGCGTCTGGGCGGCGACGAATTCACCGTAGTGCTTGAAGATATTTCCGGCAGCGCCGAAGCGGAGCGCATGGCCGAGAAGATCATCGCGGCTTTCGAAGAGCCGCTGGAGCTGGATACCGGCCAGGAAGTGGTGATTTCGCCGTCGATCGGCATCAGCCTCTATCCAGACCATGGCCAAGTGCCAACCGATCTCCTGAAATTCGCCGACACCGCGATGTATCAGGCAAAGGACCACGGCCGCAAGACCTACATGGTCTACACCGAAGCAATGGATGCGGCCGCTCGTTTGCGCGCCACCACGGTGGCGGCCCTGCGCAAGGCGCTGGAGCGCAACGAGTTCACTCTGGTCTACCAACCCAAGCTTTCCTTGCTCGATCAGCGCATTACCGGCGTCGAAGCACTGTTGCGCTGGCGTAGTCGTGATCTGGGCGACGTGTCGCCAGGTGTGTTCATTCCGATCGCCGAGGAAACCGGCCTCATTATCGAAATTGGCGACTGGGTCGTCGTCCAAGCTTGCGCCCAGCTTGCTCAATGGCGCAGCGTGGGCATTCGCGACACCGGCATGTCGATCAACGTTTCGGTCGCGCAACTGCTGCGAGGCGATCTGATCCAGCAACTGCGCGACGTGCTTGCCGCTCACGACATACCGCCGAACATGATCGAGCTGGAGCTGACCGAGAGCATGGTCATGGCGAACGCGGAGCAGTCGATCACGACGTTGCGTCGGCTCAAGGCGATCGGCGTGACCCTTGCCATCGACGACTTCGGTACCGGCTATTCGTCGCTGAGCTATCTGAAGCGCCTGCCGATCGACACGTTGAAGATCGACAAGGAATTCGTCGGCGACATCACGACCGACCCTGACGACGAGGCAATCACCGCCACTGTAATCACCATGGCGCACACACTCGGCCTGAACGTGATCGCCGAGGGTGTCGAACGCATCGAACAGCTCGAATACCTGCGCGAACAGGATTGCGACGAAATCCAGGGCCACTGGCTCTCACTGCCGCTGCCAGCAAACGAATGCCTGGCGTTCCTGCGCGATCATGCCCAGCGCCAGCGCGTCGCGGTGGATGAACGGCCGCACTGAAGCGTTCCTCTGCGGCCGCGGTCGAGCCAGCCGTCGACAAAAGCCTCCCCTTCGCTCGGCCTGCGTTGGCGAATGACAATCCATGCGGCGGCGATGCTATATTTCAAGCCATGTCTGCGCACGAACAGAGCCTGCTCGCTATCGGGGACCGACTTGATCGGCTGCTCGATCTGTGCCGCTCCCTGCAGGAGGAAAATCGCAGCCTGCGCCAGAGCCAGGAACAGCTTGCCGGCGAGCGCTCGCAATTGCTGGCGCGCAACGAACAGGCGCGTTCGCGCGTAGAGGCAATGATCATGCGACTGAAATCGCTGGAGCAGAACAACGGATGAGTGCGTCGCAAATGAAGGAGACGGCATGAGCGCCAGCGAACCGGTCGCGATCAGCATTCTCGATCGTGAGGTGCTGATTGCCTGCACGCCCGAGGAACGGCCCAGCCTGCTCGAAGCTGCACGCTACCTCGACGGCAAGATGCGCGAAATGCGCAGCAACGCACGCTCGGCGACGCTCGATCGCGTCGCAATTCTTGCTGCGCTTAACATCAGCCACGAACTGCTCAACGATCGAAAACGCGAGTCGACCGACGCCGCACAGTTGGCAGAGAAACTGCAAGCATTGAACGCGAAGCTTGAACGCGTGTTCGCTTGATACCTACAATAGGCACAGGCGTCCTCTGCGGTGCCCGGCAGCGCACTCTTACATATTGCCTTGTTCCTATTGACGACCCGGGATTGCGAAGCGAAACCTGTGTGCATGTCCGCCTCGTGCGGAAAGCCTGACGGTTCTGCCAGCCCTCCCACCTGATCCCTCTGGATCAAGGTCGTTCGATGCGCACCGACACCAGCGGAGGACGTCTTCTTGTTGCCGCAGCCTCCGCGTGCCGCGAATCCCTTGAGTTTGATTCGCCGATGAAACCCGCACACACGCGCAAAGTCTTGCGCGAGCAAATGCGCGCACTTCGTTCCGGATTGACGCCAGCTGAGCGCATCATGGCGTCACAGGCGCTCGTCGATTCGCTCGAACAACTGCCGGCATTCCTGACCGACAAACGCATTGGCGGTTACTGGGCCGTTGCTGGTGAATTGCCTTTGGCTGCGCTGATCCAGGGTTTGCGCGCGCGCGGCCAGATCTATCATCTGCCCGTCGTTGACGCGAAGCGGCAACTGAGGTTTGCCGCTTGGCAGCCCGGCGGCTCGATCGAGATGAATCGCTACGGCATCCCTGAGCCTGTCTGTGCCGCCGCCGACCTGATTGCTCCTGAACAGCTGGATGTCGTGCTGCTGCCGCTGCTTGGCTTTGACCGCAACGGCCACCGCCTTGGCTTTGGTGGCGGCTACTACGACCGTAGCTTCGCGTTCTTGCGTGAACGCAAGGCGCCTGCCAAGCCGATTCTGGTCGGCGTTGCGTATGCAATGCAGGAAGTCGCCGCAATTGAGGCAATGCCATGGGATGTACATCTCGACTACGTCGTGACCGAGCAGGCCCTGATTGCCTGCAGGTCGGCTGCGTGATCCGGATGCAGAGCGCATCGTGGATTTCCGCCTTCGAGGAGAACGCTGCCGTGGCCGGATTCCCGCTCAAGCCCTGCTAAAATTTGCGCTGCCCCATCTTGGTCTCCGCCCATGCATTACTGGTTGATGAAATCGGAGCCCGACGCATTCTCAATCGACGACCTGGCGCGGGTGAAAACCGAACCCTGGAGCGGCGTGCGCAATTATCAGGCGCGCAACTTCATGCGCGACGGCATGAAGGTTGGCGACGGCGTGCTGTTCTATCACTCCAGCTGTGCCGAACCGGGCGTTGTAGGGGTAGCCCGGGTTGCGACCGACGCCTATCCCGATCCAACCCAGTTCCAGCGCAAGAGCCCCTACTTCGACCCCGCCAGTTCGCCTGAGAATCCGCGATGGATGCTGGTCGATGTCGAGTTCCAGCGAAAGCTCGCACGCACCGTCTCGCTGGAGGAAATGAAGGTGCAGCCATGTCTCGAGGAATTCGTCCTGCTGCGCCGTGGCAACCGTCTGTCGATTCTGCCGGTGACGAAATCACAGTGGGACTTCATCCTCGCGCTGGGAAAGAAACCGTAACCGCGTGGTGTTCTCGATGCGCTGCGCAACGCTCCGGAGAAAAGAATGACGAAGGACGAAGAAAAACGGATGGCGGCTCGCGCTGCCATGCGTTACGTGGAAGACGGCATGATTGTCGGCGTAGGTACTGGATCGACCGTCGCGCATTTCATCGATGCATTGGCCGAGCGCAAATACGCAATCGAAGGCGCAGTGTCGAGCTCGGAGCAATCAAGCCAGCATTTGCAGCGGCTCGGCATCCGCGTGTTGGATCTCAATAGCGCGGGCGATTTGCCGCTGTACGTCGACGGAGCCGACGAGTGCGACGCGAACCGTTGCCTTATCAAGGGCGGCGGCGCTGCACTGACGCGCGAGAAGATTGTCGCCGCCGCATCGAAAACCTTCGTCTGCATTATCGACTCGGCCAAGCGCGTCGATGTACTCGGTCGCTTCCCGTTGCCGATCGAAGTGATCCCGATGGCGCGCAGCTATGTCGCCCGCGAGATCGTCAAGCACGGCGGTCAACCGATCTGGCGCGATGGCGTCGTCACCGACAACGGCAACTGGATCCTCGATGTCCATGGTCTTGCGATCACGGCGCCAAGCGATCTGGAACGCGATCTCAATCAGATCGCCGGTGTAGTTGCCGTCGGCCTGTTCGCACAACGTCGCGCCGATGTGGTGCTAATCGGCGCAGAAGAAATGCGTTGACGGGAGCGGTATGTGGCTCCTGCAGTAGGGCCATTCACATGTCCGGTTTGGGCAAGAATATGCGTATTCTTATGACACATACGCTCGACCTTGGGGACCTTGCATGACAATCGCGGCCAATTCGATTCAACGCGTTCCGCTTCGACGCTTGCCGCTAGCCGCTTGCCTGGGCGCCGCTCTGCTGGCGGCGGTACCACCGCTGACCGCGAGCGCACAGACGACCGCCAATGCGCAGCGCGTGCCCTTTCGTGCCGATCCTGCTCGACGCATCTTCACGGCGTTGCCTGCAATCCGGGTGACACCACAACGACCGCCCTCTGTAGCCACTACGTGGCCGGTTTCCAATTGCGACGACGACGGCCCTGGCAGTTTGCGCGCCACTGTCGCCGGCGTCAGCACCGGCGACACGGTTGATCTGACCCAGCTCGCCTGCGCGAAGATCACACTGGAAACCGGTGCGATCCTGGTTCCGGTCGACGACCTGACGCTGGTCGGGCCAGGCCGCACGTCGCTCACCATCGACGGCAATAATCTCGATCGTGTTTTCATCCATCCGCATGGAGGAAGCCTCACCTTCAGTGCGCTGACGATCCAGCACGGTCGCGACCGTGCCACCGGCTTCCACGTTGCTGGTGGAGGTTGCATTGCATCGGCTGGTTATCTGACCTTGGACGCAACGACCGTAGACAGCTGTTATGCCGGCGGTGAGGGAGCCTACGGCGGCGGTATCTACGCGTACTCGTTGACCATGTCGAACAGCACAATATCCGCAAGCACGGCCCTCGGCGTGCATGAAAGCTCCGGAACCGCAGCTTCCGGCGGTGCCGCCTTTGTCTACTCCATGCAGTTGGTGGACAGCACCATCAGCGGCAATCGCGCCACCTATCGCGCCAACCCACCCCTGTCCAGTTACGGCATCGGCGGCGGGATCTTGACGGTACGCGGCGGCAATGTCAGCGGGTCCACAATCGACTCGAATGTCAGCAGGGGTCGCGGCGGCGGCATCGGGACATTCAGCAGCATCTCGGTATACAACAGCACGATATCCGGCAATACGGCGGAAACCGAAATCGGAGGCGGCCTGTTCCTGCGTTGGCCCTCGACGCTCAATCTCATCAACAGCACGATCACTGCGAATCGCGCTGCCGAAGACGGAAACGGCATCTGGCTAAACGCGCCGGGCTCGTCGTTCCAAAGCAGTATCGTATTCGGCAATGCCGTGGGTGATTCCGCGGACATCGGCAACCGCGCAAACGCATTCAATACCGCGGTCGCGACCATCATCACTGGCAGCAATAATTTAATGGGATCTGCCAGCCCGTTGGTTACGCCGCCATCCGACACCTCGCACGCGGATCCAAGGCTTGCACCATTGGCCTTCAACGGAGGCGTCACACGCACCCATGCCTTGCGCGCGGGCAGTCCAGCCGTCGACGCAGGAAGCAATCCAGCGGCCCTGTCATTCGATCAGCGCGGTACAGATTTTCCACGCATCTACGGCGCGGCGCCGGATATCGGTGCGTTTGAACAACAGGCGTTTGTGGCGGTGATTGAGATTCCCGTGCCTGCCTTGTCAATTGAATGGCTGGGCCTGCTCGCCTCGTGCTTTGGTATCGCTGGTGGAATCCATCTGCGCATGCGTCAGAACAGCAGGCGAACCGCAAACTCCGGCTGATCGTCACTCGCGCAGACAAGAACATCACAGCGGCTGCTTCGATCGGACGAACCTTATCGCCGCGGCCTCCAAGAGCGATAAGTCGGCAGCGAAAAGATGCGGCTCGTCGATGCACGAAGCGGCCACGCATCTGCGTGACTGCTCCAGCAGCTGGCGGCCAATGCAAGCATGGTTTGCAAACCCCGCAACGCAAAAACCCGCCGAGTGGCGGGCTTTTGGATGGGTATCGCAAACCTGAAACCGGCTCGCGCAACGCCATGTGGCTATGGCAGCCCCGGATGGATTCGAACCACCGATGCCTGAGTCAGAGTCAGGTGCCTTACCGCTTGGCTACGGGGCTATGCAGCGTAGATTAGCGCTTCGAGTACTGCGTCGCGCGACGTGCCTTGTGCAGGCCGACCTTCTTGCGCTCGACTTCGCGCGCATCGCGCGTCATGAAACCCGCCTTGCGCAACGGTGGCTTCAGCGCTTCGTCGTACTCGACCAATGCGCGGGCGATACCGAGACGGATCGCACCGGCTTGACCGGTCATGCCGCCGCCTTCAACCGTCGCCAGGACGTCGAACTTGTCGTGGTTCTGGGTCAGCTCAAGCGGTTGGCGAACGATCATGCGCGAGGTTTCGCGGCCGAAAAATTCGTCGAGCGGCTTGCCATTGACGACAATCGCGCCACTGCCCTTGCGCAGAAACACGCGGGCTGCGGAGGACTTGCGACGGCCGGTGCCGTAATTCTGCTGAATCGCCATCGTCAATGCTCTGATTAGATGTTGCGGGTAGAGGTATTGATGTCCAGCACCTGAGGCTGCTGGGCTTCATGCGGATGGCTCGCGCCGGCGTAGACCTTGAGCTTGCGATACATCGCACGGCCCAGCGGATTCTTCGGCAGCATGCCCTTCACGGCGATCTCGATCACGCGCTCCGGATGCTTGGCCAGCATGTCCTTGAGCGAGGTGGTCTTGAGGTTGCCGATATGGCCGGTGAAGCGGTGGTAATTCTTGTCGTCCAGCTTCTTGCCGGTGACCGCGATTTTCTCGGCGTTGATCACGACGAGATAATCGCCGGTATCGACGTGCGGCGTGTAAATGGGCTTGTGCTTGCCGCGCAGGCGATGCGCGAGCTCCGTACACAGGCGGCCGAGCGTCTTGTCGGTGGCATCAACTAGATACCAATCGCGTTTGACGCTTTCGGTTTTGGCACTGATCGTATTCATGTCCGAAAGACTCTGGCTCGGCCCGGAAAGCGGGCGCGTCGTAAATGAGGGCGCGGGAGGATAGCGGAAGTCCCCGCAACTGGCAACAGCGGGCCGCCGACCAGTGGAACCGCAAATGGTAGCATGAATTTCATGGCCGTTCCTCTCCCCGATTTGCCCCCCGTCGATACCGCGCTGCTGGCCCTGACCGACCAGTGCGTGATGTGCGGCCTGTGCCTGCCGCACTGCCCGACCTACCGGCTCGAAAGCACCGAGGCCGAGTCGCCGCGTGGACGCATTGCGCTGGCCCGAGCACTCGCGATGGGCACACAGGATCCGACGCCACTGGCGCTGGAGCACATCGACCATTGCCTAGGCTGCCTGTCCTGCCAGAAGGTCTGCCCGTCCCTGGTGAACTACGACGAAATCCTCGTGCGAACCCGCGCAGCCCTAATCCCGCAACAGCCAGCCCGACTTCCCCGCTGGCTGCGTGACCCGCGCCGATTGACTACCTTCGCACGCCTTGGCGCGGCTTTGCGCACTGGCCGCTGGCTGCCGCGACTGGGGCGCCTGTTTCCGCAGGCATCGCTTTGGCGACGGATCCTTGAAACGCAGCCGGATTTGCCACTGGCGAACCCATTGCCGTCGGTCAAACTGCCAATGCAGATCCGTGGCCGCGTCGTCCTGTTCCGCGGCTGCGTCGCGCGCGCGTATGACGCAGACACCCAGAACGCGTCGCGCTACCTCCTTCAAGCGCTGGGCTACGCGGTCGTCGACACCCCGTCCATCCAATGCTGTGGCGCGCTGTCGCGGCATGTGGGCGAAATCGAGCGAGCGAAGGCCGACGCCGATTCGACCCGCGAAGCCTTGCTTGCGACCGGCGCAGAAATCGTTCTGGTGAGCGCAAGCGGCTGCTTCGGCGACCTGCGCGAGCAGGTTGGCAGCGGAACGGCGTTGCGCGTCGTGGATATCCACGCCTTCATTGCAGCCGATCCCGGCTTTTCCCGATTGCGCTTCAAGCCGCTTGCGCTGCGCGCAGCGCTGCATTTGCCATGCACGCAGGTGAATGTGGTGGGTGAAGTTGAGTCGATCCGCGCCCTGCTCTCCCGGATTCCGCAACTGAACCTGCTGACGCTGCCGGAGCAGCCGCGCTGCTGCGGCGCGGCCGGCCGTTATTTTCTCGAACAACCGGATTTCGCCGATCGCCTGCGCGATGAAAAGCTTGACCAGGCGCAGGTTTTGACGCCGGACGTGCTGCTGACCACGAATATCGGTTGCCGTATCCACCTCGGCAATGGCCTGCGCGATCGCGCTGCGTCCATTCCCGTGTTGCATCCACTGGCGTTGCTCGCGCAACAACTGGAAAATCCCGCGTCATGACCACAAGAACCCTTTCCCTGCTGGATCGCGCACTCGTCGAGTTCGAGCGCGCGCTCGAAACGATCTTCGTCGCTGCGCCGGTCCCATCGCAGGCTTCGCCTGCTGGCAGCACGCCCGAAGCCAACCTCGACGACGCCTCGCGCAAGCACGCGGCCGGCCTGATGCGCGTCAATCACGTTGGCGAGGTGTGCGCCCAAGCGCTCTATTTCGGCCACGCCGCAGTCGCGCGAAGCGAGACGATGCGCCAACAAATGCTCGCGGCCGCTGCCGAGGAAACCGATCACCTGGCTTGGTGCGGAGAACGTCTCGACGAGCTCGGCAGCCGACCAAGCCTGCTCAATCCGCTGTGGTACGCCGGTGCTTATGCGATCGGCGTGGGCGCAGGCCTGATCGGCGATCGTCTCAGCCTCGGCTTCGTCGTCGAGACCGAGCGACAAGTCGAAGCGCACCTGGGCGAACATCTTCAGACGCTGCCGCCCGGCGACGAGCGCAGCCGCGCGATCGTACGTCGCATGAAGGATGACGAAGCGCGCCACGCAGACCTTGCGATGGCCGCCGGCGCACAAGCGCTGCCAGCGCCGGTTCCGAGTCTGATGCGCGTCGCCAGTCGCATCATGAAGACGATCGCTTACCGCATCTGAAGCATCTCCGAACCCTTCGTCATCCCGGCTTTCGCCGGGATGACGCATGCGACTGGTTCAGAGGCTCCGCGGCGCGATGCGCTGATTGTCGCGCGGCCGAAAGGTGCGCTTCAAACACCGTTGTCTCACCAGATGCTGACGCGCTTCTCCGGTGAGACATACATCTTGTCGTTCACCTTCACGTCGAACGCGCTGTAGAACCCCGGCTGATTGGCCAAGGTGCCGAGCACGCGGTCGACCGGGATCGAGTGCGGGTCGGACTTGATCAACTCGATCGCATAGTTGTCGCGCAGCTTCGTGCGCCACGCCTGCGCGAATCCGATATAGAAGCGCTGATCGCCGCTGAAGCCGTCAATGACCGGCGCCGGCTTGCCGCCGAGCGCGATCTGATATGCCTTGTACGCGACCGCCATGCCGGAGTTGTCGGCAATGTTTTCGCCCAGCGTCAGTTCGCCGTTCAAGTGATAGCCCGGCACCGGTTCGAAGCCGTTGTATTCCTCGACGAGCGCCTTCGTCTTGGCTGCGAATTTCTCGTGATCTTCCTTCGTCCACCAGTCGCGCAAGTTGCCGTCGCCATCGTATTGCGCGCCCTGGTCGTCGAAACCGTGGCTGATTTCGTGACCGATCACCATGCCAATCGCGCCATAGTTGACCGCATCATCCGCGGCGGGATTGAAGAACGGCGGCTGCAGGATTGCGGCCGGAAACACGATCTCGTTCAATTCCGGGTTGTAGTAGGCGTTGATCGTCTGCGGCGTCATGCCCCATTCGCTGCGGTCGACCGGCTTGCCGAGCTTGTTGATGTTGCGCTGGAATTCGAACGCATTGGCACGCGCCACGTCGCCGACGAGGTCGCCCTTGGCGATCTCAAGCGACGAATAGTCGCGCCACACATCCGGGTAGCCGATCTTCGGCATGAATTTGGCGAGCTTCGCCTGTGCTTCGCGCCTGGTGTCGGCGCTCATCCAGTCGAGGTTGTCGATGCCCTGCTTGTAGGCGGCAAGGAAATTCTTCACGAGTTCGTCAGCGCGCTGCTTGCTCGATGCCGGGAAGTATTTCGCGACATACAATTTGCCGAGCGCATCGCCCATCGCCTTTTCGACCACGCCGACGCCGCGCTTCCAGCGTGGCTGGTTTTCCGGGACGCCGCGCAAGGCGGTGCCGTAGAACGCGAAGCTCGTATCGACATAGTCCTTGGACAGATTCGGTGCGGAATCGCGCAGCGCCTTCCAGCGGAAATACGCTTTCCAGGTCGGCAGTGGTGTGCCCGACACGAGTTTCGCAAACGCCTTCAGATAGCTTGGCTGGCCGATATTGACCACGTCGACCTTGCCCTTGATGCCGGCAGCATCGAGATAGGCATCCCAGTCGAAGCCGGGCGCCAGCGCCGCAAGCTTGCTGATTTCGGTCTTGTTGTAGCCCTTGATCGGGTCGCGCGTCTCCACCTTGGTCCATTGCGCCCTGGCCAGCGCGGTTTCGAGCGAGACGATCTCCTTCGCTGTCTTCGCCGCCTGCTTCTCCCCGCTCATGCCGAGGATCTTCTCGAGAAAGGCCTGGTACTGGGTGCGGATGCCCTTGAGCTTGGCGTCATCGTCCTTGAGGTAGTAGTCGCGATCAGGCAGACCGAGCCCGCTCTGCTGCAGATCCGCGATGTATTGGGTCGCGTCCTTGTTGTCCTGGTGCACGAGGATGTTGAACGGCAGCGTCGGTGCCGGGCCGAACGTACCCGCCTGCGACAACGAGCGTCCGAATTCGGCCATAAGGATCGCAATGTCCTTGCCGTTCTTCAGTGCGTCGATGCGCGCGAAGGTCGCTTCCAGCGGCTTGATGCCAGCCGCTTCGATGGCCGGCTCGTCGAGGAAACTCGCGTACAGGTCGTCGATCTTGCGCTGGTCAAGGTCGACGCCAGCCGGGGCGGCTTTGGAGGACTCGTCGATGATCTTGCGCAGGTTCTCGATCGAATCGTCGCTGAGCTTGGTGAACGAGCCGTATGAAGGCTTGTCGGCCGGAATCTCGGTTGCGTCCAGCCAGTGACCGTTGACGTAGCGGTAGAAATCGTCCTGTGCGCGCGTCGCCGGATCCATGTTGTTTTTTTCGATACCGGACACCAGCACGGGCTTGGCTGGAGCAGGGGTGACCACCGGAGCGGCTGGCGCCACGGTGCTTTGCGGCGCCTGCGGGCCGGAACAGGCTGACAGGATTCCGACACACAGCAAGGTAGCCATGCGAGCCTTCATAACAATTTCTCCGGTCGAGGAACGGCAGGGTTCGCGCGAATCCTGCAAGCGGTCAACGCTAGCACCCGACACCGGGTGCGCATCCACCATTAGTCACATGTGCATGGACGTCGCGCGGGCCATTGCACCCACGCGCTTGAGCGACCCGACCGCCATGGCCGGGCGCGGCTTGCTACATCAGGTTGCGACCGTGGAACAGTTCCTCGATCTCACGCTTGAGCAATTGTTCGATGCGCTGACGTTCCTTGAACGACAGATCGTCGGCCTGCGCCTCGAACAGGTAGGTGTCGAGGTCGAAGTCCTTCACATGCATCTTGGTGTGGAAGATGTTTTCCTGGTAGACGTTGACGTCGAACATCTCGTACTTCTGCCGGATGTGCTTGGCCAGATAGTCCTGGATCGAGTTGATCTTGTGGTCGATGTAGTGCTTGCGACCCTTCACGTCGCGCGTGAACCCGCGCACGCGATAGTCCATCGTCACGATGTCCGACTGGAAACTGTCGATCAGGTAGTTCAACGCACGCAGCGGTGAAATCACGCCGCAGGTGGCGACGTCGATATCTGCTCGGAACGTCGCGATGCCGTTGTGCGGATGCGTCTCCGGATACGTGTGCACCGTGATGTGGCTCTTGTCCAG
>JBBRZD010000044.1:0-14203 GCA_038237055.1 Lysobacterales bacterium | reverse complement strand
TCCGAACAGGCACTGGATTACGGCACCAAGCTGGTTGGTGGCGTAACGCCGGGCAAGGGCGGCAGCCAGCACATCGGCCTGCCGGTCTACAACACCGTGCTTGATGCGGTGAACGACACCGGGGCCGACGCGTCGATGATCTTCGTGCCGCCGCCGTTCGCGGCTGATGCGATCCTCGAAGCCGCTGATGCGGGCGTGAAGATCATCGTCACGATCACCGAAGGCATCCCGGTACTCGACATGCTGCGCGTGAAGAACGTGCTGAGGACGTATCCGGATGTCGTGCTGATCGGGCCGAACTGTCCCGGCATCATTACTCCGGGCGAATGCAAGATCGGCATCATGCCGGGCCATATCCACAAGTCGGGCAAGGTCGGCATCGTCTCGCGTTCGGGCACGCTGACCTATGAAGCGGTCTTCCAGACCACGAATGTCGGCCTCGGCCAGTCGACGTGCATTGGCATCGGCGGCGACCCGATCAATGGCCTCAGCTTCATCGATTGCCTGCAGCTGTTCCAGGACGACCCGCAGACCGAAGGCATCATCATGGTCGGCGAGATCGGTGGCAGTGCCGAGGAAGACGCGGCCGACTTCATCGCCGAATACGTGACCAAGCCAGTCGTTGCGTTCATCGCCGGTGCCTCGGCTCCGGCCGGCAAGCGCATGGGCCACGCCGGCGCGATCATCTCGGGCGGCAAGGGCACAGCGGCGGCCAAGTTCGCCGCGCTTGAGAAAGCCGGCGTGACCACGGTCAAGTCGCCGGCTGATCTTGGCAAGACGCTCGCCGCGATGATGTAACCGCCTTTGCGTGGCTCAAGCGGCGATGTGTCCCGACTGGAGGAGCGTCGCCATAACCGCCCGGCCCCAGATGCCGTATAAAGGCGGGCGGGCGAGATCCTCGTCCGTCCCACCCTATGGGCGAAAGCGGGTCCGCAGATCGCGCGATCGTTTTCAAGGCGAGTAGGGTAGAGTCGGCGTCGTGGGCTATCCGGGGAGGGGGCATGCGTCGTTTCATTGCGCTATTCGTCGCGTCGTTCGCTGCTGTGCTGTCGGCGCAGCCGTTGCCACCCCAGAACGCCGATGGCACGCCATCGGTTGCCGATCCCTCGGTTCCTCTGAGCTATGTCGGCAACGACGGCAGCGTCTCCCTCGGCATCAACAGAGAAGGGCAGACCGAGGGTCAGCTGCTTGGCGTGTTCGCTCGCAACAACGCGCGTGCAGTCGTCGGCCAACTGTGGTGGGACCGCACCGGCGCCGGTGGGGTCCAGGGCGACTTCAACTGGTTATGGGGCGTGACGCCGCTTGAAGCGCGCGAACATCCAGATTCCGTGACGATCGCGCGACTCTCCTTTGCCCTCGACCAGAACGAAGGCCACGACCGCAAGGCGACACTCGGCTTCGGTATAGAGCGCCGCGAATTCTCCCTTGAAGGCTACCTTGCGAGAGCAGTGACCGGAGCGCGCTCGGCGGGCAGTTCATTGCATAACGACATCACGACGCTCACTGGCGTCGACGACATCGGCAACTACACCCAGGTCCAGACGAGTACAGTCGAAACGCTGTTCGCACGCAAACCGTACGGTATCGAAGCGGGATTCCAGGTCAGTCACGTATTCGAGCCGTTAGCGATGCGCGTGCATGCGGGCGCGAGCACGCAAAGTGGGGATGGCGCGCGAGCGAGCACGTTTTCAGCTGGCCTCGACACGCCACTGGGTACTCGCGGCTGGGGCCTGTCCGCGCTTGCGGAACACGTGAGCCGCCACGGCGATGTCGCAGTCGACACTGGCCAGAATGACGACCGCTTGTCGCTCTATCTGCGTTACGAATTCGGCGGCCACGGATCGTTCGTGCCGACCAGCGAGCTGGAAGATCCTGCCTGGATCGCTCGCTCGCTCGCTCGTCCGTCCAGCGCGCATCCACGCATCGTGGAAACCCATCTCGTGCGACGTTCCCAGTCGACTGTGATTACGCGCGATCCGAAGCAGTACACCAACCGTTTTCCGCTCGCACACGATGACATTGCGACAGTGATCACGGGACAGGCGATCACCGTCGATGTACTTGCCAACGACAGCGATCCGGACAACGATCCTCTTGCCATAACCGCCGTGGCGCCGCCGATGCATGGCAGCGCTGCGATCGCCGGCACGCTCATTCTCTATACGCCGGCGGCTGGTTTCATCGGCACCGACAGCTTCCGTTACACCATCAGCGATGGTCGCGGTGGTACAGCCAACGCCTTGGTCACCGTCACGATTGGAGCACGACCGAATCAGGCGCCGCTCGCGCGCGACGACATCGCCACCGCTGCATTCGGACAGCCCACGACGATCGACGTGCTTGCCAACGACAGCGATCCTGACGGCGATACGCTCAGCATCAACAGCGTCGGCGTCCCCGCTCACGGAACGGTGGTTGTTTCCGGCAACGTCGTGACCTATACGCCGGCACCAGGGTTCAGCGGTGCGGACCGGTTTACCTACGTGATCAGCGATGGCCGCGGCGGCACTGCCACAGCGACGGTCACGATCACGGTTGCACCGCGGCCGAACCGGTCGCCGCTCGCGCGAAACGATACAGCGACCGTTGCCTTTGGCGTGCCTGCAACGATCGACGTATTGGCGAACGATTTTGATCCCGATGGCGATTCGCTGGCATTGGTCTCGGTGATGGTACCGATGCACGGCACCGCCGTTATCAATGGCACGCAGGTTGTGTACACGCCGACGCCAGGTTATGTCGGCGCAGACAGTTTCAGTTACACGATCCGTGATGGTCATGGTGGCAGCGCAAGTGCGACCGTCTCGATCACCGTTACCGCGCAGCCCAATCGGCCGCCAGTGGCAGTGGACGACGCTGCGACGACCACATCGCCGCTTCCGGTCACCATCAACGTGTTGGGCAACGACAGCGATCCGGACGGCGATCCGCTCACGATCCTCAGCATCACGCCGCCAGCGAACGGCACCGCGGTAATATCCGGCAACAGCGTGATCTACACGCCGGGTTCGACGGGTGTGATTGGCATCGACCGCTTTACCTACACGATCAGCGATGGCCGCGGTGGCACCGCGACAGCGACGGTTACGGTCACGGTTGCCGCGCAGCCGAATCGCCCGCCGGTGGCGGTCAATGATGCGGCAATCGCCACGCTGGGTGCGCCCGTCACGATCAACGTGTTGGCCAACGACAGCGATCCCGACGGCGACCCACTCACGATCCTCAGCATCACGGCGCCACCGAATGGCACGGCGTTCATATCCAACAATAGTGTGATCTATACGCCGGGTCCGGGAGCCGCCACGACCGGCTTTGACAGCTTTACCTATACGATCAGCGATGGCCGTGGCGGCACCGCTATCGCGACTGTCGCGATTACCATCGCATCGGCGCCAAACAATCCGCCGATTGCCGTCGACGACACCGGGGCGTCCACCCCAAACGGCCAGCCCATTACCATTGCGGTACTTGCCAATGATTCGGATCCGGATGGCGACCCGCTCACCCTCGTGAGTGTGACGACGCCGGCGAACGGTTCAGCGCTTATATTCGGGAATAGTGTGATCTATACGTCCACCCCGGGATTCGGTGGAACCGATAACTTCACCTACACGATCACTGACGGTCGCGGCGGCTATGCGACCGCAACCGTCAGTGTTCTGGTCATTGGTCCGATACCGAACTAAATACCGGTTGCCGTTGCGCACCCGTAACCACGCCAGTCGGCGTTCCCGCTTTGCGCGTTGAGGTTCCGCTACTATCGCCCGCGCGGTATGCGCAGCCATGCAGAGTTGTCGTGCTTTCTTGTCGAAGCTGCCAATCGATCCTGCACCGCAATCTTCAACAAACCAACATCCTTTTCAAATCATGCTGAGAATCGCTCTCGCCCAATTCGATTTCCCGGTCGGTGCGATCGCGCGCAATGCCGAACGCATTGCAGCGATGACTGCCGAAGCGCGCGACGTACATCGTGCCGATCTGGTGTTGTTCCCGGAGCTTGCGCTCAGCGGCTATCCGCCGGAAGACCTGCTGATGCGGCCGAGTTTCCTGGCCGAATGCGAAGCGGCAATGAAGCGCATCGCCAACGACGTGCGCGGTGTCACCGCGGTGGTCGGCTGGCCACAGGCAGCCGGTGCGGTTGTCTACAACGCCGCAAGCGTGCTGCGCGACGGCGGTGTCGCGGCCACGTATCGCAAACGTGAGCTGCCCAACTATGCGGTGTTCGACGAGCGTCGCTATTTTGAAGTCGATCCTGATGGCGGCACATGCGTGTTCGAAGTGGCAGGCGTGCAAGTGGGTCTGGTGATCTGTGAGGATGTCTGGTTTGCGGAACCGATCGCGGACACCGCCAAGGCCGGAGCGCAACTGCTGCTGGTGCCGAACGCATCGCCGTTCGAGCGCGACAAACATGCGCAGCGCGATGCGTTGCTCGCCGCGCGCGTTGCCGAAACCGGACTCGCCGTGGCCTATCTGAATGCGGTCGGCGGACAGGACTCGCTCGTATTCGATGGCGCCTCAGTGCTCGCCGATGGCGATGGCCACGTGCATCCGGCGGCGCGCGCGTTCGAGGATCACTGGCTGGTCGCGGACTACGATGCGACGTCACGCAAGTTCACGCGAGTTACGTGGCCGCTCGAGGACGACGAGAGTCGCGATGCGCTCGCCTGGCGTGCGATCGTCCGCGGCACGCGCGATTACTGCACCAAGAACGGCTTCAGCAAGGTCTGGATCGGCCTGTCCGGTGGCATCGATTCCGCCGTGGTGCTGAGCATTGCGGTCGACGCGCTCGGCGCTGCAAATGTGACCGGCGTGCGCCTTCCGTCACGCTACACATCGGGCTTGAGCAACGATCTTGCGAGCGAGCAAGCACATGCGCTCGGCGTCGAGATCATGACGATTCCAATCGAGGCGCCGCTCACGGGGTTCATGAACGCGCTCGCGCCCGCGTTTACGGATCGTGCGCCCGATGTGACCGAAGAAAACCTGCAGTCGCGTTGCCGTGGAACGATCCTGATGGCGCTGTCGAACAAGTTTGGCGGCCTCGTGTTGACCACCGGCAACAAGAGTGAATATGCGGTCGGCTACGCCACCATTTACGGCGACATGTGCGGCGGCTACGCGCCGATCAAGGACTTGTACAAGACCGAGGTCTTTGCGCTCGCGCACTGGCGTAACACCGTTGGCGGCGAGCCGGTGATCCCGCCCGCGGTCATCGAGCGTGCGCCTTCGGCAGAGCTGCGCGAGAACCAGACGGATCAGGATTCGTTGCCTGCCTATGACGTCCTCGATGCGATCCTGCTGCGCCATGTCGATGGCGAACAGTCGCGCGACGAGATCGTGCGAGCGGGATTCGACCCCCAAATTGTCGATCGCGTGCTGCATCTGGTGCGCATCAGCGAATGGAAGCGCCAGCAGGCGGCGCCGGGCCCGAAGGTTTCGCGGCGCGCGTTTGGGCGCGAGCGGCGCTATCCCATCACTTCGGGTTGGCGCTGAGCGGCGCGTAGCGTCGGGAATTCCGCGAGATATTTTGTTGCCGAGCCGTTGTCCGCTCAGCCATTCATACCGCACCAGGTCAGCCCGGTTCTTCAGATCCGGTGACAACGCTGCCGCTCAGATGCGCGTCAGCGCATCTGAGCAATCGGCTGATTTCAGCCGCGGTTGGTCAGCGGGATCAATTTCCACCAGTTCGAGCGGTAGTGGGGCCACTGGCCTTCGAAGAACGGGTGATTCGGATAATTGAGCTTCAGCACGCGCTCGGTGTCGTCGGCAAGTTTGTCCTGGCCGAGTTTCTTGTAGCTCTCGGTCATGATGGCGAGTGCATCGCCGGCCTGCGGCGACTGCGGATACGTTTCCAGGATCGCCTTTGCACGATTGGAGGCCGCCACATACGCGTTGCGTTTCAGATAGAACACCGCGATGTTGAGATCAGCGTTCGCCATCAGGTTGCGCAGGTGAATCATGTGCTGACGACTGTCCTCCGCATAGCGACTCTGCGGATAACGAGCGACCAGCGCGCCGAAATTGTCGAACGACTGGTGCAGATTCGATTGGTCGCGCTTGGTCATGTCCTGACCGACATAACGCTCAAAAAACCCGCCCGAGCGGCTGAAATTGATCAGCCCGCGCAGGTAGTACGCGTAATCGATATGTTTATGCGTCGGATAGGTCTTGATGAAGCGATTCACAGTCGAAAACGCCTCGTCCGGCTTGTCGGACTTGTACTGTGCGTAGGCCAGATCAAGCTGCGACTGCTCCGTATAGGGCCCGAACGGGAATCGCGAGTTCAGGCGCTGGAACGCGTGCGCCGCGTAGTCGTAATTTTCGCTCTCCAGCGAAGAGATGCCTCGCTGGTAAAGCTCCTCGACCGTCATGCTGTCCAGCGGGTCGATTTTTTTGCCGTGATGGAACCAGGAGCAGCCGGCCAGCGCGACCAAGGTCACGAGCAGGAGGGCGCGCAGGATGGAGCGGAAAATTGGGGAGACTCGCATGCGGGTGGCAGGCTCTGCGATGATGAAGGGATGGGTGAACCCGGCGGGTGTTTGTGCCGGGTTACCCCGGCTCCGCGCCTTGGATGGTTGAATCCTACGAACTGCCGGAGCCTCATGGCGCCGCGTTTGAACGACGATCATACCCCGAACGCCGCCCGCGCTGGAAACGAGACCCTGAAAGGATGTAAGTATGACCGAACCGGAATCCAGCCTGAATATCATCGTTCCGGTCGAACTCGCGGGGCGCCGGTTCGACCAGGCCCTGGCCGAGTTGTTCCCGGATTATTCGCGTTCGCGCCTGACGACGTGGATCAAATCGGGCGCTGCCTTGCTCGATGGCGTCGTCGCCGCGCCACGCCAGATCGTCCGCGGCGGCGAGGCGATTGAGCTTGTCGTGAAGATGGAGCGCGAGATCGGCGCGCAGGCGCAGGACATCCCGCTCGATATCCGCCACGAGGACGCGGACGTGCTGGTAGTGAACAAACCGGCCGGTCTGGTCGTGCATCCGGGCGCCGGCAATGCCGACGGCACGCTGCAGAATGCGCTGCTGCACCATGATCCGAAGCTTGTGCAGATACCGCGCGGCGGCATCGTGCATCGACTCGACAAGGACACCTCCGGGCTGATGGTCGTTGCGCGGACCATGCGCGCGCATACCTCGCTGGTCGAGCAGCTGTCAGCGCGTGCAGTGCATCGCCAGTATGCGGCGATCGTGTACGGCTCGATGATTTCCGGTGGCCGCGTCGATGCCGCGATCGGTCGCCATCCGCATGATCGCCTCAAGCAGGCGGTGCGCGAGGACGGCCGCGATGCGGTCACGCACTATCGCGTGCGCGAGCGGTTCCGCGCGATGACCCTTGTCGAATGCCGCCTCGAAAC
This sequence comes from Lysobacterales bacterium, assembly GCA_038237055.1. Lineage (GTDB taxonomy): Bacteria > Pseudomonadota > Gammaproteobacteria > Xanthomonadales > Rhodanobacteraceae > Dokdonella_A. The sequence continues at coordinate 6,836 of JBBRZD010000044.1, read as the reverse complement.
CGGACGTACACACCAGATTCGCGTGCACATGGCGCATGTCCGCCACCCATTGCTCGGGGATTCCCAATACGGCGGCCTGCTCAAGCTGCCCAAGGCCGCCGGTCCCGAATTCATCGCCGCGCTGCGCGCATTCAAGCGCCAGGCTCTGCACGCCGAGCGACTGGAATTCCTGCATCCCAAATCCGGCAAGACAATCGCGGTGGAGGCCGAGCGTCCCGCGGACATGGAAGCTCTGTTGGCGGCACTACGCGAGGACATGCGGGTTAACGCCGGTAATGAAAAATGATCCCTGGCTGACACCGGACTGGGATGCGCCGTCAAGCGTGCGTGCAGTCGTCACGACGCGCGCCATGGTCGGCCACTCGAAGGCGCCGTTCGACAGCTTCAATCTCGGCTCGCGCTGTGGCGACGCGCCCGACGCTGTCGCCGCCAATCGCGCAGCGCTGATCGACACGCTCCAATTGATGCATTCGCCGCTCTGGTTGCACCAGGTGCACGGCACTGAAGTGTTTGATGCCGACGCGGACGTCGCCTCCGCGTGCGAGCCAGAAGCCGATGCCGCGATCACGAACGCGCCTGGCCGAGTCCTCGCGATTTTGACCGCCGACTGCCTGCCGATCCTGTTTTGCGCCGACGACGGTTCAGTCATCGGGGCTGCCCATGCAGGCTGGCGCGGCCTCGCTGGCGGGGTGATCGAAGCCACAATCGCAAGCCTGCGCGTGCCCGCCGCGCGCCTGATCGCATGGCTCGGTCCGGCCATCGCTGCGGTGTCCTACGAGGTCGGCGATGACGTGCGCGCTGCCTTTGTCGCCGTCGATCCGCGTGCCCTCGACGCGTTCGTATCGACGCGGCCGGGACACTGGCTGTGCGATCTCTACGCACTCGCCCGTCAGCGCCTCGCCGCTGCGGGCATCACGCGCGTCCACGGTGGTAACTTCGATACCTTTCGCGACGCGCGTTTCTATTCCTATCGTATGGCGCGCGAGACTGGACGCTTCGCGACGCTGATCTGGATCGAGCCTGCGGCGAAGATCGCAATCGCGGGGGAAAGCCCGGCGCTCATCTCGATTGAAGATGAGCCGCGCGCGCTGTTCCCCCGCGTGCTGGGGCCTGCGTTCGCGCACTTGCCGCAGCAGGTGCGCGCCGCGCATCTGAGGGCAGGAACGCGACGCTATCGCGGTGAGGTCGAGGTCGAACGCGGGCGCGGTCTGGTTGCTGCGCTGTGCATCCGCGCCGCGCGGCTGCCGCCGGCTGGGGAAGGCCCGATCGAAGTCGAGATCGTTGCGGACGCGCACGGCGAACGCTGGGCGCGACATATCGCCGGGCACGCGATGCGCTCGCGGCTATGGTCGCAAGGCGACCTGCTCTGCGAGCGATTGGGAATCGTCACCTTCGGATTCCGCTTGCTCGTACACGCCGGTGCGATTGTGTGGCGGGTCGTGCGCGTGCGCGTGTTGGGGCTGCCTTTGCCAGCGCGCTGGTTCGCGCAGGTTGCGGCGCGCGAGTACGAGGAAGGTGGGCGCTATTGTTTCGATGTCAGTGCGGCGCTGCCGCTGGTCGGATTGCTGGTGCGCTATCGGGGCTGGCTCGATGTCGGCTGAGAAGGACGACGACGCGAGCGCGATCATCGTCTTCGATGGCGTGTGCGTGCTGTGCAACGGCTGGGTGCGTTTCCTGCTGCGGCATGATCGCGCGGGCCGCTATCGTTTCGCCGCGATGCAGTCTGCGAGCGGGCGTGCACTCCTTGCCGCCCACGGCCTCGATGCGGATGACCCCAGTTCTCTGTTGCTGATCGAGCACGGGCGTGCGTGGACCAACACCGATGCGATCCGCCGCATCGTTGCCGGGCTTGGCGGTGCATGGCGGATGGCGCATGTCGTCGGCATCCTGCCGTGCCGATTGCGCGATGGCCTGTATCGGACCATCGCGCGCAACCGCTATCGCTGGTTCGGTCGTCATGCAGTCTGCTTTCTGCCGACGCCGAAACAACGCGCGCGATTTCTGGACTAGATCGGATCGATCTCCAGCGTCGTCGTGATCGCGTGGCCACGCAGCGCGTGCAGGAATTCATCTAGCGTGAAGAGATCCAGGCATGCCTGCGCACCGGCGCCGCGCAGCTCGCCGTGCGCGAGCTTGCGCGCCAGCACCACGGCCGCAGTCGCCGGCACCTGCGGGCCGTCGCCGTCAGTGGCGATCAGGGTCCAGCGCACATGCAGACGATGGCCTTGGGCGTCGATCCCGCGCAGGTCCACGCACATCAAGCCGATGTCGCTGCCGATGTTCTGCCAGCGCCGGCTGACTGCCAGCAGTGGTTGCGACCAGCGGTCGAGATCGGCAACCAAACTCGCGCGCACCAGCCAACTCGCCAACCAAAGTCCGAAATGCATGCGTCGAAGTTCCAGGCCTGCGCGGAAGTCGCAGTTGCGCAAACGCGGATAGCGCCGCGGTAGCAGGGACAGGTCGGGGACTTCGCAGCGCGCCAGCCAGCGGGTGCCCGCGCCGCGCACGTGCAGACGGCGCAAGGATTGCCAGCCGTGGGCGTTGGTCCAGCGACCTTGCTGCAGTATCGGAAAAGGCTTGCCGACGTAACCCAGGATTGCGCGCGTGGTGGCGACGCCGCGGTCCGTGCGATTGCCCGGACTGATCGCGACCTCGATGCTTTCGAGCGTACCGAAGCGCGACGCATGTGATTCGACCACCGCCGCGCTGAGGCCCGGCACGCTGCTCGCTCCGGCGACAACCCAGCGGTCCGCTCGACGCGCCTGTGCAGCCAGCGCTTCGATGCCGATGACGAACTCGCGCGCATCGGCAAGATCAATGTAGTGCGCCCCAGCCGCGAGCGCGGCTTCGGCGACGCGGTAGTTGCGGTTCTGGAACGGCCCGGCGGTATGGATGACCAGCTGGGGCGCAATCGTGGCCAACTGTGCGGCGAAATTCGCCGCGTCGATATCGATCGCGCAGGCGCTCAACGTTGCTTTCGCGCCGTCATGACGCAGGGTTTCAACCATGCGTTCGCCAGCGTCGAGCCGCCGACCGGCGATGACCAGATGCATGCCGTTGTCGCGCGCCAGCGCCGCAGCGATACGCGCACCGAACTGGCCGTAGCCGCCGAGGATCAGGACGTTGAATTGCGCGCGGGCCGCTGGCATGGGCGGATAATACTGCAGCGTCCTCAGCGGCTGCCTTGCATCAGTCCGCCGCGACCGCATCTTGATGTCATCTGAAATAATCCTGGAGATCAGCGCATGCGCATGGACAAACTGACTTCGCGCTTTCAGCAAGCGCTTGCTGATGCGCAGTCGCTTGCCGTCGGGCGCGACAACAATATGCTCGAACCCGTGCACCTGTTGAGCGCCTTGCTCGAACAGCAGGGCGGTTCGACCAAACCGCTGCTGGCGCAGGCGGGCGTCAATGTCGCTGCCCTGCGAACGCGCGTCGGCCACGCATTGGAGAAGTTGCCGCGGGTCGGTGGGCAGGAAGGCAACATCAATGTCTCCAACGACCTCAATCGACTTCTGAATGTCACCGACAAACTCGCGCAGCAGCGTGGCGATGCATTCATCGCGTCGGAGTTGTTTGTGCTCGCCGCACTCGACGACAGCGGCGAGGTGGGCGGCGCGCTCAAGGCGGCCGGAGCCAGCAAGACGAATATCGAGGCGGCAATCGAGAAGATGCGCGGGGGCGAGAAGGTGCAATCGGAAAATGCCGAAGAGCAGCGCCAGGCGCTGGAGAAATACACGATCGATCTGACCGCGCGTTCGGAGAAGGGCAAGCTCGATCCTGTCATCGGTCGCGATGAAGAGATCCGGCGTGTAATTCAGGTGCTGCAGCGGCGCACCAAGAACAATCCGGTGCTGATCGGCGAACCAGGGGTTGGAAAAACCGCGATCGTCGAAGGTCTTGCCCAGCGCATCATCAACAACGAAGTGCCCGAAGGCCTGCGCGGCAAGCGCGTGCTCTCGCTCGACATGGGCGCGCTGATCGCCGGCGCGAAATTCCGTGGAGAGTTTGAGGAGCGCCTGAAGGGCGTATTGAACGATCTGGCCAAGCAGGAAGGGCAGGTCATCCTGTTCATCGACGAATTGCACACGGTGGTTGGCGCCGGCAAAGCCGAAGGCTCGATGGACGCCGGCAACATGCTGAAGCCTGCGCTTGCGCGCGGCGAGCTGCATTGCATCGGCGCGACCACGCTCGACGAATATCGCAAGTACATCGAGAAAGATGCCGCGCTGGAGCGGCGCTTCCAGAAGGTCTTCGTCGGCGAACCGAGTGTAGAGGACACCATTGCGATCCTGCGTGGGCTCAAGGAGAAATACGCCGTACACCACGGTGTCGAGATTACCGATCCGGCGATCGTTGCCGCAGCGACCTTGTCGCATCGCTACATCGCCGACCGCCAGCTGCCGGACAAGGCGATCGACCTGATGGACGAAGCCGCGTCGCGTATTCGCATGGAGATCGATTCCAAACCGGAGGAGCTCGATCGCAAGGAACGTCGCCTGATCCAGCTGAAGATTCAGCGCGAGGCGTTGAAAAAGGAAAAGGACAGCGAATCAATGCAGCGCATGGCCGATCTCGAAAAGGAGATCGATGTGTTGGGGCGCGAGTATTCCGACTTGGAAGAGATCTGGAAGTCAGAGAAGGCGACGCTGCAAGGCGTAACCAAGGTGAAGGAACAAATCGAGGCATCGCGACGGGAGCTGGAAGCGGCGCAGCGCGGCCAGGACTACGCCAGAATGAGCGAAATCCAGTACGGCACCATTCCGGAACTGGAAAAACAGTTGAAGGTCGCGCAGGAGGCTGAAAACAAGGGCTTTACCCTTTTGCAGGATAAAGTCACCGCGGAGGAAATCGCGCAGGTCGTGGCGCGCTGGACCGGCATCCCGGTTTCGAAAATGCTCGAAGGCGAGCGCGAGAAGCTTCTGCGCATGGAAGACGAGCTGCACAAGCGCGTCATCGGCCAGGACGAAGCCGTACGCGCGGTCAGCGATGCGATCCGGCGGTCACGCGCGGGCCTGTCCGATCCGAATCGGCCGAATGGTTCGTTCCTGTTCCTCGGACCGACCGGCGTCGGCAAGACCGAGTTGTGCAAGGCGCTGGCCGATTTCCTGTTCGACAGCACCGACGCGATGGTACGCATCGACATGAGTGAATTCATGGAGAAGCATTCGGTCAGTCGCTTGATCGGCGCGCCCCCAGGCTACGTTGGCTACGAGGAAGGCGGCTATCTCACCGAGGCCGTGCGTCGCCGTCCGTATAGCGTGATCCTGCTCGACGAGGTCGAGAAGGCGCACCACGACGTGTTCAACATCCTGCTGCAGGTGCTCGACGACGGGCGACTGACCGATGGCCAGGGCCGCACGGTCGATTTTCGCAACACGGTCATCGTGATGACCTCGAATCTCGGCTCGCAGTACATCCAGGACATGTCCGACGATGGCGGCGGGTGCGACAGCGAGGAGGAATACACGAAGATGAAGGCTTCGGTCATGGGGGTCGTGCAGGCGCATTTCCGACCAGAATTCATCAATCGCCTCGACGAGATCGTCGTGTTCCGCGCGCTGGACAAGGTTCAGATCCGTGCCATCGCGCGCATCCAGACGGACTATCTGGCCAAGCGCCTCGGCGAGCGCCAGCTGAAGCTGGAACTCAGCGACAAGGCGCTCGATCTGCTCGGCAATATCGGCTTCGATCCGGTCTATGGCGCGCGGCCGCTGAAACGCGCGATCCAGCAGCAATTGGAAAATCCGCTGGCGCGCGCAATTCTCGAAGGCCAATTCCCGCCGGGCGATACGGTGCAAGTTGACGTGCGAGAGGGCCGCCTCGTTTTTGCGCGCAAGCCGGCATGACCGGCGGGCGCAAGGGAGCTTGCAATTCTGCCGCGCACCCGCATAGTGCGGCCCCGATTCCCGCTTTACGGCCTTCCTGACCATGCCGATCTACGAATTTGAATGCACGGCCTGCGGCGCGATATTCGAACGCCTGCAGAAATTGTCCGATGCCGATCCAACCCATTGCCCGGAATGCGCGAAGGAGAGCATCAAGCGCCGCCTGACCGCGCCCGCATTCCGCCTGGCCGGCAGCGGCTGGTACGAAACCGACTTCAAGAAAGAAGGCGACACCAAACGCAATCTGGTTGGCAAGGACGAGGCGCCGGTGGCCAAAGTCGATGCCAAGGAAGCGCCGAAGTCCGAAACGCCGGCAGCGCCGGCCGCGGCCGCCATCCCTAAACCCAAGGACAGCGCGGCGGACCCCTGAACTCGAACGCCGGTTTTTCGCTCGTTGTTGTCGGTTCATGGAGATCGTCTAGACTCGCTTGGACTTCAAAGGGAGAGACGACGATGAGCAAGATTTCAGTGGGTTTGATGGTGGGTTTCCTTTCGATGGGTGCCGCGCTTCCAGCGCTCGCCCAGAACGCGGTTCCTGTGGCGGCAGCGGTGAATTCGGTCGCGCTTGCGCAGAACGATTGGCGTCCGGGCAACGACTGGAATCGCGATATCGATGTGCGCTGCGCCAGTAGCGGCTACAAGTACAATATGTGCCAAGTCGATACCGGCCGCGGCAGCCAGGTTCAACTGGTGCAGCAGATCTCGAAGACGGGCTGCGAGGAAGGCCGCACGTGGGGCTGGAATCGTGCAGGCATCTGGGTCGACCAGGGCTGCGAAGGCGTCTTTCGCGTATCGCGTCGCTGGGAGGGAGGCGATTCGGGGCAGGACAATGGTCACAACCGTGACCGTGACCGCGACCAAGGCCGCGATGAAGGCCGCGACCAAGGCCAAGGCTACGACAATGGCGGCGGTGGTGGCGACTGGCACCCGGGTGCCGGATGGGACCGT
>JBBRZD010000043.1:0-14569 GCA_038237055.1 Lysobacterales bacterium | reverse complement strand
ATCCGATCGATGGTGTACTCGCGGCACGCGAACGCAGTCGCGCGCGAGGTCTGGATTTTTCCGTGCATGTCGACGCCGCGTGGGGCGGCTACTTGGCGACGCTGTTCCGCCACGAAGACGGCAGCCTGCGGTCGCGAGAGGAGATGGCCTGCGAGTACATGGAGTTTCCCGCGCCGGCCGTGCATGCGGCGTTTGCCGCACTCGGCAGCACCGATTCGGTGACCGTCGATCCGCACAAGCTCGGCTACCTGCCCTACGGCTCGGGCGCGTTCATTTGCCGCGACCACCGCGCTGTTGCGCTGCTCGCCGAGCGTGCCGATTACGTCTTTCACGGCAGCACCCCGGCTGGCTATCTGGCGCGATATCGCAACCTCGGCCAGTTCATTCCTGAAGGTTCCAAATCGGGCGCCAACGCGGCGGCGGTATATGTGACCCATAAAGTGCTGCCGCTCGATCACCTGCACTTCGGCAAACTGGTCCGTGGCACGGTGCGGGCAGCCGAAGCGTTTCAGGCGCGTGCGCAGCGCTTCGCGCTGGAACTCGCCGATTGCGTGCACATGCTGGTTCCGTTCGCGGCCGATAGCAATCTGGTCTGCTTGGCCCTCAATCCGCGCGGCAACTTGCACGTCGCGCAGGGCAACGCGTTCGTGCGCGCACTGCACGACAGCCTGCGCTGTGATCCGAGTCAGCCGTTGCAGCTCAAGGAGTTCTTCGGTTCGGTGACCAGCGTGCGCCTGTCGATGCTCGGCAGCGCTGATGCGGCGCGAATCCTTGCTGGCCTGGGTTTGGAGAGGACGCAAACGGACGACGACGAGGATGGCGATCGCTTGGTCATCCTGCGCCACACGCTGATGAATCCGTTCCTGATCGACCGCGAGAACGGCATCAGCTACATCGACCTGTATTTCGACTTTCTCGCAGCCCGCGTGCGTGCGCTGACCGAACCCGCCGTGCCATTCGGGTGAGTCAGCATGATGGCGAACGCGAATGGAATCGTGGATCAAATGCGTGAGGGCCGGGCGCCGGTGTGGTCCGCTGCATCTGCAACGCGCACAACGATGTCGTTCGCGGTGCTCGGTCACGGCCGCTTCGGCCACGCCTTTGCGCAGCTGCTGATCGAACATGGACATCAGGTGCGTGCCTACGATCCGCATGCTTTCGTACCTGCCCACTATGCCGCCGCATCGGCCGCCGAGGCGGTGCCGGCGCGAAGTGGGTCGTGTTGGCGATGCCGATCGCCAAGATGCGTCCGACACTGCTTGCGCTGCTTCCTCGTCGCACTCGGCTGCGAGGTCATCGAGCAGGATCCAGAGCGCCACGACCGCGCGATGGCCAATACCCACGCGCTGGCGTTCTTCATCGCCAGGGGTCTGGTCGAGATTGGTGTGGACGACGGCATGCTGGTCGCGCCGCTCTCGTTCCAAGGAATGAAACACATGCTGGCGGCGGTACGCACCGACGCCGGCCATCTGTTTGTCACGATCCAGCGGGAAAATCCGTTTGCCACCGACGCGCGCGCTGTTGCTGACCGAACGTGAGCGTATCCACCGCGAACTCCTGACCCAGGCGGAGAAGAGGTGATGGTTTGCATCTCGCCATCTCAACGCAGCGGGCGGAAACGTGCCTTGACGTGGGTCAAATTACGCCGGCCTCAGTGAACGCGGAGTGCAGAAAAATGCCAGCTTCACGCAATCCGCGCATGCTCCATTGCGGCCGCTGTCGTTGACATCCTGCGCCAGCGCGAGGGCTTCACGCCGCTATTCGATCGCATCCGTCGTATGCGTCGCGAGTACGCGGCGCGCCTGCTCCTGCAGCGCTCGGTACGATGGCTCCCACTGGCCGGGGCGAGGGGTCGACAACGCCAGCCGCGAAAGGACGGCCTGCATATCCTGCAGTTCGCCATAGACGCGCTGTAGTTCCGAGAGCGCCTCCTCATGATCGGCCAGCGTGACCAACATGATCTTGCGGTCCTGGCACACGCCGATGCAGGTCTGCGGCGCCTCGATCTTGCCGCAGCCGATGCATTGCCATGCCTTGATGTAATCACCCATGTAGCCGCCTCCGTTGACAGCGTCGAACCGGCAGATGAATCAGCCGGCGGCGTGCGTCCCGGCGGCGGGCGCGGCCTCCAGCGGCCACTTTGGATCATTGAAGTAGCGCGGATAGTCGGCCACGGCGTCGCGCATCGCGGTGACTGCCGCCATGTATTTCGGGTCCTTCTTGAGTGCAGCCGCGCCAGCGAGCAGCGGCACGAGCATGCCATGCAGAGCGGCATCCGGCGCCGCCGCGAGCTTGCAGTTGGCAAACATGAAGCGCGTCGCTTCCTCGATCGTCGCAACGCGCACAAGCGCCATGTTTTCGGGCATGTGGCCCATTTCGTAGTGGCGCAGTTCGTCGAGCGCGGTGTGTACGCGGGCCATCCCCTCGCTCAGCGCTGCATCAGGGACATAGCGCTGCGCCGGCACGGGCGCCGCGGCCGAGGTGGCGTGTGCAGCGTGATCTTCATGCGAGTGTTGTGGCGCGGCCTGCACGGCCTCAGCCAGACAGAAGCTGCATGCGAGCGCGATGCCGAGATGGACAGATTTCATGAGAGCGACTCCGGTATGCGGCGTGAAGGCCGCGAATGGCACAATCGTGCCACCAGTCATAACTATCAGCGTTGACCCACGTCAACACGGCGGCGTTACGGACACTTTAATGTTGTCGCATAGCTCGACTTGAGACCGCGTGAGGTGGTCCGCGCTTCGAACGCGGGCTCCGGCAAATCATCAAACGCTGGCGATCGGCGGTCGGCAGCGTGTCGGCAGCGTGTCGGCAGCAGGCAGGAGAATGCGCAATGAGTACGCCAAAACCGCCCCAGGCAGCGAGCCTGTCCGGGCTCGATATCGCGGAAGCCGCGCGCCGCCTCGCAGCGGACGGCCCCAACCTGCTGCCCGGCAGCACGCCGCGCAGCCTGTGGGCGATCGTCCTCGGCGTGCTGACCGAACCGATGTTCCTGATGCTTCTGGTGGCAGGTGGCCTGTACCTCGCGCTCGGTGATCGCGCGGAAGCCGTGTTCCTGCTGTCGTTCGTCTTCGTTGTCATCGGCATAACGCTGGCGCAGGAGCGCAAGACGCAACGCGCGCTGGAATCGTTGCGCGACTTGTCCGCGCCACGCGCGCTGGTCATTCGTGGAGGACAGGAACTGCGGATTTCCGGACGCGACGTGGTGCTGGGCGATCTGCTGGTCCTGCATGAAGGCGATCGCATTTCCGCCGACGCAATTCTTCTGGATGGCCATCTGGATGCCAACGAATCGCTGCTGACCGGCGAAGCGGTGCCGGTGACCAAGTTGCCGGGTGCCGCCAGTAACCAGCTGTTCGCCAGCACCGTGGTAACCAAGGGTGTGGGCACCGCTGAGGTCACCGCGATCGCCGCTGCCACCGCGGTCGGTCGCATTGGCCAGGCACTCGCCTCCGCCACTGAGCCCGTATCGGGACTGCAGCAGGCATCGCGCAGGCTGATCCGCAATTTGACGATCGGCGCACTGCTGCTGGCTACCGCATACGTCCTGCTCGGTTGGCTGTGGGATGGTCACGGCCTGCTCGAAAGCGTGTTGGCCGGCATCGCGCTGACCATGGCGATCCTGCCGGAAGAGATTCCGGTGATCCTGACCGTGTTCCTCGCGCTCGGCGCGTGGCGCATTTCCAAACAGAAGGTGCTGACCCGCCGCGTTCCTGCCGTCGAGGCCCTCGGGGCGATTACCGTGCTCGCGGTCGACAAGACCGGCACGCTGACGCAAAACCGCATGCAGGTCGCCGAACTCACACTGGCCGACGACGTGTTTCGCGACGCCGGTGCGGGAGACCTTCCTGAAACATTCCACGAGTTGGTCGAATTCGCGATGCTGGCGACGCCGCTCGATCCATTCGACCCCATGGAGAAAGCGATTCAGGGGTTTGGCCTGCACTGGCTGAAGGGAACCGAGCACGTGCATGCGCAGTGGTCGCCGGAATTTGAATACGGCTTGTCGCCCGACATCCTCGCGATGACCCGGGTGTTCGGCGGCAATGCGCGCACGCAGCATCTGCTGGCGACCAAGGGCGCGCCGGAAGCGGTGATCGATCTGTGTCATCTGCCGGCTGCCGAGGCTGCGACGATCCTGCAGCAGGTCGAGGCGATGGCCGAACGTGGCCTGCGCGTGCTCGGCGTCGCGCGCGGCCAATGGCAAGGCAGCACACCGCCGAAGAGCCAGCACGATTTCACGTTCCGCTTTCTCGGGCTGGTCGGATTCGTTGATCCGCCGCGTCCGGAAGTACCCGCAGCCATCACCGAATGCCGTGACGCCGGTGTTCGCATCATCATGATGACCGGCGACCACCCGGCCACCGCTCGCGCGATCGCGCGCGAGGTGGGCTTGAGCGAACGCGCTGAAGTCATGACCGGCGCGGAGATGGCGCTGCTGGATGACGCTGCGCTGCGCGCGCGGCTGCGCCATGTGGATCTGTGTGCACGCCTGCAACCGGAACAGAAATTGCGACTGGTGCAGGTGCTGCAGCAGGACGGCAACGTGGTTGCGATGACGGGTGACGGCGTCAACGATGCGCCCGCGCTCAAGGCGGCGGATGTCGGCGTTGCGATGGGGGAACGCGGCACTGACGTCGCGCGCGAGGCGGCCGCACTGGTGCTGCTTGACGACAGCTTCGCCAGCATCGTCACCGCGATTCGCCAGGGCCGGCGCATCTACGACAACATCACCAAGGCAACCCGCTTCGTGTTCGCGGTGCACATGCCAATCATCGCGCTGGCGCTGGTGCCGACGCTGCTGCATTGGCCGGTGCTTCTGATGCCGGTGCACATCGTGTTACTGGAACTGCTGATCGACCCGGCCTGCTCGATCGTGTTCGAGGCGGAGCCCGAAGCCGACGACATCATGAGCCGACCTCCGCGTGCGCGCTCTGCATCGCCGTTTGCCCGCGCGAATCTCCAATACGCCGTGATCCAGGGACTCGGCTTTGCCGCCATCCTGCTGCTCGGATATGGACTTCTGCTCGGCCAGGGAATCGACGCCGTTCAAAGCCGCACTGCGGTGTTCATCGCTCTCGTCATTGGTTTGTTCCTGCTGACCTTGGGCAACCGGAACATGTCACGTCCGCTGCTGGCCCGCATGCATGCCAAAAACCCGTGGCTGCCGCGCATGTTCGGCGGTGTGGCCGTGATGCTGGCGGTGGTGATCGGCGTGCCGTTCTTCCGCGGCGTGATGGGGCTGGCCGTGCCGGATGTGGCAACACTGATCTCGGCTGTCGCGATCCTCGTGATCGCTTTCGCGTGGCTGGAAGCCTGGCGACGGATCGCGTGGCGCATGAGCAGGCACACGCAGCAACGCAACTAGGGCAGCGAGGAATTACGAGACGGCGAGGGTGCGTTTCAGGATGCGTTCTCCAGTTCCAGCACGGTTGCCTTGGCGTGCATCAGAACCGAACTGACTTTCGTGAACCCTACGGCGGGTCGATTTCGAAACGAGCACTCGCATGCGTTGGCTTGTTCACCGTACAGTCCCCATTGCACGGAGCTGCACAAGACTCCCGACATCAACGGACACGTGAAGACGATGCAATACATCGAGAGCAAGACATTCGACGAGATCAAAGTCGGTGACAGCGCGGAGGTCGTGCGCACGCTGACGGCGGTCGATGCCGAACTGTTTGGCGGCGCGCTGATTGCAGCTGTGCTCGGCGCCGAGTTGCCGGGTCCTGGCACGGTTTGCCTCGAACAATCACTGCATTTTCGCAGGACCCTGTCGCAGGGTGAAATTCTGAGCGTGCGACTCAAGGTCACTGCGAAGGATGTCTCGCGCAACGTGGTGACACTGGAGTGCGCGTGTATCGATGCCCAGGGCGAAACCGTGATCGACGGGGAGGCGAGCGTTGTCGCGCCGAGCGTCGCGTTACGGCGACCTCGCTTGCTCGCATCCGCACCGGAGTTGCACGAGCGCGGCGAGCGCTATCGCCGGCTGATCGACGCGACTGCAGACTTCGAGCCGATCCGCACTGCCGTCGTGCATCCGTGCGACGTGATATCCATTCGCAGCACGCTGGAGGCACAGGCAAAAGGCCTGATCACGCCGATCCTGGTGGGACCGGCAACGAAGATTCGCATCGCCGCCGCCGAAGCCGGCTGCGATCTTGGCGCGATTGAAATCATCGATGCGCCGCATAGTCACGCGGCGGCCGCGCTGGCGGTTGCGCTTGCACGCAGCGGCAAGGTGCAGGCATTGATGAAAGGCGCACTGCACACCGATGAGTTGATGGGCGCAGCGATCGACGCGGATGGCGGTCTGCGCACGGAGCGGCGCATGAGCCATGTGTTCGCGCTCGACGTTCCCTACTACGCGAAGCCGCTGTTCATCACCGACGCGGCAGTCAACATATATCCTGACCTGGCGACCAAGCGTGACATCGTGCAGAACGCGATCGACCTCGCACGCGCGCTGTCGATCCTGCTCCCGAAAGTCGCGATCCTGTCGGCGGTGGAGACGGTCACGCCCAAAATCATGTCCACGATCGAGGCCGCAGCCCTGTGCAAGATGGCCGATCGCGGACAGATCACGGGCGGTATTCTGGATGGTCCCTTGGCGTTCGACAATGCGATTTCACGCGACGCCGCCGAGGCAAAACACATTGTCTCTCCGGTCGCGGGCGACGCCGATATCCTGGTCGTGCCGGATCTCGAGTCCGGCAACATGCTGGCCAAACAACTGGTCCATCTGGCCGGCGCCGAATCGGCCGGCATCGTGCTCGGCGCGCGCGTGCCAATCATGCTCAACAGCCGCTCCGATCCAGCCTTGTCGCGACTCGCCTCATGCGCGCTGGCGCTGCTGTTCGTGCATCGCCACCAGCAGGCCGCACCATGAATTCCGCGATCCTGGTCCTCAATGCCGGTTCGTCGAGCGTCAAGTTCGCGCTCTACGATCAGCAGACACTGGCACCGCTGCTGCGCGGCGCCATCGATGGCATTGGCAATAATGCGCGCGTTGATGCGAACGGTCCGTGCGCCGCAGCACTCCTCGCGACCGGTGCGTTGCCGCAGGCAGATACCCATGAAGTCGGCGTGCAATGGCTGCTCGATGCAATCCGGGAACGCCTGCCACAGATTACGCTGCAGGCCGCTGGCCATCGCGTCGTACACGGCGGCGCGAACTTCAGCGCACCCACGCGGATCGACGACGCGGTGTTGCGTCAGCTCGAAGCCCTGACGCCACTCGCCCCCAATCATCAGCCCGCGAATCTGGCTGCGATACGCGCGGTGAGCGCCATCTGGCCGAAGTTGCCGCAGATCGCCTGCTTCGATACCTCGTTCCATCGTAGCCAGCCGCGCCTGGCGCAGCTATTCGCGTTGCCGCGTGAACTGATCGACGCCGGCATCGTGCGCTATGGATTCCACGGTCTGTCCTACGAATATCTCAGCGGCGCCTTACACGAGGTCGTCGGTGATCGCGCAAATACTCGCGTCGTCATCGCACATCTCGGCCACGGCGCGAGCATGTGCGCGCTGCGTGACGGACGCAGCATCGCCACGACGATGGGCTTCACGACGCTGGATGGACTGATGATGGGTTCGCGTTGCGGAGCGCTCGACGCGGGGGTCGTGCTTTACCTGTTGCGCGAGAAACAAATGAGCGTGGATCAAGTGGACCAGATGCTCAACAAGCAATCGGGTCTGCTCGGCGTTTCCACGATCAGCGACGATGTGCGCGAACTGGAGGCGAGCACCGATCCGCGCGCAGCGGAAGCGCTGCAACTGTTCGCGTACCGCGCAGCGCGGGAACTCGGTTCGCTGGTGGCGGCGCTCGGGGGCCTCGACATGCTCGTGTTCAGTGCCGGCATCGGCGAGCACTCAGCGTCGATACGCCAACACATTTGTGCCTATGCTCAGTGGCTGGGCGTGAACCTCGATCCGGCCGCCAACGCACAGCACGCGTCGCGAATCAGCACAAACGACTCGGCGGTAGATGTGCTGGTTATTCCCACCAATGAAGAGCTCGTGATTGCGCGCGCAGCGCAGTCAATGGCGCAACGCGCGTGACCTGAGCGAAGTTGCGCAAGTATCACGGTGGAAGGCTGCGGCGCCTCAGGATCTTGCAGTGGCCATCGTCGTAGCCGACGGCCCGGGTACTGGTGCCACGACGACCTTATCGCGTCCCGTATTCTTGGCCGTGTACAACGCAGTATCGGCACGCTCGATCAGCCCGAGGGCACTGTCATCCGCCGCTGCCTGCGCAACACCAACGCTGATCGTGACTGCGCGTTGTGGCCAGTGAAACGCGCGGAATGCAGCAAGAATCCGTGTAGCCACGTCACCGGCTTGGTGGGCATCGGACGCATGCAGAAGAACGGCGAACTCCTCGCCACCATAGCGCGCGGCCAGATCGGACGGGCGCAGCACCGAATGCAGGATTTGCCCGGTTATGCGCAATACCTCGTCACCGGCAGCGTGACCGAACGTATCGTTGTAGGTCTTGAACTTGTCCAGATCGAGCATCAGCAGCGAAAACGTGATGTCACCTTCTCGTTGGCCGCGAATCAATCGAGCCAGTGCACGGTCAAACGCGCGTCGATTGGCCAAGTGGGTGAGGGCATCGGTGTTCGCGTCGTCGCGCAACGCATCAACTTCCAGACGCTGTCGTTCCATCTTGTCGAGTAGCGCTGCCACCGTCCACACCAGCCATGCAATGCTGCCGCCGGTGAACGATGCCAACAGCGCAGAGGCCAGCGTGGTGCCCAAGGCCATGCGCCCTTGCAAGACTTCGAACAGGAACGTGAACGCGACCGGCAACAAAAGGGACGGCAACAACAGCCGCCGCGCGATCATGCCTCCCTGTGTGCTAGCCGTAGCCAACCGGGTCAGGCCCGTTGCAGGTACCGACGACAACCAAGCCAGCGTCGCCAGCAGGATCAGCAACATCGTATGCAGCGGGACTTGCTCGAAACCGACGTTCGAGCTACCCGCCAACGCCAGGCCATAGGTCCCCAGCCCCGTCATTGCGATCCCCAGCAGCGCCAAGGCCAGCAGCTCCCGCAGGTATAGCCAGCGCTGCCACACCACCAGCAAGCCAAGGCCACCGAGCAATACCAATGCCGCATCGGCAAGTGCAGCCGTACGTCTCGGCGACAAACCGGAAGGATGCGACAGCGGACTGTCAACAAGATGGTCGATACCCAGATCGACCGCCCATATGTGCTCAACCAGCGTCGCAGCACCGATCGCCAATACCAGCAGCGAAAGAAGCAGACTCAATCGACGCTGCCATGCGGACCGCTGGGGCAAGAGCAGCGCGCACCCAGAAGCGGCAAATCCGATCGCGGCATTCGCCTGCATGCTGCGCTGCCCCGGCAGCAGCGTCGTCATCAGCGGCACATCAAACCACCAGCCAAGCAGCGCCGCCAGCGCAATCGCGACCATCAGCCATGCGGCTACGCGCGAGAAGCCGATGAAGCGCCGCACAACGTGCGGATCCTGACGGAATTGAACAGTCGTCATGTACCGTGCGCAATGGAAAGGACAACCCTGTCAATGTACAACGCATCGGATGGCACAACGCGGATCGACTGACACTTTAGTCATCACGAGCCTTGCCACCGTTGGGACCTGTGCCTGACTGACGTGATGGGTCACGTGGGAGTTGCCGAAGACGGCCGCACTGACACGCGTCGCATGGTCATCGTCCCGCGCCAACGAAGAGGAGGGAAGGGCGGTCGCAGGCCCGGGCGCGTTCCACGAAATTTCATCAATCGTGTACATATCGGCCACTTCCAGGCGTGCTTCTCCAATGATCGGCGTGACTCAGAATGACACTGCCGAGTTCGCGCTCGGTTACGTCGGGCAGGACGGCGAGAAAGGCAACCCCGCCCACACCGGCTATATCGAACCGACGGCTCCTACGCGTGTGGGAGCAGCGCCGCTACTTCTCGATTGAAGCCGGCGGCCGCAACCTGGGCGACAAGAGCTACGCGCTGTCCGATGGCTTTCCGATGCCGGGGCGCGTCTGGTTCACCAACGCCACGCTCACGTTCCAGGCGTCTGTCAGCCCGACATTCCAACCTGCGCAAACCAGGTCTGATCGCGGGACGCGATCAGGTCGACTATCTGCGGATCGTGCTTGCTGCCTCGCTCATGCAGCAGGACAGCCAGCGTGTCGTGGTGGGAGCGCTTCGGGTGATAGAGCCGCGGTTCAGTCATCGCGTCGTAGCTGTCAGCGACCGATATCACGCGGGACAGCAGGGGAATGTTCTCTCCACGCAGACCATCCGGATAGCCGTTGCCATCGTAGTGTTCGTGATGATGGTAGATCACGCTTGCGATGGCGGCTCGAAAGGGCAGGGCACGATTTGCAGTGACGATCTGGGCACCACGCGCGCTATGGGTTCGCATGATCGTCCACTCGGCCGCATCGAGTGGGCCAGGTTTGAACAGGATCGCGTCGGGAATGTCGATCTTGCCCACGTCATGCAGGCGGGCCGCGGCGCCAAGGATCAGCAAGTTGTCGCCGCCTATCCCGAGTTCGCGTGCCAATGCCAGCGCAAGCACGCCGGTGCGCCCGCAATGATCCGACGTGGGGGTATCGCGCTGCGCGAGTGCAGCGCTCAGCACGGGCTCGACGCGTTCGAGCCGGACATTCATCGGCGAGTCGCCTCTGACACGAATCTGGTGATGTCATTGGATGGGCCTGCACGGGCAACCGTGACGCCACGAAAGCAGTTGCGCGCAATGACACGGCGGCCGTCGTCGCTTGAAAGGATCGCGAATGATGACTTGATGAGCGCGATTGCACTGCCTCCGACAACCCGCTCAGGATTGTCCACGCGCTCGTTGGTGAGGACTGCGACCAGTTCATGGTCGCCATCGAGGCGCAGCCTGACTTCGCTGTTCACCGCTGTGCGCTGGATCACCGCGGCGTTGCCGTTGTACTGGTTTCTGGCGCCGGGTCGCAATATCAAATTATTTATCCTATTCAGCAGTTGATTGACGCCGCGATCACTGTTGCCGAACAACACTCTTTCCTGCGGCGTCCGGTCGCAGTCAATCGTTCTCCGCCATCGCCAGCCAGTGGCGCATTGTCCACTTCACACGATCCAGAATCCATGCAGTGGCGGCACCATCCGCTGACTCAAGCGGTGCGGCGGAATCCAGCCACGACTTGACCGCGGTCAATTCGCGATGGGACCGATCGTTTTATGCTGGAGGCACCACCTCCGAGCGATGTTTGGCGTGCCTGCGCTTCAATGCTGCGCAGTCCAGCCTGTGATCGCCAGCGCTGGCATGTGGCCTGTCAAGCCGCGCATCACCCACCATCCGCCATCGGGAGCGCTTCATGCCAGCGGCATCGCGCCATATGGATTCTGCCCTGGCGGAACTATCGCCGGCCTATTTCGGCATGGCGATGGCCACCGGGATTGTCTCCATCGGTGCGTTCCGATTGGGCCTGCCCATGCTCGCAGGCGGGCTGTTCGTCCTCAATGTGTTGGCTTACGCCACGCTTTGGGTGCTCTATCTCACTCGACTGGTTCGATATCCGAAGTTGTTCCTGCGCGACTTGATCGACCATCTGCGCGGTCCGGGCTTCTTCACGATGGTGGCTGCCTCCAGCATTCTTGGCAGCCAGTTTCTGCTGCAAGCTGAAAACGTCCGCGCTGGATTGGTGATGTGGCTGGTGGCGATCGTGTTGTGGGTACTTCTGACCTATTCGATATTCACTGCGTTCACGATCAAGGAGCACAAACCCACGCTGGATCGGGGCATCAGTGGCGGCTGGCTGCTCGCGGTGGTGGCGACCCAGTCGATCGCAGTGCTCAGCGCGCTGCTTGCCGCGCATGCCGCCCAGCCTTACAAGCTCGAGTTGAACTTCTTTGCGCTGTCGATGTGGCTGTGGGGCGGCATGCTCTACATCTGGATGATGTCGCTGATCTTCTATCGTTATACGTTCTTCCGGTTCGCCCCCGACGACCTGTCGCCACCCTACTGGATCAACATGGGCGCGATGGCGATATCGACTTTGGCTGGGTCGCTGCTCAGCATCAACGCGGTGGATGCGCCGTTCCTTCTTTCACTGCGCCCGTTCATCAAGGGCTTCACGATTTTCTACTGGGCCACGGGCACTTGGTGGATCCCGATGCTGGTGGTGCTTGGCGCGTGGCGACACATCTACAAGCGCTTCCCGCTGCGTTACGACCCGCTGTATTGGGGCGCCGTGTTTCCACTGGGCATGTATGCCACCAGCACGCTGGAAATGGCCCGAGCCATGGATTTTGGCTTCCTCGGTTTGCTGCCGAAACTATTTTTCGGTATCGCACTGGCTGCATGGGTCGGTGCGTTCATGGGCTTGGCACACAACCTGTGGCGCCTTGCACTCCGCCGCCGCGGGCAGATGACTTGAATCCTTGGTTACCCACTTTTGTGTCGGTCGTTGAGAAGGCCGAACGCGATCAACGGAGCCAAGCCGCCGATACCATCGCCTGGTTCGCGACTACGCAAGGACGGGCGGCCATGCCCGATCAGACTTTCGTTTCCGCATCGATGCATGGGGAAGCCTGAGGCTATGTCGCTGTCCATCGAGCGCGACAGTTTGCCGCGTCCGGCTATTGATCTTGATCAATGCAGATTGCGCGCAGCCAAGCACATTAACGACAAGCACCCGACGAAAAGCGGAGCCGTGAATGACGGCGCTGTTATCGCCAGCTGATTCAAATGAGATAACCCAAGGAAAGCCATGAACACGCACTCAGGCCCGAACGCCGCGACAACGCCCCAGGGAAGCAGCGCCGATATCGACGACTGGCGTCCGGAGGATCCCGCATTCTGGGAGTCCACCGGCAAGCGCATTGCCTACCGCAACCTGTGGATCTCGATTCCCGCGTTGCTATGCGGCTTCGCGGTCTGGGGCATGTGGGGCATCATCACGGTGCAGATGTTGAACCTGGGCTTTCCGTTCACACAGGCCCAGCTTTTCACGCTGACTGCAATCGCCGGCATTGCCGGCGCGACGATGCGCATCCCGGCATCGTTCCTGATCCGCCTCGCGGGCGGACGCAACGTCGTCTTCCTGACCACAGCGATGCTGCTCGCCCCGGCGATCGGCACCGGCATCGTTCTGCAGCACAAAGACTGGCCGCTGTGGTCGTTCCAGCTGATGGCATTGTGGTGTGGTGTCGGTGGCGGCAACTTCGCCTCGTCGATGTCGAACATCAGCGGCTTCTTCCCGAAACGGCTGCAAGGCACCGGACTCGGATTGAATGCCGGCCTCGGCAACTTCGGCGTGACGACGATGCAGATTGTCATTCCATTGGTCATGACAGTGGGCATCTTCGGCGCCTTCGGCGGTGCGCCCGAAACGTTGCTCAAGGAAAGCGGCTGGATCTTTGGAAAGATCGCCGCCGGAACGCCAACCTGGATCCAGAACTCCGGCTTCGCATGGGTTCTCTCACTCGTGCCGCTGTCGATCCTGTGCTGGTTCGGCATGAACAACCTGAAGACGATCTCACCGGACACTGGCAACCCACTCGTCGCGTTCGCGAAGATCACCTACCTCTATACGCTCGCGTTCGTGCCGTCGATTTTCATGCTCTGGTTGTATCTGCCCGCGCCGACGGGGCTCGGATTGCTCAACGTATGGGCTGCGATCCCGCTCGACATCATGCTGATGTTGACGGTGATGAAGTTCGCCGCGTTCGGCACGATGAAGGAGGGCGTCACCAAGCAGTTCGAGATCTTCAAGAACAAGCACACTTGGGCACTGACGATCCTCTACATCGTCACCTTCGGTTCATTCATTGGTTTTTCGATGGCGCTGCCGCTATCGATGAAGGTCATCTTCGACATCATCCACGTGCCGGACGCAGATGGCGTGATGACGCATACGCAGCCGAATCCGAATGGACTGCCGGTGCTTGCGTACGCCTGGATCGGACCTTTCGTCGGCGCGTTGACGCGTCCCATTGGCGGCTGGATCTCGGACAAGATCGGCGGCTCGATCGTCACGCAGTGGGTCTCGGTCGTGATGGTCGTAGTGTCGGTGGCAGTCGGCTACGTGATGATGAAGGCCTATCACTCAGCGACGCCGGAAGAATACTTCTTCCTCTTCCTCGCGCTCTTCATCGTGCTGTTCGCCGCCACCGGCATCGGCAACGGATCGACATTTCGCACGATTGGCGCAATCTTCGACCGCCAGCAAGCGGGACCAGTGCTCGGCTGGACTTCAGCCGTCGCAGCGTATGGCGCGTTTGCGGCGCCCGTCGTGATCGGCGAGCAGATCAAACTCGGCACACCCGAAATGGCGATGTACGGCTTCGCGGTGTTCTATGCGCTGTGCCTGGTGCTCAACTGGTGGTTCTACCTGCGCAAGAACGCGTATGTGAAGAACCCATGATGGCAACGACGGGCCGAGCAAGCGTTCTGAATCGCCCCGGCTTTCGTGGAGGCTGTTTGGTTTAAGTCACACGGTTTCGGGGACTGCCGTCTTGGCCAGCTCCCGATAGTAGTTTGCCTCAGCTTCGGCCGGAGTAATGTAGCCGATGGAGCCAAGCAGGCGCTGGGT
>JBBRZD010000042.1:0-14593 GCA_038237055.1 Lysobacterales bacterium | reverse complement strand
GGGCAGGGCGGTGTCGACAATCCAGCCGCGTATCTCTGGTCCAGCCTTGGTCAGCTCATCGACATTCTCGACATCGAGCGTTGCAAGGCGATCGAGGATTCGCTTGGCCAGGCCGCTTTTTTCCAGATAATCCTTGAACGCCTGCGCAGTGGTGGCGAAACCGCCAGGTACCGAAACGCCGAGCTTGGCCAGATTGCCGATCATCTCGCCGAGCGAGGCGTTCTTGCCGCCGACCTTGCCGAGATCGGACATACGCAACGAATCGAGCCAAAGAACCAGATCGCTCAAGGGATGCTCCAGGGTGAGAGAGGGCGGGGTCGCCGGCTAGCCACCAATTTTCGGGCTTTGGCGGGAATGGGGCAAGCTTTGCCTCGCATGACGCCCGCCGTGAAATCCTGCGTCGGAATGGGAGGGCCAAAAACCCGCACCTTCCCGTAGACTCGCATCCACATTCAGCCTTCAGCCTCCGCAACCCGGAAACCCCATGCGCCGCACGATCTTCTACGTTTCCGATGGCACCGGCATCACCGCCGAAACGATCGGTCACAGCGTGCTGACCCAGTTCGATTCGATCGATTTCGAAACCTATCGCATCCCGTTCGTCGACGCCGAGGACAAGGCGCAGCTTGCGGCTGTGCGGATCAAGACGCAGTATGCAACGAGTGGCGCACGACCGATCGTGGTCAACACGATCATGGACAAGAAGCTCAGCGACATCGTTGCCGAGAGCGGCGCGCTGATGCTTGATGTGTTCGCGCCGTTCATCGGGCCGCTGGAAGACGAACTCGGTACGCCGCGTGCGTCGCGCGTTGGCAAGGCACATGGCCTGACCGATTTCACCCAGTACGAAGCGCGCATCAACGCGACCAACTATGCGTTGACCCACGACGACGGCATCGACGTGAATTATGCGGATGCCGATGTGATCCTGGTTGGCGTGTCACGCGTCGGCAAGACGCCGACTTGCCTGTATATGGCGTTGCACTACGGCGTTAAGGCGGCGAATTACCCGCTGACCGAGGAAGACCTGGAACGCCTTGAATTGCCCAAGCGCCTGGCGCCGCAGCGCGCGCGTCTGTACGGACTCTCAATCGATTCGCAGCGTCTGGCCCAGGTGCGCGAAGCGCGCCGACCCGCCAGTCGCTACGCCGAGCTCAAGCAATGCCGATGGGAGCTGGAGCAGGCGGACAAGCTGTTCCGGCGCGAGAACATTCCAGTGCAGAACACCACGCACACGTCGATCGAGGAAATCGCCAGCAAGATTCTGGCTCAGCTGGGTATCGAAAAGCATCTTTTCTGAACGCGTCGCCGTTGACGGCGGCAGCAGAACCCAAGCGATATCGGCGGACTCGCCCGTACTTGGGAGTTCGTGTGGGAACCCCATCTTAACCGGCTTACGCGGCGGGCATAAGACTGTCCGCTCGTCCGCCCGGAGCCTATGATCGGTCCATGTCTGTCGTACTCGAACATCCGCAATCGCTGCTGCCGAGCCGTTTTTCGTGGCTGATGGGTCTCTATGCGGAGAACTATCACCGGCTGACGCGGTTGTTCGCGCCGAAGGATCTGGCGATAGGTAGTTATCTGTCGACGCTCGACGACGGTCTCGATGTTCGCCTCGATGTACTCGAACGACATCGCTACACGCTCGACCTGCACCTTACGTATTGTTTCGTCGATAGCGAAACCGGCGAAAGCGCGCCATCCGCGCAGTTGCGCATGTACAACGATGCGCACATGGCCGAAGTCCTCGACTGTCGCGCCGATCGGCGCCTGTCGCAGGTATTGGGTCCGTTGCGCCCGGCGCGGAGCGTTTTTCAGCAGCGCGTGCGCATGAGTTCGTTTCTGAATCGCTGGCTGGAATATCTGGCCGAGCAAGGGCATTCGATCGGCACGCTGGAGGCTTTCCGCGCGCCGAATTCTGTCGTTCCGCCACCGTGCGATACGCGTGCATCGCGAGCGAAGAACAGCAGCTGAGCCAAAGTTCGCGGCGCCGCATGCACGCCGCATGCTGTCATTGGCGTCCTTTGTCGCATTGCTACGCGCTCCAACTTAAGCCGCCTTGTTCTTCGCGCGCATCGCGCGCTGCTTCTCGCGTCCCCAGTCCTTGGTCTTTTCCGCATCGCGCTTGTCGTGTTCCTGCTTGCCGCGGGCGACGCCGAGATCGATCTTTACGCGATTGCTTTTCCAGTACATCGCGAGCGGAATCAGCGTGTAGCCCTTGCGCTCAACGGCGCCGATCAGCTTGTCGATTTCTTCGCGATGCAGCAGTAGCTTGCGCGTGCGACGGTCGTTGGCAATCACATGCGTCGACGCGGAGATCAACGGCGGGATCGATGCGCCGGACAGGAAGATCTCGTTGTTCCTGACGATCGCGTACGCCTCTGTGAGATTGACGCGGCCGGCGCGCAGGCTTTTGACTTCCCAGCCTTCGAGTGCGACGCCAGCCTCGTAGTGCTCGTCGATATGATATTCGTGGCGCGCGCGCTTGTTCTGGGCGATCGTGCCGCCGCCGTTCTTGTCGTTGGATTTTGCTTTTGCCATGTCCGTTACAATCAGTTGATGCGCTACGACTGTGTGAAGCCTTAAGTGATCCAGATACGCCGCCACGCCCTGGTTCGGCACACGCCGGAGCGGATGTTCGATCTGGTCAATGACGTTGAAGCATACCCGACGCGCTTTGCGTGGTGCTCCGGAGCGCAGATACTCGCGCAAGACGGCGAACTGGCCCTGATTGCGCGGCTCGACCTGCGTTTCGCCGGCCTGACCCCGAGTTTCACCACGCGAAACACGCTGGAACGGCCGCAACGCCTGCACATGCACCTTGTCGACGGGCCACTGCGTGCGCTCGAAGGCGACTGGACGTTCACCGCGCTTGGAGAAGATGGCTGTCGGATCGCGCTGGCGCTTGATTTCGAATATGCCGGCTTGCTCGGCGGATCGGCGCTGCGGCTTGGTTTTCAGGGCCTCGCCAACCGCATGGTCGACGATTTCTGCACGGCGGCCAATAAGGCATATGGTTGAGCAATCCACACCCGCTTCGATTTCGGTCGAGGTGGCTTATGCTGAACCCGGTCGCCAGTTTCTGCTTCGGCTAGATCTCGCTGCGGGCGCCACGGTCGCAGAAGCGATCAGGGCGTCAGGGGTCGAGCGCGAATTCGCCATCGATCCGGCTGTCCTTGGCGTTGGAATCTGGTCCAAGCCGGTTGCGCGGGATGCGCTGCTTGCAAACGGCGATCGGGTCGAACTCTATCGCCCACTCAAGGCAGATCCGAAGGAAGCTCGACGACAGCGCGCGAAACGTGGACCAGGCAAGGCTCGCGCCAATCAGCCTTGATCGCCGCCGCGTTGTTTCTTCTTCTTTTCATCTTCCGGACGCTTCTCATCCGGATACTGACGCTTGTACTTTCGCGCATCCTTGATCATCTGGTCCGGATCTTCAGGGAAATAATCGCCATCGATCTTGACCAGCGCATCGTCCTTGAAATAGAGCGTCAGATCCTTCGACGCCATCTTGTTGCGGCCGCGACGGATCGTCGAGACGTAGTCCCAGCGATTCTGGTCGAATGGGCTGATCACCGCCGGTGAACCCATGACGAGCAGCACCTGGCGCTTGCTCATGCCGGGCTTGAGTACCTCGACCGTGGATTTGTCGAACAGGTTGCCCTGCTGTGCATCTACCTTGTAGATCAGGCCACAGCCAGAGAGAGGAATAAGGGCGAGGAGGGCGAGGCAGCGAAGACGCATGCGCTTGGAATCCAGAGGTTCGGACAAACCTCGATGATACACTAGCGGCTTGAATTGCAAGGTTAACCATTCATTGCAAGGTCACCAGGGACGGATGAGGAGGATGAACGTGGAATCGACCGAACTACGCAAAGCGGGCCTCAAGGTCACCCATCCGCGCATGCGGATCCTGGAAATCCTCGACAGCCAAGACGGCAAGCACTTCACCGCCGAAGATATTTACCGCGAGCTGCTCGGCCATCACGACGATATCGGCCTCGCCACGGTGTACCGCGTGCTGACCCAGTTCGAGGCGGCCGGCATGGTCCTCAAGCACAACTTCGAAGGTGGCCAGGCCGTCTACGAGCTCGACCGCGGCAAGCACCACGATCACATGGTCGATGTCGAAAGTGGCAAGGTCATCGAGTTCTCCAGCGAGGAAATCGAGCGGCTGCAGCACGAGATCGCGGCGAAGCACGGGTATGCGATCGAGGATCACAGCCTGGTGCTTTACGTAAGACCGCTGAAGAACCGTTGAGGTAAACCTGCGCGGCCGCGTGGGATGTGCGGAGATATCAGCGCAGTGCCGAGCGGCTTGTCCAAGCTTCCTTCCATGAAACTCCGATCGCTGCGCAACGTTCATGTCGACAGGCGCGGTGGGATGCTCATCGTTATCCGGTACAATGATCGGTTGTTTGACCCCGCGCCGGCGATGACCGGTTCCAGATCCACTCCACTGCGAACTCAATGAAAACACCGCAAGGCCTGCTCGCGCTGATCGACGATGGCATCATCGATGAAGTGATCCGCCCGCTCAAGAGTGGCAAGGAAGCGTCTGTCTACGTCGTGCGCTCGGGCCAGGACGTGCGGTGCGCGAAGGTCTACAAGGACATGCGTCAGCGCAGCTTCCAAGCGCGCGCGCAATACCAGGAAGGGCGCAAGGTGCGCGGCAGCCGCGAGTCGCGCGCTGTCGCCAAGAGCACTCGCTACGGACGCAAGGAACAGGAAACGGCTTGGAAGAATACCGAGGTCGATGCGCTGTACAGGCTCGACGCGGCCGGCGTGCGCGTGCCCAAGCCGTACGGATTCTTCAACGGCGTGCTGGTGATGGAGCTGGTCACCGATGCCGAAGGCTATTCGGCACCGCGTTTGGGCGAAGTCGAGTTGTCGCCCGAGGTCGCGCGCGCCTATCACACGTTCATGATCAGCCAGATCGTGCGCATGTTGTGCGCCGGGCTGATCCACGGCGATCTGTCCGAGTACAACGTGCTGGTCGGCCCCGACGGGCCGGTCATCATCGATCTGCCGCAGGCGGTCGATGCGGCCGGCAACAACGGCGCGCTCGCGATGCTCGAGCGCGATGTCGGCAACATCTCCGCAAGCCTCGGCCGATTTGCGCCCGAATTGATGGCGACCCAATACGCACTCGAAATGTGGGCGCTGTTCCAGGAAGGCGAACTGCGGCCGGACAGCGCGCTCACCGGCGTGTTCGTGCGCAACGAAGCGCCAGCCGATGTCGACGCCGTCATGGACGCGATCAACGACGCGCGCGCCGAAGCGCTGATCCGTCAACAGGGTCGCGAAGCGGCAGCAGCGGAGTAGGGCGCGTCGATCAACGTCGTGAAGTTCACAGCGCATCGCCGCAGGCGTGCCCCGACGCCCACGCCCACTGGAAGTTGTAACCGCCCAACCAGCCAGTTACGTCGACGACTTCGCCGATGAAGTACAGGCCGGGCACGCGTTTGGATTGCATCGTCGACGACGACAATTCATCGGTATCGACGCCGCCCAGCGTGACTTCGGCGGTCCGATAGCCCTCGCTGCCGCTTGCCACGAGCGGCCAGTCCGACAACAGGATTGCGATCTCGCGCAGTTCCGCTTCGCGATACTGGCGCATCGGCTTGCTCGGCAACGACACCTCGCATAGACGTTGAGCGAACCGCTTCGGAATGCGCTCGGCAAGCACGGTGCGCATTTCGCTTGCCGGCCGTTCCGCCTGTTGCATGCGCAACCATTCGAAAGAGTCGCCATCCGGCAGAAGGTCCAGGCGAAGGTCGTCGCCGGGCTTCCAGTACGAGGAAATCTGCAGGATGGCCGGACCGCTGATGCCGCGATGTGTGATCAGCATGAAGTTGCGGAAGCCCGCGCCGTTGCAACGCGCTTCAATCGGCAGCGCGACGCCAGCGAGATCCGCAAGGCGTTCCTGGTGCTTGCCGCTCAAGGTCAGCGGAACGAGTCCGGCACGAGTCGGCAGCACACGATGACCGAACTGGCGCGCAAGCTCGTAGCCGAAGCCGCTCGCACCCATGCTCGGAATCGACAGGCCGCCACTCGCGACGACGAGACTCGGCGCATTGAATTGTCCGCGGCCAGTGTCGAGATGAAACCCCGCGTCACCACGGCGCACGCGTTCGATTGTGCAACTTGTCTCGATGTGTACGCCTGCGGCAGAGCATTCATCGAGCAGCATGCGCACGATCTGTTTCGACGAGTCATCGCAAAACAGCTGGCCCAGTTCCTTCTCGTTATACGCGATGCCGTGGCGCTCAACCATCGCGATGAAATCGGCCGGCCGAAATCGCGCCAGTGCGGACTTGCAGAAATGCGGGTTGGCGCAGAGGAAATTTTCCGGACTCGTTCCGGTGTTGGTGAAATTGCAGCGACCGCCGCCGGACATCAGGATTTTCTTGCCAACGCGGTTCGCGTGTTCGACCACCAGCACGCGCTTGCCGCGTCGCCCCGCCGCAATCGCGCACATCAAACCCGCGGCACCCCCGCCGATGACCAGCGCGTCGAACGCCTCCGCCATCGATCAACGCGCCTGCGTGGTCGGAGCCATGCGCAGGGTCGGCTCGATCAGCACGGTGCGATCTCCGCTGAGCAACTGCGCATGACCATCCTGAATCAGGCATTGCAGCCGCATCGTGCGTTCGGCAAGTTCCCCCAGCGCTTCGGTGGTTGGGCCAGGAATGTCGATCACGGTGAGATTTTTCACACGCTGCAACGAGGTGCGGTTTTTTTCCCACCAGATTTCGGCGCTGCGCCCGCTATAGCTCACGATGACGACCTGGCGCGCGCGACCGCAGGCTTTGCGGATACGTTGTTCATCGGGTTGACCCAGATCGATCCATTGCGCGATCTCGCCGTTGCGGTCGGTGCGCCACAGGTCGGGTTGATCGTCGCTGCTGAGACCCTTGCCGAACTCCAGACGCTCATCCGCGTACAGCGCGAACGCGACGAGACGCACCATCAAGCGCTCCTCGGTCTCGGACGGATGCTGCGCCATCGTCAGCACATGGGCCGCGTAATAGTGGCGGTCCATGTCGCTGATTTGCAGCTCGACCTTGTAGACGGTGGAATTGGGCGCCATGCGCTGGCCTTCGGCAGGGAAGGCGGCATTGTAGGGTTTCGCCCGCTCGTTCGTCGGCGGTTGGCCGATCAGCCGCTGCTGTTGACGACCTTGATCGGGATGCCGCCGCCGGGTTTTCCGAACCAGGTATCGCGCTCGTCGCGACAATAGGGGCCGCCCATCGCGAACTTGCGGCAGACGCCGGGGCGTTGTTCGTAGATCGAGCAGAGCATGCTGTTGCGATCAAGCGCAACGCACCAGCCGTCTTCGCCCTTCGCCATCTGCTCCATGCCGTGATCGTCGTGGCCGCTGAGCCACGCGGGAACTGAATCGCCCGGCATCAGATATACGGTCAGGCGGCAACAGACGGCTTCGCAGGTGTTGCAATGGACGGAAGGATCGACGCTCTCGGCGTACGGATCGATGGCGGGAAGTGGGTCGGTAGTCATGCTGCATTATCTCGCAGTTCCCGTAGCCGGACGTTATCGGTCACCATGCCCGTCGTTTTCGTTCAGGTTTGGCCTGGTGATTCGACCTCCGCCGAGTAATGGTGTCGCCGCGAGTAGCCTGCAATTGCCGGCCGGCCCGTGGGCGACGATTTTCGATTGCCTGTGCGCGCATTTCCCGACCATTGATCGCGAGATCTGGCGTGAGCGCATCGAGCGTGGGCGCGTACTGGACGCGCAAGGCGCTGCGATTACGCAGACGACGCCGTACCGAATCGGCCAATGCATCCACTACTACCGCGAAGTCGCCGATGAAGCGCGCATTCTATTTGCAGAGGCCATTCTGCATGCCGACGAACATTTGATCGTCGTCGACAAGCCCCACTTCCTGCCCGTCGTGCCTGCAGGCAGATATGTCGAGGAAACCGTGCTCGCGCGTCTGCGGCGGCGCTACGACAACGCTGATCTCGCGCCCCTGCATCGCATCGATCGTGCAACGGCGGGCTTGGTGATGTTCTCGGTCAATCCGGCCACGCGCGCGTTGTATCAAGCTCTTTTCCGCGAGCGGCGCATCAAAAAAAGCTACGAAGCCTTGGCGCCCGCGCTGGAGCAACTCGACTTTCCACTGACACGCATGACGCGCCTCGCGCCCGGCGAGCCGTTTTTTCGTACGCAGGAAATCGCAGGCGTGCCCAACAGCGAGACGCGTATCGACGTGCTCGATTGCAATGGCGAAATCTGGCGCTACGAGCTAGCGCCGGTGACCGGCAGGAAACACCAGATTCGCGTGCACATGGCGGCGTTGGGTGCGGCGATCGTCAACGATGATTTCTATCCGGAACTCGCATCGCCCGAAATACGCCGCGACGACGACTACAGTCGACCGCTGAAGCTGCTGGCGAAGACGCTGACGTTCATCGATCCAATCACGCAACGCGAGCGCCGCTTCGAGAGCGGGCTTACGTTGTAGTTCAGACAGAAATCTTGCGTCCACCGACATACACATCACGCGCAAGCGTGCCGCCGATCCAGTAGCACAGGTCCGCCGGACGTTCGGCATTCCACACGACGAAATCCGCGCGCTTGCCGGCAGCAAGCACACCTCGATCATCAAGGCCCAGCGCCCGCGCCGCGTTGACGGTTGCGCCGCGCAACGCTTCCTGCGGCGTCATGCGAAACGCAATGCAGGCCATGTTGAGGGCGAGGCGCAGCGACAGCAGGGGCGATGTGCCCGGATTCATGTCGCTTGCGATCGCGATGGGTACTCCGTGTTTGCGCAAAGTGTCGATCGGCGGAAGTTTCGTTTCGCGCAGTGCGTAGAACGCGCCGGGCAACAACACCGCGACGGTACCGTGCTCGACCATCGCACGCACGCCGGCTTCGCTGGACCATTCCAGATGATCGGCCGACAGCGCGTGAAATTCCGCAGCCAGCGCTGCGCCGCCAAGATCGGACAACTGATCCGCATGCAGCTTGACTGGCAGGCCCAGCTCGCGGGCTTTCTCGAACACGCGCCGCGTCTGTGCAGGCGTGAATGCGATCTTTTCGCAGAACGCGTCGACGGCGTCGGCGATGCCTTCGCCTGCAATGGCCGGTAGCAGAGTCGTGCAGATGTGATCCACATAGTCGTCCGCTCGGCCGGCGAATTCCGGCGGCAGCGCATGGGCTGCAAGCAGGGTCGTGCGCACGCTGACTCCGAGCTCCCCCCCGATGCGTCGTGCAACACGCAGCATCTTCGATTCGCTGTCGAGGTCGAGGCCATAACCGGATTTTATTTCGATCGTGGTGACGCCATCGGCGAGCAGCGCGCGAGCGCGTGGCAAGGATTGCGCGAGCAGTGTGTCCTCGTCGGCAGCGCGTGTTGCGCGCAAACTCGACAGGATGCCGCCGCCGCTGCGCGCGATTTCCTCGTAGCTCGCGCCGTTGAGGCGACGCTCGAACTCGTCGGCGCGGTCGCCTGCGAAAACGAGATGCGTGTGGCAATCGATAAGGCCCGGCGTGACCAGACGTCCGGCGGCCGATGTGACCTGTGTCGCGAGTTCATGCGGGGCTGCCGGCAGATCGTCGATCGATCCTGCATACGTCAGCACGCCATCGTTCCAGCCAAGCGTGCCATTTTCGATCAGGCCGTAGCCGTCTTCGGTCATCGTCGCGAGGCGACAGTCGCGCAACAGGCCGTGCCAGAGCGTCGACTTCATCGCCATCCACCGCGTTGCAGAGTGCAAGCGGACTGCGGCGCCGCAGGAGCAAAGTTCAGCGAAATGAAGTTGATACGCATGCTCCGATGGCCACGGATGGCCTCGCATCATCGATCGGCGTACCAATCCCAGTCAATGCAACGCAGTGTGTAGGACGAAATTCAGCGCCAAAAAAAGAGGGGCCGCATCCGCGACCCCTCGAAGCGAAACAAGAATGCGATCGTTTACGGAGTGGCGACTTCGAAACCGTTCGCGAAGATCACATCGCTGATTCCGATTTGCGGTACCAGACACCACTCGGTCAGCGTGCCGGTGTCGCCGTTTGCATTGTCGGAAACGTTCAACGTCCATGTGCCGGACAACGACAGGCCCGCAAAGGGCGCGAGACCGGGTGCATTCGGCGACAGGGTTCCGCCGATCGCGGGTGGCGTCGTACTGCAGGCGTTTTCGACAGGGCTGCTGGCGGTATCGTCAAGGGTGACGTCGATGTTTGCATTTCCGCAACCGAAGCCAGTGCCCGTGTACCCCGGGCGATCGATTACCGCGGACGATGCGGCACCTTTCGACAGCGTGAATTTCAGATCACCGACGTACGTATGCACTGCTTTGATCTGCAGGGTCAAACCGGACAGTAACGACGTGTCGGTCAGCGTGATCGTATCGTTGACGCCGGCCGGTGTGCCATCGGGAATCGCCAGATTCGGACTGTGGCAGATGATGTTCGCAGTCGTGAAGTTGAAGACCGCGGACATCGTGCCGCCACCGCAACCATTGGTTGGCGTGACGCGCCAGTAGTAAGTCGTTGAGGGACTCAGTCCACTCGCGGCGTAGCTGGTGCCGCTGATGCCGGACTGCGTCGTGACGATGCTGGCGAACGCTGAATCCGTGGCGATTTCGACGGTATACGATGCGGCGCCCGCGAGCGCTTGCCAGGTCAAGGTCGGACTGGTTGCAACGCCGGTGGCGGCATTCGCAGGTGCTGTCAGTGTCACGCTGCCGGACAGAGCTGACGCCACTGAAAGCGCCAGCGTCTTGCTCACCACGTCAGCGCCGCTGGTACCCGTCACCGTCACGGGGTAGTTGCCGGGCGCGACGGATGACAATCCATTGAGTGTCAGCACCGATGCAGCCGTCGGTGGCGTCATGCTCGTCGGTGCAAACACGGCCGTACTTGGCGCCGGATTGCCGCTCGCTGCAAGCGCGACCGTTCCGCTGAAGCCGACGTCGTAGGTTGCAGCAAGATTGATCGTGGCGTTGTTCGTGGTCGTGCAGACCGATACCGACGCTGGATCGAGCGTGAAGTTGAACGGCGTCATGCCGATGCCGTCGATGGCCGTCGCGCCACTTGCCGTGGGATCGAGCCAATCCTTCATGCGCGTCGTCGACGTGCCTTCGCCGTCCCAAGCGACCGAAAGCTGGCCATAGAAGTCCGACAGATTGGCACCGGTAGCGCCGCACGAGGACGGGCCACCGCTGAGCACGCCAACCAAACGCTGATTTGCGTTGTAGAGCGGTGATCCTGATGAACCCGGCTCGGTCACGCCCGGCGGCAGCGATGGCGGTGGAGAGACGATGTTCGGCAGGATCGGTGGGGTTGGATCCCAGAACGCGTGCCAGTGCGTGTTCGTGCCGCCACTGATGCCACCCAGTTGAAAGTTCTGGTCGACGAAGGTAATGCGCTTCTCATCCACGTTCGGGTGATGGATACCGGCGCACTGACCGACCGTCGATGAAGCCGTCGGACCCGGTGTGCAAATGGCGGGTGTGCTGCTGTGGTCCCAACCGGCCCAGAACAGGTTCCAGGCCGGGTCGGGGGTGCCGTTGAGCTTGACCAGTGTGTTGTCCGAACACAGCGCACCGTTCGTGCAGTCGCTGCTGTTGAATGGATTGCGCGTGCGTGCCAGGAAAGTCGAGCCGCTGCTCGTCGTCGCCGGTTTTGGCAGGGCGTTGCCGCTAGCGGCGCTGCCCGGCGTGCGGCAGGTCGGCGACTCGTAGTTCCAGTAGACGACGATGCCTGCCGGATTGTTGACGACCTCGCAATGGCTCGCGGTGATAAACAGCAGGCTGCGGTCGCCGGCGGTGTTATTGACCAGCGAGCCGGTGCAGGTATCGGTACCGGAAATCGTGTAGGCGCCGACGGAACGACGTGGGTTGTTCCACGGATCCGCCGAGTCGAGGCAGGCTACGTCCATATTGCAGGAGCCGGACTGGATCGCATCCGGCGAGCAGGCAGATTTGCCTTCGCCGGTCACGTGCAGGCTGGGCTGCTGATAGCCCTTGCTCATCGTGCCGAAGCCTCGATAACCCTGATTGATCTTGCCGAGCACCAGATCGACTTTGCTCCGCTCGTTGGTTGCGACGTCGAGTTCCAGAATGACGTCGGCCGATGCGATGATCGGTGTCCACAGCTGGCCGAGTTCGTTGTGTGAAGCGTCATACGGCCCTGCGAGCTGCTCGTGGTCCTTGCTGGCGAAGAGAAAAAGGCGCGCGCTCGCCGGAAGGTGGTACCGCGTGAAACCGAAGTTCAACGACGCGGTATTTTCAGCTTGGACGCGATAGCGCCAGATGCTGCGATCCCCCGTCTGCTCCCAGGTGCCGCCAGAACGCGCATCGACTGTGCTGTCGTGTGCGATGGCGAACCGCATTGGATGGCCGGCCGCTTCGCGCAGCGCGTCTTCTTCAGCGATCGTTTTGAGATCCGGCGCAGCGAAGCGTGCGGTCGAGATCTGGTCGACGGACTTGAAGTTGCCAGCAAAGCTTGTAGGAGCAATGGATGTGTGCGTTGCCGCTGATGCGATGCCGCATGCCATTGCAAGGGCTGCGGCGAAGTATCTGCAATTGAGCATAGTTAGAATTCCCATTCTGGGTTCGGCTCTGGATTTAGCTGAACGAATCGTTTTCCCCTGAGGGCCGAGCCTAGCACCCTATCCCACGTCGCGACTCCGTCCATTGGAGTATCAAGTCCAAAAAGATACTTCGGAACACGCGCCACGAAGTGTGGAAATGGTGGCGGCGCACGGCTAGTCTCGCCCCTTCGCTGCTGCCGGATCGAGTATGTCTACGACTATCTATGAAGCCGAGTACGCTTGGTTGCCGCAGGGTTTCGCGCGCAGCGTTCGCTTTGGACTCGATGGGTCGACGCTGCGACACGCGGTCGACGCCGGCAGCGCACAACGGGTTGCAGTCAATCTTGGCACCTATGTCGTGCCGGGCATGCCCAATCTGCATTCACACGCATTCCAGCGTGCGATGGCAGGCCTTGCTGAAAGGCAAGGAAGTCACGACGACAGTTTCTGGAGCTGGCGTGAGGTCATGTATGCGTTCGCCGGTCGCGTGGGTCCTGACGACTTGCGTGCGATCGCGACCCAGCTCTACGTCGAGATGCTCAAGGCCGGCTACACCCAAGTCTGCGAATTCCACTATCTGCATCACCAGCCGGATGGACGGCCCTATGCCGATCCGGCTGCGATGTCGCTGGCCTTGATCGCCGCCGCGCACGAAGCCGGCATCGGCCTCACCTTGCTGCCGACGCTGTACATGACCGGTGGTTTCGACGGGCGGCCGTTGTCGGAGCGTCAGCGTCGTTTCGGTCACGATGTCGATGGTTTTCTGCGTCTGGTCGAACGGCTGCGCACGCTGGAGTCGCCACTGATGAACGTCGGCATTGCGCTGCATTCACTGCGCGCGGTGCCGCCTGATGCGATGCGCGCCGTGCTTGCGGGCATCGACGCGCTGCCGCCATCAGCGGCGCAGCGATCTTCATCATCGATGCCGGTGCACATTCATATCGCCGAGCAGATCGGCGAAGTGCAGGACAGCCTGGCGATCCGCAATGCGCGCCCGGTCGAATGGCTGCTCGATCATGCGGCAGTCGATCGCCGCTGGTGCCTCGTGCATGCGACGCACATGACGGAGGATGAGACGCGTCGCGCCGCCGCAACCGGTGCCGTTGCGGGTCTGTGCCCGACCACCGAGGCGAATCTCGGCGACGGCTTGTTTCCGCTCAACGCGTGGCTCGACGCCGGTGGCGCGATCGGTATCGGTTCGGACAGCCACATCTCGGTGTCG
Source organism: Lysobacterales bacterium (assembly GCA_038237055.1). Taxonomy (GTDB): domain Bacteria; phylum Pseudomonadota; class Gammaproteobacteria; order Xanthomonadales; family Rhodanobacteraceae; genus Dokdonella_A. Next base: position 809 of record JBBRZD010000042.1, on the reverse strand, counting down.
CCGGTAGAGGAACTGCGCTGGCTTGAATACGGACAGCGTCTGATCACGCGACATCGCAATGTCAGCGCGAGCGCGCAAACGCCGAGTACTGGCGAGCGGCTGTTCGCGCAGGCGCTTGCAGGCGGCGCGATTGCATGCGGCGTCACCGTCGGTCAAATCGAAAGCGGCGATCCTTCCTCGTCCTGCGCGAATCCGCGGGCCGATTTCGTCGTGCTCGACGACTCTTCGGCATTGCTCGCCGGACGCGAGCCGGAGCACGTGATCGATACCTGGATTTTCGCCGGCAACTCGAATCTGGTGCGCGACGTGATGGTCGGCGGCGAATGGGTCGTGCGCGGATTCCGCCATCGCGATGAGGCGCGCATTGCTGCGAACTATCGTTCCGTTGTCGAACGACTCGTGCGCACGGCCTGAGCTGACACATCCTTCATGCGCCCGCGCAGGAAATCCGCGAACACGCGCAGCTTCGGCGCAAGCTGCGCGCGACTCGGGTAGTAGAGGTAGAAGCCGCCATACGGAGCGGCGAACGCGGCCCAAGGAGTTTCGACCATGAAAACCAGAATAATCGGCAACGATCTGCAGGTTTCAGCGCTCGGCCTCGGCTGCATGGGCCTCTCGTTTGCCTATTCGACCAGCCAGACTGACGCCGCCGATGGCGTCGCGCTGATCCAGCGCGCGCTCGATCTCGGCGTAAGCTTCCTCGACACCGCGGACATGTATGGCCCCGAGACCAACGAACGCATCGTTGCAACGGCGATCGCCGGTCGACGCGACGAGGTCGTGCTTGCGACCAAGTTCGGCATCGACTT
>JBBRZD010000041.1:0-14679 GCA_038237055.1 Lysobacterales bacterium | reverse complement strand
CGAACTCGCTGCGCAGGTGCATGAAAGCATTCGCGCCTACGGCAAGCATCTGGCTGTGCGTTCGACCACCGTGTTCGGCGGCGTCGGCATGCAGCCGCAGGTGGACGCGTTGCGTCGTGGCGTCGAAATCGTCGTCGCCACGCCGGGACGCCTGATGGACCACATGGAACGTCGCAGCGTTAACCTGTCGAATGTCGAAGTGCTGATCCTCGATGAGGCCGACCGCATGCTCGACATGGGCTTCCTGCCCGCGATCAAGCGCATCCTCGCCGCGTTGCCGCGACAGAATCGCAAGACCTGGCTGTTCTCGGCCACGTTCGCACCGGAAATCAAGGCGCTTGCCGGCGAGTTCATGCGCGATCCGGTCGAGATCCAGGTGGCCAAGCCGAACAGCGTTGTCTCCACGGTCACGCACCGCATCCATCCGGTCGATGCCGCGCGCAAGCGCGATCTGCTGCTGCACTTGCTGATGAACGACGCGCGCCAGACCCTGGTGTTCGGTCGCACCAAGCACGGCGCCGACAAGCTTGCGCAGATGCTCGAAAAGGCCGGCCTGCGTGCAGCGGCGATTCACGGCAACAAGAGCCAGGCGCAGCGCACGCGTGCACTCAAGGACTTCAAGAGCGGCAAAGTATCCGTACTCGTTGCGACCGACATCGCTGCACGCGGTCTGGATATCGATCAGCTACCGATGGTGATCAATTATGATCTTCCGATGGTTGCTGAAGACTACGTGCACCGCATCGGTCGTACCGGTCGCGCTGGCGCCGAAGGCCTTGCGATCTCGCTGGTTTCCAGTGACGAGGAAGGTCTGCTGCGCGACATCCGTCGCATGCTCAAGCAGGACATCGCTATCGAGCCGATCGCCGGCTTCGAGCCGTCGCGTCCGTTGCGTGTCGACGGCACTTCGCGTCCGACGCAGAATCAGCGTCCGCCGCAGCAGCGTCATGCGCGTCGCCCGCACGTGGGAGGTGGCGCCGATGCGCACCCGGGTTCGCGCAACAAGAAGCCGCAGCAGCGTACCGGTGGCGGTCAGCGCTATTCGCGTCCAGCGTAGTTGCTGAGCCGTCCGGCGTGATCGCCGGCGCGATCCCCGGATGGGTCGCACGCCAATCGAATGCGCTGAGCATTTGAATGGCACAGCTGCTCGTACAGGGATGCGCTTGCCGCATCCCTGCTACACATAACTTTACCTCCGCGACAACGCCCGCCAACACGAGGGGCACAGTCTCACGGCACAGGCAGCCTGCCTGTCTTTCCGGAGACTTACCCATGAATGCTTCCTCGCAAATTTCTCGCTCGCCGCTGCGTCGCTTTGCGCCGCTGGCGCTTGTCGCCGCTCTGGCTTGCGGCGGTGCTGCCCTCGCCTTAGCACATGGCTCGGCGGGCGCAGGTTTTCATCACGGCCCGATCAGTCGCGCGGATGCTCAGGCACATGTCGAACAGATGCTCGCCGATATTGGCGTGAATCCCGCGCAGAAAACCCAAATCGATTCGCTGTTGCAACCGCTACTGGTCGATTTCGGGGCGATGCATGAGCAGATGAACGATACGCATGCACAGCTGCTGCAACTGCTCGCTGCCGATCCGCTCGACCGCGACGCGATCGAAGCCTTGCGCGTTGCGCATATCCAGGCGATGGACAAGACCTCGCAGAAAATCGCGCAGTCGGCTGGCGATATCGCGCAGGTTCTGACCCCGGAACAACGCAAAACCCTGGTCGCGAATATCACGAGCCATCACGCGCAAATGCAGGAATGATCGGCGCCGCTCGCCAGCGCAGCTCGTCGTCGTTACAGTCCATTCCGCCATGGCCGAGCGCATCCTGATTGTCGAAGACGATACCCGCCTTGCCGCGATGCTCTCGGAGTATCTCGGCGAAGCGGGTTTTCGCGTGGACATTGCCGCATTCGGCAGCACCGCGCTGGAACGTCTCGCCACGCAGGTATTCGACGCGATCGTGCTCGACCTGATGCTGCCGGACATGGACGGCCTCGACGTCTGCCGTCGCCTGCGCGCCCATGCGGACACGCCAGTGCTGATGCTGACCGCGCGTGGTGCGGCGACCGACCGCATCGTCGGGCTTGAGCTGGGCGCCGACGATTACCTGCCCAAGCCGTTCGAACCGCGCGAACTGCTCGCACGCCTGCGCGCGATCCTGCGTCGGCATGGTCGCGCGCGCGAAGATCGACCGCTGCATTTCGGCCGGCTGGAAATCGACCGCGGCGCACGCGCGCTGCGCATCGACGGCAACGTTCGCTGTGTGACCAGTTACCAATTCGCGCTGTTGCTCGCGCTGGCCGAACACGCCGGTCGCGTGCTCTCTCGCGAAAGCCTGCTCGATCTGGTGAAAGGCGAACAACTGGAAATGTTCGATCGCTCGATCGACGTGCATATCTCGCGCATCCGCGCCGCGATCGAGGACGATCCCAAAGCGCCGCGACGCATCATCACCGTGCGCGGTGCCGGCTACGTCTTCGCGCGCGCGCAGGATTGACCATGTCGCGTCTGTATCTGAAATTCTATTTCGCGCTGCTTGGCAGCCTGATCGTGTTTGCGTTCGCGGCCATGCTGCTCTGGCATGGCGCCGGTTTTGCGGACGAAGCGGAAACTTCGATGCTCAGCCGTTTTGTGCAGAACGCTCTGCCGCCCGCAGATGCGCCAGCAGAACAGCAGCAGGCCGCCATGCGCTCCCTCGCGGTCGGCCTCAACGTGAATGCACTGCTGCTGGCCCCGGACCATACGCATCTTGCAGTGATTGGCCACGAGCTTGATCACGGCTGGGTGATCGACCTGCCCGACGGTCGTCGCCTGTTGTCGAGCAGGCCGTTCGGCGGTCACCCGCACTACTTGGTGCTGCTCGTGCTGCTGGTGCTGGCGCTTGCCGTAGGCGTTGCCGCGTATCCCTTGGTGCGCCGTATTGCGACGCGACTGGAACGACTGCAGGCCGGCGTCGAGGCGCTCGGCGCGGGCAACATGTCGGCGCGCGTCGCGGTTGAAGGACACGACGAAGTCGCGCATCTGGCGACCAGCTTCAATCGCGCAGCGGCGCGTATCGACGAACTCGTTAGTGCGCACAAGTCGCTGCTCGCAAATGCCTCCCACGAATTGCGCACGCCGCTGACGCGCATCCGCATGGCGGTCGAGCTGATGAAGGAATCTGCCGATCCCGCGCGAAAGATCGGCCTCAATCAGGACATCGCCGAGCTCGACTCCCTGGTCGACGAAATATTGCTCGCGAGTCGCCTTGATGCGCTCAACGACAACGATGTTGTCGAGGATATCGATTTGCTTGCGCTAGCAGCCGAGGAATGTTCGCGCTATCCGGAAGCGGAACTCGACGGCACGCCGATCATGCTGCGCGGCGATTCACGCCTGTTGCGCCGGCTGCTGCGGAACCTGCTGGAGAACGCACGTCTGCACGGCGCGCCGCCAACACGGATCACATTGGCGACGTCTGCGCGCGGCATAGAAATCGTGGTGAGCGACCAGGGGCCGCCGGTACCGGCGGAGCAATGCGAGCGCTTGTTCATGCCGTTCTATCGCCGTAGTGGAGCGCGCGAGTCGATCGGCACCGGACTCGGCCTCGCGCTGGTTCGTCAGATCGCGCGCCGACACGGCGGCGACGCGCGCTGCGAACCGACGCCGGATGGAAAGCATCTGCGCTTCATCGTCACGCTTTCGACAACCCGTTAACCCGCGCTACACGCCCCTATTTGTGCGCCTTCAGGCAAGGCGCGATGATTGCTTCGACAGATTCGCGCTGGTCTCCGAGTCCGATTTCGACTTCAAGCGCAGCGCCTTTCTTCGGCGAATCGACGACGAGGCGAAGCGGTTGCGTAGCGGCGTCCAGATAGCGCCGCAAAAGGCGCTTGAAGTTCGAGGCATTCGCCGAATCGCTCGTGGTCGCAAGCAGGAAACCATCGCCATCCACGCCGTACCAGCCGGAAATCTTGCCTTTCACCGGAGGCGTTTTTTCGCCGCCCAGCGACCACGTCGCGAGCGCGCGTTTCTCCCCAACCCCTTCAGGTCCCTCGAAGTCCCCCAGCGGAAAACCTTTTATTGCCTCAGGCTCGGGCAGGACCACCGACACCGAGAGCGCCCCATCCTTGCCCGTGGTGCACAGGAACTCGGCTTTCACGCTTTCCAGCACAGTGCCCGCGACCAGCGCATGGGCGCCGACGCGGATTTTGATCGAGGTTTGATTCAAACCTTGCATGCCCTCGGCCGCGACAGCAGACGCGCATCCCAAGAGCAACAGTAAAGCCAGAACGGACTTGCCGGGAAAACGGAGTGTGCGCATTCAAATTACCTCTTTCATTTATCGAAGCGGCAAATTTGCCGTAGGTTCGGGCGCATGGGCCAACGCATGGTGACCACGGAGCATCTCAATCGATGGGCGGGTCGTTACGGAACCCACGATCGATGCGTCCGCCGATTGTCACCACCAATCCACCCAGTACGACCGCGATGGAAACCGGGATGTACAAACCCGCGCCGCAAGCGACGCCGATCAGCGCAGTCAGCCAGATCGTTGCTGCCGTGGTCAGGCCGCTGACATGGCGCATACCGGGGTCGCGCAGGATCACGCCCGCGCCGAGAAAACCTATACCGGTGAGAACACCCTGGATGACTCGACTCAGGGCGTCGTAGTGATGCGCGTTGTCGTCTCCGACCGGCATCACGACCAACACCATCAACGCAGTGCCGAGGCTGACCAGGGCATGCGTCCGCACGCCGGCCGGCTTGTGGGCAAGGTCGCGATTCAATCCAATCACGCCGCCCACGATCACCGAAAGCGTCAAGCGGATCGCGGTCGCGGCCATTTCGTCATTCGTCATCATCGTCTCCACCCGCTGACGGTAACATCTTGCGCAGGATCGGCTGCCACGGCAACCCTCGATCGAATGTGTCTCAAGCTTGCGCGCGCCGTTTCATCGCTGTGCGCAATTCGTTGCGAAATTCCTTCGGACTGCAGCGTCCGATTTTCACCTGCGCGGTTGCATGCCAGTCCGCGCAGCGCTGGATCGCGTCGGCAGTCGCATCGGCGAGCGCCGGCGTCGCTACGACGCCGTCTTCCAGAAAGAGCGCCTTGACCTCGAACACGCCGATGGCGCGATGCGCCTTGGCGTCGAGGCGGCCAACCAGGCGACCCCGATGCAGGATCGGCAGCACGAAATAGCCGTGCTTCCGCTTCGGCTCCGGCGTGTAGCATTCGATACGGTAGTCGAACCCGAACATCGTCGAAGCGCGCTCGCGATCCCACACGACGGGGTCGAATGGCGACAGCAAGGTGGTGTGGCTCGCGCGCAGGCGATTGCCCGCGGCCGTGCGCGCAAGCGCGATGTGTTCGCGATGCACGTAGGCGGGCTTGCTCCAGCCTTCCACCTCGATGCGCAGAAGCTCTCCAGGCTCAACAAAACCGTCGAGATCAGCATCCTTGACCCGACCACCCGCGCGGAAATAATCGTTGATCCAGCGTGCCTGCGTGACGCCCAACGCGTGCACTCCCCCGAGGACGAACGCGCGTCGCATGGACGCGTCGGAAAACGTTTCGTCGTGAACCATCGACATGGTCGCGTTGCGCGCGGCCGCCTTTGCCAGCACGCGATCGCGCAAGTCGTACACGCGATGGAAATTCTCGCGTCGATCGATCATCAAGTCGCCGAGCGCGAACAACGCTTCAAGCCAGCGCTTCTCGTTCTTCCAGCCCCACCAGCCGCCACTGGCGACGCCGTCGCTGCGTTGAAAGTCGGACGTCTTCACCGCGCCCATTTCACGGATGTGTTCAAGCAGACCGGCCATGCCGGCGGCGTGATCCTTGCGCGTGCGCAGCGCACTCTTCATCGACCAGTGGCGGTTGCGCCCATCGAGCGCATGCCGACGATGCAGACCGGAATCGCGCAAGGGTGCGAAGCAAGCTTCATGCGCCCAGCACTCGAAGATCCCCGCTTCGGCCAGCAATTCTTCCAGCCATGCCGACGGATACCCGCCAAGGCGTGAGAAAAGCACAAAGTAAGGACTGCGCGCGACCACATGGATGGTATCGATCTGCAACACGCGCATGCGCTCGATCGCAGCAAGCACGTCGGCTTTGCGCGCGCGTCGCGACGGGCGCGCGAGCAGGCCTTGCGCAGCGAGATGCATCAGGCGCGCCTGATGTGCGGTGAGCGTGATCTCCGCTTGCACGATGCGCGCGCCCGGATTGTCAGCGTCGTGCAGCGAGGATCGCGTCGAGGCGATCGGTTGTTCCCGCAATGCGCTCCAGATGCGGATAGCGGGGTCCATCGTGATAGTCCACGCGCACAGTCTTGTATACGTCGCCGGACTTGACCAGCAATTCAATCGGCGTAGCGCTTCCTTTCGCAGCAGTCATCGCGTCCTTCAACCGATCGGGCTTGAATTCGCGCCCATTGACCGCGACGAGCGTGCTGGTTGGGGCGATTCCGGCCTTGAATGCCGGCCCATTCCAGCGCACGTCGGTGATCTTGCCATCCTTGGCACTTATCGTGAGTCCGATCGATGTCGAAAAATCGGCCGCCTTGCGGTTCGCTTCCGCATTTTTCTGGAACGCGCTCGGCGTATCCGTATAGACAAGTTTCCAGCCGCTGGCGGCAATGCCGTCGAGCGGCGGTGCGTGCGCGTCGAGGCGCGTGCGCAGGAAAGTCGCCCAGTCGTGCGCGGCGACGCCGTTGAGCGCATGCACGACGTCATCGAAGGTGTACGTCTTCACCGCATAGCTGCCGTCATCGACACCGAAGAATGCGCGCGCGAAATCGTCCAGCGAACGTTTTTCGTGCGTGACCTCGCGCAGCTTCGAATCGACGTCGAGCCAGATCAGCTGGCCGGCGCTGTAGTAGTCCTCGCTCATCTGATAGTTGCGATAAGCGAGCGGTTTGCGCTGCGCGATGATCGGATCGTTGGTCGTATCCTGAACGTTGCGCGAATCGAAACCGGGCCGGTTGTCGGCATAGTTTGCCGCGACCATCGCAATCGCATCACGCGCCTGCTCGATGCTCCACAAACCCGAACGCGCGGCGAGCACACAGCCCCAATACTGGGTTTGCCCTTCGTAGACCCAGAGCAGGCTGCCCTGCATCGGCACGTTGAAATTCGGCGTGGTCAGGTCGGCGGGTCGGCGGAATTTTCCGTTCCACGAATGCGTGTATTCGTGCGCCAGCAGATCGCGCCTTGGCGCTTGCTTGTCCCACTGGCTGAAATAGCCGGGGTCTGCGCTGTTTTCACTGGAGCGATGGTGTTCCAGTCCGATGCTGCCCAGATTGTCGGTGAGCGCCAGCAAAAAGTCGTAGTGATCGTAGTGCTGCGAGCCGTACAACTTGCGCGCCTGGGCAACGAGTTCGACATGCGCCTTGAGCTGCTCCGGTTTGATCTCCAGATCCTTCGCCTCGTCGGCCACGATGTTCAGGCGCACCGGCACGTTGCCTGCGCCCGCGAGATCGACGCGCTTGTAATGGCGACCGGCGAACATCGGTGAATCAACCAGGATATTGAACGCGACCGGTTTGAAATTTGCGCCGCTGTTCGCGGCAATCGCAGCGTCGCTTTCGAGCGCGCAGCCAAATTGCCAACCTTGCGGCAGTTTCACGCTTGGCGCGATCGTGATCCTGCTTGCGAAGTATCCGGCCGGATATAGCGCGACCGTATTCCATTGCAGATTAAGCATGTCCGGTGTCATCACCACACGACCCTGGCTCGAGTCCTGCGGCGACATGAAATCGAAATCGATCGCGATGCTCGCAACGCCGTGCGGGACGTCAAGGTGGAACGCATACACCTGGACTGGATCTCGTTGCCAAACGATCGGTTGGCCATTACCGCTTATCGCGAGGCCAGCGAGCTTGTCGATCGGTCCGCGCGGCGCGTGGTTGCCGGGCAGCCATTGCGGATACAGCAACGTCAGCGGCCCCGCAGCGACGGGAATTTCCTCGTGCACGCGGACGATGCGATGGTCGAGATCGGTTGCATCGACTTCAAGTTTCAACGTGCCCGGATAGATCGCGTCCACGGGTGGCGGAATGGCGACATCGGCAGCGAACACAGCCGGCGATGATTCTATGCAAGCCAGCAATGCGAGCGTTGCGACATGTGTCTTCAACATCTGGTCTCCGATTTGCCTGTGATCTTTCGGCGCAATTGGTACTTCGGCAATTACGGATTGTTGCATGAGCTGCCAATCTGTCGCGGCGAGACTTCAAGTCCGTGCTTCGATTTCCGCGCCAGCACGACTGGATGAAGCAATGCAAGTTTTCGCAAACTGGCGCGCGCTCTGCACAACAGCACTGGTGATTGGCCGCCAAAGGCCTAGAATCATCGGGTTAACGCCTCCGCTGCCGGGACCGCCAATGCTGTACCACCTTCACGAAGCCAATCGCACCCTGCTTAACCCGTGGGTCGCCTGGTCCGGCGCGGCTGCTCAGGCAATGTCCGCACTGGACAGCTGGATGTCGCAAATACCGGGTTTGGACCGCGTGGCAGCCGGCCACGAGCTGTTCTACAGGATTGGCAAGGATTACGAAAAACCCGCTTTCGGCATCACTTCGGTCCTCGCGCACGGCCGCCAGGCTGCGGTGATCGAGGAGCGCGCGCTGGAATTGCCGTTCTGCAACCTCGTTCACTTCAAACGCTGCAGCGACGATCCGGGTGCGCTGAAGCAACTACGCGACGATCCGGTCGTACTCGTGGTCGCGCCGATGTCGGGTCATCACGCGACCCTGCTGCGCGACACCGTGCGCACCATGCTTCGCGATCACGATGTCTACATCGCCGATTGGGTCGACGCGCGCATGGTGTCGCTCGACAAGGGCCCGTTCGGCTTGGATGAATACATCGCCTACGTGCGCCGCTTCATCGGCCATCTTGGCGCACGCAAGGTGCACGTGATGTCGGTGTGCCAGCCGACGGTGCCGGTGCTCGCCGCCGTTTCGTTGATGGCGTCGGCGGGCGAACCTACGCCGCTGTCGATGACGATGATGGGTGGTCCGATCGATCCGCGCCAATGCCCGACCAAGGTCAACGACCTCGCCACGACCAAGCCGTTTTCGTGGTTCGAGACGAACGTCGTGTTCGACGTGCCGCCGAACTATCCGGGCAAGGGTCGCCGCGTCTACCCGGGCTTCATGCAGCATGCCGGGTTCGTCGCGATGAATCCGAGCCGGCATTTCAATGCGCATTCGGATTTCTATCGGGACTTGGTGCGTGGCGATCTCGATGACGCCGCCGCACATCGCCGTTTCTACGACGAGTACAACGCGGTACTCGACCTGCCGGGCGAATTTTATCTCGACACGATCCGCATCGTGTTCCAGGAACACTCGTTGCCACTGGGCACGTGGGTCGTCGACGGTGAGCGCGTGGCCCCCGAAGCGATCAAGGGCTCAGCCCTGCTGACGATCGAAGGCGAGCTCGACGATATTTCCGGGCTCGGCCAGACCAAAGCTGCGCATGACCTGTGCAGCGGCATTCCGGCAATGAAACACGCGCACATCGAAGTCAAGGGTGCGGGTCACTACGGTATCTTCAGCGGCCGCCGCTGGCGCGACGTGGTCTATCCAGATGTGCGCGACTTCATTCGCCGCTTCCACGTGACGTCGACGGACGCAAAGCCGAGCGCGCGCAGGAAGCCACCTGCAACTCGCGGCGGCAAACGCTGAAATCGCAGTCGGGCCGATCTTTTTTTCCTTCGTCGCCCCGGCGCATTCGGGGCCCAGCGTCTGCGAGGTATCTCATGCGCAAATCCCTGTGCAACATCGTGGGTATCCTGTCGCTCGTCTCGTGCACGAGCGCACTGGCGGGCTCGCCCGCAAAGCCGGTGACGATGGCGCAAGTGCTCGAAGCATCGAAGCCCACCGACTGGCGCGCGCTCGATCCGGACAACACGCTCTACCTCGATCTGCCGGCTGGTCGCGTTGTGATTGAACTTGCACATGCGTTCGCGCCGCTGCATGCGAAGAACATTCGCACGCTCGCGCATGAACACTATTTCGATGGCTTGGCGATCCTGCGCGTGCAGGACAACTTTGTAACCCAATGGGGCGATCCGAACGCGGACGACAAGGAAAAAATTCGCTCGCTCGGCACCGCGAGCAAGACGCTCGCGCCCGAATTCGAGCGTTCGATCGCGAAGGATCTATCGTTCACGCGCCTACCCGATGGCGACGTATACGCGCCTGAAGTGGGCTTCACCAACGGTATGCCAGCTGCGCGCGACTCGAAGGCCGGCAAGACCTGGCTTGCGCACTGCTACGGCATGGTCGGCGCAGGTCGCGACAACGCGATCGAATCAGGGAGCGGCGCGGAACTCTATGTGGTCACCAGCCAGGCGCCGCGCCAGCTCGATCGCAACATCGCGGTCGTCGGTCGCGTCGTGCAGGGCATGGAATGGCTGTCTGCGCTGCCGCGCGGAACTGGCGCTCTGGGGTTTTACGAGAAGCCCGAGCAGCGTATTGCGATCAAGTCGGTGCGGCTTGCCGCCGACGTGCCGGCAGCCGAGCGCACGCCGATCGAGATCTTGCGCACCGACACACCGACGTTTGCCGCGCTGGTCGAATCGCGGCGCAATCGCCGCGATGACTGGTACAAGGTGCCGGCGGGCAAGATCGACCTGTGCAATGTGCCGATTCCGGTGCGACAGCCGCCGCCGAAACCCGGCGGCTGATGCAAGGATCGAAGCTTAGAGCTGGGCGGCGCTGAATGTGTCGCAGCTCTTCAACTCGCCCGAAGCAAATCCACTCTTGAACCAGCGAACGCGCTCTGCCGACGTGCCGTGCGTAAACGAATCGGGCACCGCGTAGCCGCGCGACTGTTTCTGCAAGGTATCGTCGCCGATCTGGTTCGCCGCGTTCAACGCGGCTTCGACGTCGCCTGCTTCGAGCCAGTTGAGCTTCTGCTGCGCATGGTTAGCCCACACGCCGGCAAAGCAATCGGCCTGCAACTCCTGACGCACTGAAAGACCGTCAGCGCCCTGCATCGGCGTACCGCGCTGAGCCGATTGCTGGACCTTTTCCATGATGCCGAGCAGGTTCTGGATGTGATGGCCGACTTCGTGCGCAATCACGTAAGCGCGCGCGAAGTCGCCGGCTGCGTGGAAGCGCTGCTGCATTTCATGAAAGAAATCGAGATCGAGATAGGCCTGCCGGTCGCCCGGACAGTAGAACGGTCCCATCGCTTCGGATGCAGTCCCGCAGGCCGACTGCACGCCGCCATGGAACAACACAAGGCGCGGCGCTGGATATTGCTTTCCGCTGGCCTTGAACATATCGCCCCAGACATCCTCGGTGCTGCCGAGAATCTTCTGGACAAACATGGTCTGTTCGTCGTTTGCCGCCGGAGCGACCTGTCGCTGCTGCGTCGGCTGGCCGCTGTCTCCACCGCCACCCAAGTTGCCGAGCAACTGCAGGATCTCGCCAGGATTCTTGCCGAACAGCAGGCCGACAATGACAACGATGATGATGCCACCGAGGCCCAGGCCACGCCCGCCGCCAAACGAAGGACCGCCGCCACCGCCGCCGCCTTCGTCCTCGACCACATTGTCGCTGGACCGTCCCTTCTGCCAAAGCATAGGTTTCTCCCCACTTCCGTTTCGGACACCCGAACGGCGCCGACACTACTCTGCCGGCCGCGCGGCTCGCAAGCGAATAGGCGAATTGCGCCGCGTTGGCGCTTGCAGGCGTTCAGCATTGATGACATCCGCAGTTTTGCGCGCGCGCGCCTGCGGCTGGCGGACTGCGGCGACGCCGACGCAATGCACCCATGAAAGCTCTCAATCAGAGAGCAACGCCATCGCCTTGCATGCATACGCCATCAAGGCGGGATCGATGCCTGTTTGTGTGCGCATCGTCGTCGCGTCCTCGCGAAACATCGTGTTCATCGACTTCTGGATCCCGGCATCCCCGCCGGTGAACTCGCGCACGAGCATGCCCCAGCGTCGTGCGAGCGACTGCACTTCCGCGCTGGCTGGATCCTTGTCGAGCTGGAGTGCTGCCTGCATGCCCGCGATCACGTCCGGCCAAGCCTGTTCGACCTCGCGGATACGGGCAGGTCCGAGCGTTTCCGCGCGCTGCTTGATCGACTCCATTTGTTCGGTGCTGAAATATTTTTCCAAGAGCGTACTGGCCTCGATGCTGTTGAGCAGGGTTTCGGCATCGATCGTCACGCCGGCAGCCGCCTGTTGCGCGACGCGCTCGAGGCGACTCAGCAAATCTTGTTGGCGGACGACCGTGGCGCGCAAACGATCGACCTGGCGTGCGAGCGCCTCGCTGAGCGAAGGCATATCTGCATCCAGGCACGCACGGATTTCCAGCAATGAAAATCCGAGCATCTTGAGCGAAGCAATGTGTTGCAGCCGCAGCAGCTCGCGTTCGCCATAGAGGCGATAACCGGCATCGCTGCGAGCCGCAGGCAGCAACAGGCCCTTGGCTTCGTAGTGATGCAGCGTCCGCACCGTGAGTCCGGTACGACGCGCAATCTGGCTGACGGTATGCAACGACATCGCTCCTGTTCCGTTTGCGAGCCCCGGCATGCTCGGGCCTGACGTTGGGTGAGGGTCAAGGGTTTCGCGAACAAATCCTCCGGAACACGTCCCGGCGGACGACGATGGCATGACTGCAAGCAAATAACCCGCTTGCCGGTCCTTGGCGCATGGCGAGGCGAGGGGCACCGCCGTCGCGCGACATTTCGTTACCGCTTGAGGGAGACCCAACCGATGAGCTTCATGACCGGCTTGACCGACATCTGGAACACGATCACCGCACGCTTGCGCGGCGCTGGCGAGACCATTCCGCCGTTCGTGCTGCGTCTGATCATGGGCTGGGAGTTCTGGGAGTCCGGCTTGGAGAAGCTCAATGGCAGCAACTGGTTCGCGGACATCCAATCGCGCTTTCCATTTCCATTCGATCGCCTGCCAACCGATTTCAGCTGGCAGATATCGACCTGGACCGAAATCATTGGCGCTGTCCTCATCTGGATCGGTCTCGGCACGCGTGTGGCGGCTTTTGCTCTGCTGTTCGTGACCTTCGTCGCGACCGCTGCCGTGCACTGGCCGGACATGTGGTCGATGTGGAGCGACCTTGCCAAGGGTTACGCGATCAAGGACATGGGCCATGGCAACTTCAAGCTGCCGCTGCTGTTCGCGGTGATGCTGCTGCCGCTGGTCTTCAACGGCGCCGGCAAGCTGAGTCTCGACCATCTGCTCGTGAAGTGGATCGGCCCGCGCGACCAGCGTGCTCCGATCGATGATCCATTTGCGTGGTCGCTGGCCGCACTCGTGCTTGCGTTGCCATTCCTGATGCTGATCCCGACGTTCGGTTTCGCTCTGATCGCCGTCGCGATCGTACTGGCGATCATTGGACGCATGCGACGCTGATTCTGCGGGAACAGGACGCCAATGCGACATCGCGTACGCATCGATAGTCCCATTCGATGCGTGCCGGCTTGCTATGCTGACGAGATGAGCATTTCTGCCAACGCCACACGAATGTCACAGCGCTTCCGCGGCTTCCTGCCGGTCATCATCGATGTCGAGACCGGCGGCTTCGATTGCGAGCGTCACGCGCTTCTCGAAATCGCGGCCATTATCGTGCGCATGGACGATGATGGCTTCGTGCATGGCGAGCCTGCCGTGTCCACGCACGTCGAGGCATTCGCCGGTTCCGAACTCGATCCAAAATCACTGGAAATCACCGGCATCGACCCCGGCCACCCATTTCGCGGCGCGCTGCCTGAAAAAGAAGCGCTCGAAGTCATCTTCAAGCCCGTCCGTGCGGCATTGCGCGCAAATGACTGCCAGCGCGCGATCCTGGTCGGCCACAACGCAGCCTTCGACCTCGGTTTCCTGAACGCCGCGCTTCGTCGCACGGCGCACAAGCGCAGCCCATTCCATCCTTTCAGCTGTTTCGACACGGTCACCCTCGGCGGCCTCGCATTCGGACAAACCGTGCTCAGCCGCGCGGTCGAGGCCTCGGGGCGCCCGTGGGACGCGCGCGAGGCACATTCGGCGGTGTACGACACCGAACGCACAGCCGAACTGTTCTGCGATGTCGTCAACCGCTGGAAGCGGATGAGCGAGATGGCGGCCGGAACATTTGCCTGACGACCGGCGCTCGTCCAATTGAATCGCTTCGCTTGAACCCTGCGGCTCGCGGGCGCATCTTCCAACCATGCCGATCTACGAATACGCCCCACTCGCCCCGCCCGGCTGCGCGCTGTGCTGTTACGGGTTCGAGCTGTTGCAGCGCCTGTCCGACCCGGCACTGACGCATTGCACCGCCTGTGGTGGCGCGATCCAGCGTGTGCTCGGCGCGCCACAAGTGGTTGCCGGCCAAGCCCATGTACTGCAGGAAAAGCATGTCGCCAAACATGGCTTCAGCCAGTACCGCCGCATTGGCAAGGGACTGTACGAGAAGACGGCGGGCAAGGGACCTGACACCATCAGCGGAAACTGATGGTGTCGTTTCGTCATATTGAAGAACGGCAGCAGCAGGCCGCATCGCCTTGATTTTCAAGCCTTTCGTTCCGTGTCGTTGCCGGACGCCCAAGGGCGCGTAACAACACTGCAATAAATCTCTCATCGTTCTGCAATCACCCGGGCCTACAAAGCGCACCAGGCGGCGACATGCCGCGTTCGCTTTTCCACTCTGAGGAGTCCCGCGTGCTCACCTCGAT
>JBBRZD010000040.1:0-14884 GCA_038237055.1 Lysobacterales bacterium | reverse complement strand
TGCCGTCGAGCGCACGGCCCAGCGGATCAATGACACGGCCCAACAAAGTCTCGCCAACCGCGACGTCCATGACGCGCCCGGTGCGCACGACTTCGTCGCCGGCATGCAGATTCCAGTATTCCCCCAGCAGCACGACGCCCAGCTCGTTTGCATCCACATTGAAGGCGATGCCATAGGTGCCGCCGGGAAAGCGCAGCAGTTCGTCGTAGCCTGCGCGGGGCAGACCACTGACCTGCGCAACGCCTGTCGCCACATGGGAAATCGTGCCCACTTCGCGTGGGACGAGCTGCGGCGAAAATGAGGCCATCGTCTGGCTGATCGTATCGAAGACGGCATCCAACGCGCCCTGCAGGCTGGTTGGCACAGAGTTCATTTCTCGCCTTGTGCCGCAGCCGGGGTAGGCGCCGGATCTTTTGAGACAGACTCAGCGGCAGCTTTGTCTGCTCGCCCACCTTCTTCGGCGGGAGCCAGCACCGTGGTTACTTCCTCTTCCAGTGCGTCCAGATAGTGACTTATATTCCAATCGAGCTTTTGGCCGCCGACACTGAGTTCAACGCCGCACACGGTCTCGGGTTTGACCTCGAAGCGAAGCGGCGCCGCAGTCTTAAAGACCTCGTTGAATGTGGTTTGGACCGATGCCTGTTGTGTCGGCTGCAATACGAAGGCGCTGCGCACGACGGCGCCTTCAGGCGCGGCCTTCAAGGCATCGCCAAGCAACGCTTTGGCGGCTCCCGACAGCGCGCTTAGTCGCGCCACGAACACTTCTATGATGCGCGCCTCCAGGTCCTGCGAGGCGAGATCTGCCAAGGCCTTTTTGGATAGCGCGAAAACTTCTTCTCTGGCCTTGTCGGCAACCGCTTGATGCACTTGTTGAGTCTCGGCAGCCAAGGCCGCCGTGCGTTCTGCGCTCAGTTTGTCGGCAGCTTGACGAGCTTCATCCAGGAGGCGTTTGGTTTCGTCTTTTGCATCGTTGGTCGCCTTGGCCAGCAAGGCAGCGCGTTGCTTGTCAAAAGCATCGCTCTTGCCTTGATAATTCACGCGGTCGGCTTCGGCTCGCGCCTCCTTGGCGGTGGCATCGGCGATCTGGTCGGCAATGCGCTTTTCGCGCGCATCGATGGCGTCCAGCACCGGCTTGTACAGAAAGCGCTTCATCAACCAAACGAGGATGAGAAAATTCAGCGCTTGTGCGCCGACGGTGAACCAGTCGATCAACATGGCTCACTTCCCCGCGACGTGAGCGATGGCGGCGTTCCAGAACGGATTGGCAAAGATCAGGATCATCGACACCACGAAGCAGTAGATCGCCGTCGATTCGATCATCGCCAGGCCGACAAAAAGTGTGCGCGTGATGGTGGCCGATGCATCGGGTTGTTGCGCCAGCGCCGTCAATGCCGTCGCCACAGCGCGACCTTCGGCGAGTGCCGGACCGAGGCAGCCAAAACTGGTGGTAATACCTGCAACGATAATGGATGCCACTGCGATGAGCGTCATGCTGTCCATGAACGATCCTTGATGGATTGGGTGGAAGGCGGAGATGCCGTTGGCTGCACGGGTTTGTCAGAATCTCGATGTGTTGCAGCGGCGAGGTACACGGCGGCAAGGATGCTGAAGATATAGGCCTGCACCATGCCCGTGAGCAGGCCGAGCAAGGTCATCACGATAGGGAACAACAAGGGCGTGATGGTCAGCAGGATGGCGACGATCATCGCGCCGCTCATCATGTTGCCGAACAATCGAACCGCCAGTGCCAGCGTGCGCGATAGCTCACTGATGATGTTGAACGGCAGCATCAACACCGTGGGCTGGAGGTAAGACTTCAGATAACCGCCCACGCCTTGTTCGAGCGAGCCGAATACCGGCACTGCTACAAACACGCACAACGCCAGCGCCGCGGTGGTCGAAAGTGATCCGGTGGGAGGCTCGAAACCCGGCACGATGGTGCCCAGGCTGGCCGCTGCCACAAACAGGAACAAGGTGCCGAGAAAGGGAAGGTATTTTCTGGGTTGGCGCAAACCAACTTCCCCGATTTGCTGGGTGATGCCGGTGACGACAATCTCCAACAGATTTTGCCAGCGAGATCGTTGATGCGATGTCGAAAGCCTGCGGGTGATCAGTATCGATCCCAGCACGAGCACGGCCATCAGCACCCAAGTGAACACAATCGTGCCGTTGAGCTTGAACCAGCCTTGCTGCCAGAAGATCAATTCATCAGGGCTCAGACGCACGCTGACCTCCACGAGACGAGTCGGACGGGGACGCGTCCAGTGCGCCTGCCAGGCGAACCACCACAAACCGCGCGATCACGAATCCAAACCCGCACGACACCAGACGTTGCCAGTGCCCGCCGCCCACTGCATAAAAACCCGCCAAGGTCAGCCCCATTCGGACCATCAGGCTGGTGAACTGCCACAGCGCTGGATGACTCGAAGTCAGGCCCTTGACCAGGGTCCACCACAGACCACCAAAGAAGAAGGCACCCAGCAGCAGACCTGCGAGTCCGGACAGAAACAAGCTGGCCGTGTCATTCATCGACGCTCTTCTTTTCCGGCTCATGCATCGCCCGGTCTTCCTTGGCCACCCAATGCCACGCGTTGAAGCAGCCTAGAACGAGGCCAGCCACCAGCAAGGCCAGCGTCCAGGATCGCGGCGATGGATAACGCGCATCCAGCCACATGCCCAAGGCTGCGCCCAATAACGTCGGCACCACCACCGACCATCCGATTAATCCCATCATGCCCAGGCCAAACCACACCCCCTGCGTGCCGCTTTGACGCGCTTGCATCTTGCGGTCGGCCTTGGCGCCCACCTTGTCGGCAAGGCTGCTCGGACGTGGATCTTCATTCATGGCTCAGCCTTGAGAAGCGACTCAGGAAGCGACTTTCCATTTTGTCCATCAGCGTGCGCACGCTTTTGGCTTGTTCGTCCAGACTCAGGAACTCGTTCCGGACAGCCTCGCGCAGTTGGCCGAGATCGGTGCCACTCAAGGCCCTGCGCACCGACACCAGGACCTTGTCGCCCGTTTTGATCAAAGCGCCTTGATCCACCGCCACAAAAACCTCGCCCTCATCTGGAGTCTCATACGTGAGGATGCCCGGACTCAGCGCGGCCACGCAGTCGAGTCGATGCGGCAGCAGACCGAATGAACCTTCTTGCGTCTCGGCGACGATGCGCGACACCTCGCGCTTGTCCGCGAAGACCCGAAACGGCAGGAGCACCTTAAGCTGCATGCGGCGCCTCGAACTTGCTCGCTTGCGGCGCGGGCTTCTGTTTCGGCGTTGTGTCCGGCTGCGGTTTCTTCGCTTCGGAAATGACACCGATCATGTAGAGCGCACTTTCCGGATAGTCCTTGAATTCGTCGCGCAAGATGCGCTCACACCCATCGAGCGCATCTGCCCGGCTCACGAACTTGCCCGGCATACTCGTAAATTGCTCGGTAGTGAAAAAAGGTTGGGTCAGGAAACGTTCCAGCCGGCGTGCGCGCGCCACGACCTGGCGATCCGTAGGCGACAATTGCTCCAGGCCCAGCATGGCGATGATGTCCTTCAAATCCGCGTACTGGGCCAACGTGCGCCGTACTTCTTGCGCCAGCGCGTAGTGCCGTTGACCCACGATGCCCGGCGTCGCCATCTTCGAGTTCGATTGCAAAGGGTCGATGGCGGGAAACAATCCTTCGCTGGCCCGTTTGCGTGACAACACAATGGACGCCGACAGGTGAGAAAACGTGTGTACTGCAGCAGGGTCCGTGAAATCGTCTGCCGGCACATAGACCGCTTGAATCGACGTGATCGCGCCAGTCCGGGTATTGGCAATGCGCTCTTCCAGCCCCGCCAATTCCGTGCCCATGGTGGGCTGATAACCCAGCCGCGACGGCATCTGCCCCATCAAACCTGAAACCTCGGAGCCCGCCTGGATGAAGCGAAATATGTTGTCGATCAGCAAGAGCACATCGCGGTGCTCGTCATCACGAAAGTATTCGGCCATGGTCAAGGCCGCGTGGCCGATGCGAAAGCGCGCGCCCGGCGGCTCATTCATTTGACCGAACAGCATCACCATATTGGGCAGTACACCCGCGTCCTTCATCTCACGATAGAGCTCCTCGCCCTCGCGACAACGCTCACCGATGCCGCAAAAAATGCTCACGCCCTTTTGCTTGCCCACCATGTTGTGAATCATCTCGGTGAGCAGCACGGTCTTGCCCACGCCAGCGCCACCGAACAGCCCCGCCTTGCCACCCGTTTCAAGCGGCATCAGCACATCAATCGCCTTGATGCCTGTCTCGAAAATCACCGCCTTTGTCGAACGGCTGGTCAGCGGCGGCGGCTCACGGTGCACGGAGCGCCAACTGACTCCGTGCGGCTGAGGCTGACGATCGATGGCGCGGCCAAAGACATCGAACATGCGCGAGATGATGGCCTTGCCAACCGGCGCTTTCAGCGGCGCGCCCGTATCCTTTACCGGCATGCCGCGCGCCAAACCGTGCGTGGGCGTCAGCGCAATGCCACGCACGTGCTGGGCATCCAGTTGCGACAGCACCTCAATGGCCATTTCGTCGTGCTCGCCAGTTCGCAGCAAGTTTCGGATTGCTGGCAAATTTTCATTGAAGCGCACGTCGACGACACTGCCGCGAACGGCCACTACCACTCCAGCGCCAGACAAACTCGACGCTTCATCAGGGGTCGCTTCCTGACGTTTGAGTTCTGGCTCGGTGACATCTTGATCATCGGCGTCGTCGTTCATTTCGGAATCCGTCCTGCAGTATCTTCAAACCGCTTCGAGCCACGTCTCGCGCTCCAGCAGGTCGCGCATGTCGGAACTGGTTTCGGAAATGCCGAGCAGCCCCGACTGCATGGCGACCATTTCGTTGAATTTCTCTGCGCTCATTTCTTCGGTGCGCGCCAGGTATCCGATCAATCCTGGATCCAAATCGCCCGAACGCGTGCTCATCGGTATACCGGACGTCGGCGTGAAACTCATGCTGGTGTCGATGGACTTGCCATCGTGCACCGCCGCCAGGCTCGCGCGGCTGCCGAGGTGGACGAGAATCACCCGACCCACGGTCGCCGCTGCGTCGCCGAGACGCACAAGCTCTGCCATCAGAAACGCATACGACAATCCGTGAAACCCGTAGCGGCGCACACCCATGGCTTCGTAGCGGCGCGGAATCGGCAGCATCATCGCAACGCGCGGCAGGTCGCGATGAAACTCGGTGTCGAAGCCCGCAATTTGCGGCAGCTCTGGAAAACGATGATGAAATGCCTCGATCAGGAGGATCTCTTCAGGCAAATGCTGCGGATCGAACGCCGTCAGGCGTCGAAGCTCGGCAAGCACTTCCGTTGTGATCAATTGCGGCTCGCAATATTCAGGGCCGCCGTGCACGACACGATGACCGACGGCTGTCAGCACGCCGCACGGCGCGTCTTCCTCATCCCCACGCACGACTGTAGCCCCAGGTGGGAAGCGCGCCGATAAGCATCAGCACGAGCACGATCAGTAGAATCGTTCCAAGGGACATGTTCATTCTCCGGTTTAGCGGTACCGGTCGCCTTGGAACGCGCGAAAAAATCAAACGCTTGGCAAGGCGATCATCATGGACTGCAATCCATTCGCGTCAGGATGCCCTGAACTTCAACTACCTTCGGTACGTTAGCGAACATAGACAGCGCTGGACTGTGCTGCTTTGCGCAAATACTGGCGGATGCGACACCGACCCAGACAACTGCAGAATTATGAAGAGTCCATTGGGTTTGAAGATCTCTCCGTTGGAACGAGATCAAGTGCCGAAGATGAGGTGAGTCAAACCGCTTTTCACCGCGAAACGTCGTTGACTCCAGCCATCACGGCGATGGCGAGCTTCCATCCGCGTTGTCGTCACTTTCAGCGTCCACACGCGCACCGGCAATCCCCAGCAACCCGGCTGGCAACTGCTTCTTCACGGGCGCGCCCATCTCGGCAAGACTTTGCACCTGCAACAGAACGCTGCCTTTACCGCCTTCGGTCAGGCGGCGCATGGCGCTTGAGTGCGCTTTCTGTGCCTTGTCGAGCTGTCCGCCAAGATTTTCAAGTTCATCGACGAGCAAGGCGAAATTGTCGTGCAGTTGCGCGGCGCGGCGCGCGATTTCCATTGCGTTGACGTTGCGTCGTTCGATGCGCCACAGATGCGCAACGGTGCGCAGGGTCGCAAGCAACGTGCTCGGACTGACCAGCGAAATGTTTTTTCCGAGCGCATGTGCGTAGAGCCGGTCGTCGGCGCGCACGGCTTCAATGAAGGCAGCTTCGACCGGGATAAACAACAGTACGAAATCGAGCGTGCGCAGACCATCGATGTCTTCGTAGTTGCGCGCCGACAATCCGTCGATATGCCGGCGCAGCGAGCCGACATGTTCCGCCAGCGCGGTTGCGCGAGTGATATCGTCGGGCGCGCTGCAGAATCGCTCATAAGCAATCAGCGATACCTTCGCGTCGATCACCACGTCCTTGTCGTCAGGCAGGCGCACGATTACGTCCGGACGCTGACGGCCGCCATCGCCATCGTTGAAACTAGCCTGCGTCACGTATTCGCGACCCGATTGCAGGCCGGACGCCTCCAACACGCGCTCCAGCACCAGCTCGCCCCACGCGCCTTGCGAACGGGTGTCACCCTTCAGCGCGCGGGTCAGGTTGATCGCATCTTCACTGATGCGCTGGTTGAGCTGTTTGAGCGTCTGGATCTCGTTCGCCAGGATGCCGCGCTCGCGCTGATCATTGGAATGGGTTTGATCGATCCGTTCGCGGAATTCCTTGAGTTGCAATTTCAGCGGGTCCAGCAAGCCGCCAAGTTGCTGTGCACTCTGCTCGCGAAACCGTTCGGCCTTGTCCTCGAGAATGCGGTTGGCGAGATTCTGGAACGCTTCACGTAAGTTCTTCTCAGCGTCATTGAGCAGCGCCAACTTTTCCGCTGCGGCCTGCGCCTGCGCTTGCGCGCCGGCTTCGAGCGCTGCGTGCTGGCGCGTCACATCCACTACGCGGGATTGCGCATCGTCGCGGCTACGCTGGGCATCAAGCAGCTCATGGCCAAGCCGCTGTGCATGCGCTTCTTGTGCCGCGGCATGCGTCGACACCTTGCGCAGGTTTTGCTCCGCTTGGCTCCAGTCACGCTCGTAGCGTTCAATGCGCGCGCCGAAGTCGTCGGCGCGCTGATGGGTCGCGTCGCGCTGTTCGGTGAGCGTCGCCACCTCGGCATCGCGACTCGCTAGCCCCGCCGCGTGCGCAGCTGCAATCCAGCGCCTTGCAAGAAGGTAAATCAGCGCGAGGCCAGCAACGAAGCCGGCCAAGGCAACGAGAATCGAGGTGACGATCGAGAGAGACGGCTGCACGCATTCAATCCATAAAGCAACACAGCATGCGATTGTGCCAGCCCGCGATCTCAACTGGCGAGACCGGCCCGCAATCTCGCTTCAACGAACGCCAGCTGAGCCTCACGCCCGAACGGTGTGTTGGAAGGCGTGCTGCAAACGTATTGCAGTCGCCTCCGCAGCGGGGGCGGAGCAACATTGCGCCGCCTGACGACTGGCGGATCAAGGCCGTCATCTTGACGGCTCGGGTATAGTGAAGGCCCTGTCTGGCCGTCCGAGGAGACGTCTCATCGACACCACCACCATCGATCACGACCGCCTGGAATCGTGCGCATCTCAAATTGCCGATGCCGGCCGCGCACTTGGCGCGCTCGGCTGGACGCCGGCGACCAGCAGCAATTTCTCGATGCGCCTGGATGACGCGCACGCAGCGGTCACGATTTCCGGTCGCGACAAAGGCCATCTTGGCATCGACGACATCATGGTCGTGGATCTTGAAGGCAATGCGGTCGGAACGAGTGCGCACCCATCGGCTGAAACCGCCTTGCATACGCAGATTTATCGCCGCTATGCGGACGCCGGGGCGGTGTTGCACACGCATTCGCGCACGCAGACGGTCGCTTCACGGTTGTTTGCGGCTCGCGGCATCGTGCGTTTCGAAGGCTGGGAATTGCAGAAGGCGATTGCCGGCTACACGACCCATGAAAGCGCACTCGACCTGCCGGTGTTTCCGAATACCCAGGACATGTCCGTGCTCGTGCGCGCGGTGGACGCGTGGCTTGATGCGGGCAAATCGCTGCACGGCTACTTGATTGATGGTCACGGCATCTATACATGGGGACGTGACATGCCGGAAACGCGCCGTCATCTGGAAGCGTTTGAATTCCTGCTCGGTTGCGAACTTGATCTATTGCGTCTCCGAGGAACCCCGGCATGAGCCGATTGCGCATCTACGAAGAAGCCAGCCCTGATACAGCGTTGGCGACGCACAACGACCACGCTGCGATTGCACGTGAACTCGCGACGGTCGGCGTGCGTTTCGAGCAGTGGGA
The DNA here is from genome assembly GCA_038237055.1 of Lysobacterales bacterium. Taxonomy (GTDB): domain Bacteria; phylum Pseudomonadota; class Gammaproteobacteria; order Xanthomonadales; family Rhodanobacteraceae; genus Dokdonella_A. The sequence goes on along the minus strand of JBBRZD010000040.1, from coordinate 6,501 downwards.
AGCAACGAAACCGGTGGTGCCCGGCGCCGCCCAGGACGAGGTCATCACGGCCTATCGTGCCGACATCGACCGCCTGATGAGCGAGAAAGGCTATCAGGCCGTCGATGTGATCAGCCTGACACCCGACAACCCGGATCGCGCCGTGTTTCGCCAGAAATTTCTCAACGAACACACCCATTCCGAGGACGAGGTGCGTTTCTTCGTCGCCGGAGCGGGCCAGTTCACCTTGCACATCGGCGAAAGGGTCTACGAAGTGCTGTGCGAGAGCGGCGACCTGATCGGCGTACCGGATCGCACACGGCACTGGTTCGACATGAGCGAATCGCCCTACTTCATTGCGATCCGGTTGTTCACGAACAAGGAAGGATGGGTCGCCGAGTTCACCGGCGAGGACATCGCGGAACGCTTTCCGCGCATGCCGCCACATCGCTCTTCACAGGCAGCTTGAACATGGCGTATCTCGACGAATCACTGGCGCCCGGCGAAACCATCGTCGCGCGCTTCGATCTGCACTGGACCGCTAAGTGGCGTCTGATCGTGTTCCTTGTGCTTGCGATCCCGACGCTCGGTCTCGCCCTGCTGGCGGCGATATACGAGTGGATTCGCCTGCGCTCGATCGAGCAAGGCGTGACCAATCGGCGTGTCGTGCGCAAGACCGGCATCGTCAGCCGCGAAACCCAGGAACTGCACTTGGCCTCGATCGAAACCATCGACCTGCACCAGACAACCTGGGGACGCATGCTCGGCTATGGCAACGTCGTGTTGACCGGTCGCGGCGAAAGCTCGATGACCTTCGCGAGGCTTGCCGCGCCGCTCGAAGCCAAGCGCGCGATCGACGGCGCGTACGCTGCAAATGTCGAACATATGCAAGCGCCTCGGAACCCAACCGCGTTGTAGGAGCGGGTGCGGCAGCGATGTTTTGTAGCGACGCCTGACACCATCCGCACCCAACCCTCCCCTTGAGGCGGAGGGCTTCAGCGACGCGGGGGAATCAGCTGCTGAAATACTCAAACCCTCGGACGCGCAGAAAGACACGATGATCACCACTATCCTCACCGACATCGAAGGCACCACAAGCTCGATTAGCTTCGTCAAGGATGTACTTTTTCCTTACGCGCGCGAACGCCTGCCCGCCTTCGTCGTGACACACACGGACAATCCCGATGTACAGCACTGGCTGCACGACGCCGCAAAGGAGGCCGGCCTAGTTTCAGCGACGCAGCAGGAACTGATCGATTTGCTGATTTCCTGGATTGACGCGGATCGCAAATCAACTGCGTTGAAAGCGCTGCAGGGCATGATCTGGCAAGAAGGCTACACAAGCGGCGAGTACCGCGCGCACATCTACCCGGAAGTGCCTGCGCAATTGCATGCGTGGCAGGCTGCGGGCAAACGCTTGTATGTTTATTCGTCTGGTTCGGTGCCTGCGCAGAAATTGCTGTTCGCGCACACCGATGCCGGCGATCTGACCCCGGTTTTCTCAGGCTATTTCGATACCGAAGTCGGCGCCAAGCGCGATCCCGAATCGTATCGAAACATCGCCACCGCGATCGGCGTGACGGCAGACGAAATCCTGTTCCTGTCCGATATCGTTGAAGAACTCGACGCAGCACGCATCGCGGGTATGCAAACGACCCTGCTCGCGCGTGCGCCATCTACCTGTCCGGCTCCCTCTTCGCATCGCTGTGTTGCGGACTTCAATGCGATCGTGCTCGCGTAGCCCCATTCCGAAGCTCACATTCATTCCATGGATGTCATCTACGCCAACCTGATTCCCGCGCTCTGGCTCGTCCGGTGCGTGGTCTGGCTGGTCGCTGCGCGTGACGTAAAGAGGGAGCGGCGCCAGGAATCACCAGCCTCGCGTGCTGGACATTTGTTGCCACTGGTAGTGTCGGCGTTGTTGCTGTGGTTGCCGACCCTGCCGGGCGGCTTCCTGTGCGGAAGTCTGTGGCCGGCGACCGCCGCGACCTATTTCATCGGTGTGGCAATCGTCGCGCTTGGGCTCGGCTTCTCGATTTGGGCGCGCGCGCATCTGGGCCGCAACTGGAGCGGCACCGTAACCTTGAAAGAAAGCCATGAGCCGCTCCGCACCGGACCATATGCTCTCATGCGCCACCCGATCTATACCGGACTTCTGCTCGGCTTCGCCGGCTCGGCCGTATCGCGCGACGAATGGCGCGGCGTACTTGCGGTCGTCATCGTGTTCGTCGCACTGTGGCGCAAGCTGAAGCTCGAAGAGCGCTGGATGGGCGAGACATTCGCAGACGCCTATGTGCGCTATCGCGCCGAAGTTCCCGCGCTGCTTCCTAACCCGTTTCGATAGATCGCACGCGCCACCATCTTCCGGTTGCGAGCCAACCCACGGATAATTGCTTGATCCGGCGCGGCCTCGCTGCCGCGACCTCCTTCCGAGCGGTATCCCGTGAATCCAATTGTTTCGACTCTGCTTGACGGCCTGCGCGCCGTTTTCCTGCGCCGTCCGCGCGGCACGACAATCACCGCCGGGGCTGGGATATTTGTCGCGTTCATCGCGCTGTATCTCTGCGTCACGTTCGGGATTGCCTTCGTCGATAGGGTAAACCCATGGCAGATCGACCCGACAGGTGTGCTGACCGTACTCGCCGATTCACTGCTGACCCTGATTGCCGCTTGGCTGCTGGCGGCGATGGCGCAGCGTCGCGATATCGTCTGGGGCGTGGCTTCGATCCTGCTTGCCGCAACCATCGTCACCTCGCTGATCGTTCATTGGCCGCTCGCGCATGCGGCAAATAAATTGCTAGCGGATGATCATGCGCTGCTCGCGCTCCTGCTTGCTTTCGTCTCGCACGCGTGGTGGTTTCTGGTGTTGCTTGCGTTCGCCCACTGGCTCAGGCCACGCAGCGTGGTACGCGTGCTGTGTGCTGCGCTGCTCGCGTATGCCGTTTCCGCAGGTGCGTGGTGGTGGTTGCCCGAATCATCCCTGCTCCGCGCCACAAACGTATCCGACGAAATCGCTACGCTGACGGAGAAAACGGACAGCGACGCGGAGGCCGATGGCAAATCGCAAACCGATGCGGGTGACGACGATCAGCCGACGCCGAGTTTCGACGCTGAAGCAGTCATGTATGACCAGCCCGCCCTGCTCGATGCGGCTCTCGCGAAAATCGCGCCGCAGACTCCGGGCAAGGTCGATTTATATGTAATCGCGTTTGCCGGTGACGCCGGGGAAGACGTGTTCCGTAACGAAGCCGAATACGCCGAGCAGCTGTTTACTCAGCGCTTCGATGCCGCGGGTCACGTGCTCGTACTCGAAAACAATGCCGCGACGGTCGCGACGCATCCACTCGCAAGCTGGACCAACCTGCATCACGCATTGGATGCGATCGCGAAAAAGATGGATCCAGCCGAGGACATCCTGTTGCTGTACATGAGTTCGCATGGCTCCGAAGATCATCAGTTTCTGGTCGATCTCGATCCGCTGCCACTGAACCAGATCGAGCCCGACGACCTCGTCGACGCGCTCAAGACGACCCCGCGCATGCGCTGGAAAGTTGTCGTCGTGAACGCCTGCTATTCCGGCGGCTTCGTCGATGCGCTGCGCGGCGACTCGACCATGGTGATGACCTCGGCGCGCGCGGATCGCACCTCGTTCGGTTGCGGTGCCGATTCGGACATTACCTATTTCGGCAAGGCCTTTCTGAGCGAGGCATTGAACAAGACGACCTCGCTGCGCGATGCGTTCGATATGGCGAAAAAATCGATAGCCACATGGGAAGACGCTGACAAGGAAGAACACTCCGAACCGCAACTCTCGACCTCGCCAAGCATTGAAGCGAAGCTCGCAACGTGGCAGCGTCACCTGCCGGAAAAGCCGGTCGTGCCGTTCGAGCCAGCCGCGAAACCATCGTCCCCCGACTGATCACATGGTGGCATTGCCGCTGAAGGAACATTCTTCACACCGCTCGCCGAAACCTTTACCGCAGATCGTATCGCTGGCGCAGCCGAACTGGCGTTGGCCTGTTGAATAGGGAACCTTGATGAATGCCACGATGACGACCCCGCGCGTAACGTCTTTTGCCCCACAGTTCCTCGTGGATGACCTTGAATGTTCCATGGCGCACTACAGGAAAATCGGCTTCACGTTCGGCGAACCATGGAATGGTTTCTACGCAATCGGTCACCGGGACGGACTGGAGCTTCATCTGAAGGAGGCGCCTAAAAACAAGGCGGAGCGCGAGCATCGTCGCAACAACGAGCATCTGGACGCTTCGGCCGGCGTCGAAGGCATCGAAGCGTTCTACGAGCAGTGCGTCAGCAACGGTGCACCCATCATGAAGGAGCTCTCGGTTACTCCATGGGGCACGAAAGATTTCTACGTCGAGGATCCCGATGGCTACATTGTTTGTTTCGGCGGCCGTCCGGCGTCAGGCTGACAATTCGTCGATGCGGACGCATAACAAGCACGCGCCGCTGAACTCAAGCGTTCGTGCGCACTAAAGTCCTGCGCTGCGATTCCTTCGCTACTGCCTTGGTATGTCGGGAAAATCTAGTTTGCCGCAGGCACTCGCTTGCCGGTAAGCGCGAACACGACGATCTGATCGTCGCGATAGGTCGGTTCACCCAATCTAGCGGTGACCTTGGCCACGCAAGCGGGCATGTCGGGCCATGCAACCGGCCACGGGAAATCAGGCGCCGCTGGCAGCGTCCACGGCTGCAGGCGCATCACCAGATAGTCGGCGCCGTATGTCGCTCCATCGAGAATGTCGACGAGTTTTCCCATGCGACGAAAATTCGAGCCGCTCGCGTCGTATGGAAACTCATCCCATTCGCCGACGCCGCACACCGGCGAGGCAAGCGCGTATTTCACATTCTGTCGATGAATCTGCTGCAACCAGGGATCGGGCATGTAGTTCGATTGCGCACGCTGCGGCGTCTCGATCAGGGTCACGCTACCAGGCGGCCGCAGCGCGAGTTCGCGATAGAACGGCGATACCGGACCGAGTTTCAGCAGAGTCGAATACGGATTCTCGTGCGCGTCGTAGTCGAACTGGAACACCTCGTGCGCCATGAACTGGTTGGGCGTGTACAGATAGCCCGGTATCGGACCAGCCATGAACAAACCGCCGATCGCGGAAGATGCGAGCAGCGCGGCAACTACTGGAAGGCGCACGCGTTCGAGAACAACCGCGGCACCCGCGGCGCCGAACAGCAACAAGAATGGAAGAATCGGTGCGCCATAGCGAACCAGCACTTGTGCGTGCTGGATCCATGCGGGGCGTGCCGCGCAGATCACGGCCATGCCGACCAAGCTCGCACCCACCGTCAGACCGACGAACTCGCGATCGTGATGCCAGAACCGCCAAACGCCGAGCACGAACAAAGCAACGCACGCCAGACACAAACCCGCACTCGCAATACCAAACTGCATTAATACCGTGCGGTAGAGGCTCGCCATCGACACGCTGTCCGCGCCCGCCTTGCCTGACATCGCCGCCAAGTCGTTGTGCAGCGGTGCAGCGAGAACCAGAGCAAGCACGATCAGTGTGACGGCACCGAGAGCCATCATCGCGACCAGCGCACGTTGCGCTTCCGCGCGGGTGGCGGCGCGTCGGCAGGCCAGCAATGCACCAACACCGTAGTACGCGAAAGGCCACAGCGTGAACACCAGCGACAGCAGGTGCATCCAGCCGCCGAGAAACGTCGCGACGACATAGACGAACGCCCAGCGGCGCCAATTTTCCTGCCGTTCGTGCCAATGGCGGAACGCGACGATCGCAATCACGCCGAGCAACGCGAGCAGCGCATACGGCCGCGCGGTGCGACTGTAGTAGACCAGCGCCGGCGAAATTGCGAGCAGACCCGTCCAGATCGCGCGAACCGGCAGCGATAGCCGATCCCTCAGCAACGCAGGCGCGACCACGAGCAACGCAATGCCTGCGAACAGCAGCGGCAAATGCATCGACCATTCGCTGAGTGCGGCATGATCGTAAAGCCAGCGGTAGTAGAGGGTCAGCGGAATGCAGTAGTCCGCAAGACCGAAATGCGTTGCGATGCCTCGCGCGTCCGCGCGCATCAGCATGCGCACGGCGTGCCATTCGTCGTCGATCAGCATCTGCGTACGCAACTGCCAGTAACGCAGGAATACGCCGGCCACCAACGCGACGAGCATGAGTAGCCACCATGCCCATGCACCGCGTTCGCGCGACGCGTTGCGTGCGATCAACAAGAAGAAGACGCCTCGACAACCATTGGCTGCAAGCGCAGCGTCGCGTCACTGGAGAACAAACGCGAGCGCGACAGCTTCCACCGCCATGCGCGATAGACGAACGTCGTCCACAACACGCCGAGGCCGTAGATCACCGAGCGGCGAAAATTGATTTCGCTGGCATCCGCGAAATATTTGGTCGGGCAGGAAATTTCGCCGAGGCGGAAATCGAAAGCGAGTGCCTGCATCAGCATCTGGTTGTCGAACACGAAGTCGTCCGAATTCGCGTTGAGCGGTAGCGTCTCGAGCACGCGTCG
>JBBRZD010000039.1:0-14919 GCA_038237055.1 Lysobacterales bacterium | reverse complement strand
CACTTCGCTGCCGGCAGCGGTCACGGCGTCAAGGCTCTTGCCCTTGCGCGTGAACAGCTTGAACCCAAGCTCGTCTTCGAGTTGCTTGAGCTGCTTGCTCAGACCCGGCTGGGTGGCGTGCACCCGCTCGGCGGCGAGCGTGATATTGAGCCCGGAATCGGCAATGGCGATCAGGTAACGAAGCTGGGTCAAGGTCATGGTGGCAGGCTCAATGGCGGTGGCAGTCGAATCGCAAGGGCGCACAGGGCGGACCAATAACAGCACATGGGATACGAACCGTTGGATTTCATCGCCTGCTCCGGATGAAGTCGCCGCGCACCATGCGACAGCGGATGCCGCAGACTATACGACTATCGTTTGGACGTCTATACGTCCGTAACATCAGCGAACGATCATGCCGACGCAGCATAAGGTCAAGACCACACGTTATTTCCGCGATCCAGGTCTCGCGCCTAGCGTGGCGGCCTCCCGATCCGGCCGCCATGACCCCATGAAACTCTATCCACTGTTTGCCGATCTTGCACAGCGCGCCGTCCTCGTCGTTGGTGGCGGCGCAGTGGCTGCGCGCAAGGTCGAGAGCCTGCTGGCGGCTGGTGCGCAGGTCACGGTGGGGGCGACTGCGCTGAATGCGCAGCTTTCTCAGCTGTTCGCCGGTGATCGCATCCGCCACCGCACTGGCGAATTCCAGGATACCTGGCTGGATGAGTTCTGGCTGGTCATCGTCGCGACCTCGGATCGCCAATTGAATCGATCGATCGCAGCAGCCGCGTCGGCGCGTCGGATCTTTGCCAACGTCGTCGACGATGCGGCGCTGTCCTCGTTCCAGGTGCCGGCGATCGTCGACCGCTCACCCTTGATCGTCGCGATTTCGTCTGGCGGGTCCGCTCCGATGCTGGCGCGGCAGCTGCGGGAGCGGCTGGAAACGCTGCTCGATCCTGCGCTCGGCGCACTCGCCACGCTCGCCGATCGCTTTCGCACGCACATACGCACGCACCATCCAGACCTCGGCACTCGTCGACAGTTCTACGAGCGCTTGTTCGACGGCCGCATCCTCGGTCTATTGCGAAGTGGACAACCGGCGCTTGCGCAAGCAGTGCTCGAAAGCGCGCTGCGAGAGAAACAGACAACGCGGTTGGGAAGCGTCGTTCTGGTCGGGGCAGGCCCCGGTGATCCCGGTCTGCTGACGCTCAAGGGTCTGCGCGCGTTGAACCAAGCCGATGTGATTCTTTACGACCGCCTGGTCAGCTCCGAGGTGCTCGCACTCGCGCGTCGCGACGCCGTGGGCATCGAAGTCGGAAAGGCCGCCGGACAGCATTCGACCGCACAGTCGCAGATCCATGCGCTGCTGCTCAAACATGCGCGCGACGGCCAGCGCGTGGTGCGTCTCAAGGGCGGCGATCCATTCGTGTTTGGTCGCGGTGGCGAGGAACTGGAGTTCCTGCGCGCACACGCGATTCCTTACGAAGTCGTCCCTGGCATCACGGCGGCGATCGCCTGCGCCGCGCATGCAGGCGTGCCACTGACACATCGCGATCATGCGCAATCGGTGCGCTTTGTCACCGCACACTGCCGCGCTTCGCTCGACATACTGGACTGGTCCGCGTTGGCGCAGGAACGACAGACCTTGGCCGTCTACATGGGCGTTGGCGAGCTGGACGTTTTGCGCGATCGGCTGGTCGCGCATGGGCTCGCGCCAACGACGCCGTTTGCGCTGATCGAGAACGGCTCGCGGCCCGAACAGCGCGTCGTCACCGGTACGCTGGCACAGTTGCCGGAGCGCGCGATTGCGCACAAAGTAGGCTCCCCGGCGCTGCTGATCATCGGTGAGGTTGCCGCGCTGGCAGAACATCTGCACTGGTTCGGCGCAGCTCCGCTTGGTGACGCCGTACCGCCCACTGGGCTGCTTCAGGCAGCCTGAACTCAACGCAGAGGATTTCGTCATGATCTACGACAGTATCGTCGACACCATCGGCGGCACGCCGATCGTCAAGCTGCATCGCATCGCACCGAAGAACGTCGAGCTCTACGCAAAAGTCGAAGCGTTCAATCCCAGCGGTTCAGTCAAGGATCGACTTGCACTTGCCATCATCCTCGATGCCGAGAAACAGGGTCTGATCAAACCCGGCGATACCGTGGTTGAAGCGACGTCGGGCAACACCGGCGTTGCGCTGGCGATGGTCTGCGCTGCACGCGGCTACAAATTCGTCGCGCTGATGACGGAAACGTTCTCGGTCGAACGGCGCAAATTGATGCGTGCGTACGGCGCAAAGGTGATCCTCACGCCGGCGGCCGAACGCGGCAGCGGCATGGTGCGAATGGCCGAGGAATTATCCAGGAAGCACGGCTGGTTCCTCGCGCGCCAGTTCGAGAATCCAGCGAACCCCGCGTATCACCGACAGACGACCGCAGCGGAAATTCTGCGCGATTTCGCCGGCCGCCGACTCGACTATTTCGTCAGCGGCTGGGGCACCGGAGGAACGCTGACCGGCGTCGGCGAAGTGCTCCGTCTCGCGCGACCCGAGGTGAAGATCATCGCGACCGAACCAGCGGGCGCAGCTCTGCTGTCGGGCGACGAGTGGAAACCGCACAAGATCCAGGGCTGGACTCCGGACTTCCTGCCCGACGTGTTGAATCGCACCGTCGCGCATGCGATCGAACCGGTCGACGACGTCGTCGCGCGCGATACCGCGCGGCGACTGGCGAGTGAAGAAGGCTTGTTTGTCGGACTTTCTGCCGGCGCAACGGTTGCGGCCGCATTGCAAGTTTCCGCAACCGCGCCGCGGGGTTCGGTCCTGCTTGCGATGCTGCCGGACACCGGCGAGCGCTACCTGTCGACATTCTTGTTCGAAGGAGTCAATGAAGGATCCGACGATGAGTGGCTGGCGTCGCTGGGCTGAGCCCGCACTCGTTCGATATCGCTTCGCGGATGATTGCCGTCGATCTCGCAGAGGCCGTCCAGCGCGATTTCATTGACGGTCAGGTCTTGGCGTTCGAATACCAGCGCACCGATCGGGCGGTTCAGCGCGGTGCGTTTGCGCATGACGAAGTCTTTAGCGTGGCCGTTCGCGATGGCTTTCTGTTGTTTCGCTTCGAGTATCTGGTCGTTGAGGGTGAGCACGCGGTAGAGTCTGACCCGCACTGAACGGTTGTTGCAGAGAGCTAAATTGGCCACGGCAGATGGATAGCACGCACCTCCGACATAACTTCCGCCTCGTCACCGACTGGCAGTCGCTGACACCCGAAGCCGGCGCTGCGATCAGCGCATTCTGGCAACGCGAGAACGCGATTGCCGATGCGGCGACGGCGAACAAGCGTCTGCCCGAAGTCGTCGCGCACGCGCTGACCGAGACGGGTGAGGTAGCCGCTGTCTGCACCGCCGTCGCAATGACGATGCCGCGCATCGGTGAACCCATGTACTACTACCGCTGCTTCGTCGGTCGCGCATGGCGCGCGAGCCGGTTGGTGCTTTCGCTGTTGCGTCATACGCAGGGCGTGCTTGAGACGTACGCGCGCGAACACAGCTATCCATGCATCGGCATCCTGATGGAATTGGAGAACGCGCGGTTCGGGGAGTCGATGCGCAAGCCGGTGTGGACGAACACGGGTTTCGTGTATGCGGGCAAGAGCGGGCGCGGACTCGATTTGCGCGTCTGGTATTTCCGTGGCGCACGACTCAGTACATCTGCAGCGCAACCGCCGACGCCCTGACTGCTGCCGCTCAACGCTGAAACTTCGAAAAAAAAGGGCGCCGAGGCGCCCTTCTTCATCGATGGCCGAATGGATCAGCCACCCCTCTTCCACTGACCCAGCGCGGCGAGACCGTTCTGCTTCGCACGCAGCGCAACTGTCTTCTGCGCTTCGGCGAAGTTCGCCTGCATGTCCTTGCCCCACAGCGTGAGTGCGGCGGATTGCATTGCGCGACCGTAGGAGAACGACAGCGGCCAGCAGTGCGGGCCCATCTGATTCATCGCATTGAGGTGCGCGGTGGCCTGCTCATCGGACTGGCCGCCGGAGAGGAACACGATACCCGGCAAGGACGCCGGCACTGCGGCCTTGAGGCAGCGGACGGTTGCTTCGGCGACTTCCTCGACATCGGCTTGATCGTCGCAATCCTTGCCGGAAATGACCATGCTGGCTTTCAGGATCGTGCCTTCGAGCATCACGTTCTGCTCGTACAGCGCGCCGAACAGCGAACGCAGCGTGGCTTCGGTAACTTCGTAGCTGACGTCCAGATCATGGTCGCCATCCATCAGCACTTCGGGTTCGACCATCGGCACGATGCCCGCTTCCTGGCACAACGCGGCATAGCGCGCGAGCGCATGCGAGTTCGCCTCGATGCAGGTGCCGCTCGGCGTGTCTTCGCCGATGGTGATGACGGCGCGCCACTTGGCGAACTTCGCGCCGAGGCGCGCGTATTCGGCGAGGCGATCGCGCAGACCGTCGAGTCCTTCGGTGATCAGCTCGCCCGGGAAACCCGCAAGCGACTTGGCGCCAAGATCGACCTTGATGCCAGGCAGGATGCCTGCGTCCATCATCACCTTGGTGAACGGCACGCCGGCCTTGGTCGACTGACGGATCGTCTCGTCGTACAGGATCGCGCCGGAGATGTGTTCGCCCAGTCGCGGCGTGGTCAGCAACATCTCGCGGTAGGCGCGCCGATTCTCTTCAGTATTCGGCACGCCGATAGAATCGAATCGCTTTTTGATCGTGGCGGTGGACTCGTCGATCGCGATGATGCCCTTGCCCGGCGCCACCATCGCTTGGGCAATGCTTTCAAGCTCTTCGATACTCATTGTGCCGCTCCATGAACGAAATGCGTCGCGGCCGCATTTGCAGCGACCGATTCGGGTATGTCAAGGGAGACGCATTATAGGCGAGTTGGCCGGGCACCGCCCGCCCGCGTGGAAAACACGGTCAAGGCGCGTCCATAGGCCGGAGCGCAGCGCGATACGCCGGGGCGCCTGTCAATTGCGCCGCGTCGAACGCGAACAGCGCGCCGTCCGAATTCGCGACCCATAGCCGCTTGTGCACAGAGTCGAAATCGGCAGCCGAGATCGCACCCAGCTCACTGCTCATGCGCGTACCCATGCTGACTTGCAAGCCGCCGTCGCCAACGCGCTGGAACACATAGTGCGAAATCACGCCCGTTCCGCCCAGCAGAACACCGTCGTCGCTGCCATCCGTGGTCAGGGATTGATAGGCGTTACCCACGTCTGGCACGGCAAACAGGCGCTGGCTATCCAGATCGTAGGCATAGATCCGGCTCGGTTGCGTGCCCTGCACGATGACCAGGTGCAGTGATGCAAGCCCCAGCAGGTGATAGCCGCCGTAGCTGGCGATCGGGAATGCTTTGGCCGTCCATTTTGCATCGTGATGATCGAGCGCGATCAGCCGCGAGTTCCACGTACCCACCAGCGCGCGCGATTGCGTCGGATCGATCCAGAACGCATGCAACTGCAGATCCTTGTCACCAGTCAACGCACGCAGGTCGAGCGACTCGTTCTCCTCCAGCGTGGGCCAGCGCCACGACTTCAACGTGCCGTCCGATGAACTGGACCACAGATTGGTGCCCACGAGCGCAATCTGGTTGATCAGATAATCGTGGCTGCGCGAACGCCATTCGACCGTCATATCCGGCAAGTGCCGGATCGCGAGCGTGCGGTCGTCCGAAGCGCTGGCAAGATGCGCATCGTCGCCTGCGAGCGCCGTTACGCCATCTGCATGCAACGGATGCGGTGTTACATGATCGCCTTCGAGTGTGTAGACGGTTCCATTCCGCGCGCCGACGTGAACAGCATTGTGCGCGGCGTCAACGCGCACGGCCCAAACTTCCGTGTTGCCGACCTGATGCAAGGCCGGCATCGGCAACGCGCCAATATCAAACCATGCAAGCCGATGGGATTCGCCATCGAGCAGCAGCGCACCTCCACCATCGACGTACAAGGTGCCGCGCTTGTGCGTTGGGTTTGGATAGTGCTCTGGCAGGAATGCGTGATCGCGCCAAACCGAAATTCCCCCATCGCCGGCAACGAGCAGGCTCGGCCCTTCCGCGTTCCAGGCCAGAGCGCGCGCACCGCGCTGCACGGGGATCGTCTGCACCGGCTCGCTTCCATCAAGCGCAATCAGCCGGATTTCGGGCTCGCGGCCTGCAACCGCAAGCTTCGGCGGCACATCGAGAACAGCAAGATCGCTGACCTCGCCCAAGTCGAGCGACTCGTCCACTATGCGCACGGCGTCCGCGCTGCGATACACGCGCACGCGCGTCCCAGCCGATACGACCAGATAAGTCGAACTCAGCGCGAGGACGTTGAAACCGCCGGACTGCTCCGGAGAAACGATTCGTCGTGGCGGCTGAGTCGAACCGGGATGAAACAGGAGCAGGTCGTCGCGCTGCCGCGCTACTGCGGTCCTGCCGTCAACAGCGATGCGCAGAACCGACGTGGCGGCGATACCGGACGGCAGCCGGCCGAGATCCGTCGCGTCGCGCGTGACGGGATCCACCGCTCGCAGCATGTCGCCAACGATGAGCGCGAGCTTGCCGCCTTCGAGCGGGCCGATCAGGTGCTGTTCGGCTGGCAATACAACGCGACTCGATTCCTTCTGCGAATCGATAGGACGCAGATACCAGCCATCGGCCGATTCAAGCACGATGACATCATCGTGCCGAATCAAAATGGTGCGCGCATCGGCCGGGACGTCGAACTCCTTGCGCGGACGCAACCACGCCGACGGACTGATCGTTGCCGGAACCGCAGGCGCAACGACACTCGCGCGCGGAAACAGGCGCTCGCGCTGCGTCCATCCAATCGCCAAAAGCACGACGAGTGCGGCGAGCGCCATGAGCGCCGGTTTGCGCGTGCGTAACGCGCGCAAACGCGTCGCTACAGCAGAGCCTTCGCCATTGGCGCGATTCGCCGACGGGACGGGGCGCGTATCCGCCAGCGCAATCGGCACAGCCTTCTTGCGCGGTATCGGTTTCGCCGGATCGAGTCCAAGCGCACGCGCGAATGCGATCACGTCGGGAAAGCGCGACGCGGGATCGACCTTGAGTGCGCGCCCCAGCGCCGCCGTGCCCGTCTGGGACATGCCGACAGGCAATCGTGTGGACATGTCGGTAGCAGAGTGCGCGAGTCCCTCGAACGAAATCTCGCTGAAACTGCGACCACTGCGCAACGGCTTGCCGCGCAACATTTCAGCGACAATCAGCGCGAGCGCGAACTGGTCCGTCGCCAGCGTGACGGGATACCCGAAGAACTGTTCGGGCGCGAAATACAGCGGTGTGCCGACGACAAAGCCCGCTTGTGTCAGACGTGCACTGTCGTCATCATTTTCCTCGAGATACCGGGCTATACCGAAGTCGAGCAGCTTGATCTGCTCCTCGCCATTGCCTTGTGCGATGAAAATGTTGTCCGGTTTGAGATCGCGATGGACGATGCCGCGCGCATGAGCGAAAGCGAGTCCGTCGACGACACCCTGCAGGATCGTCGCGGTCCGATCCCAGCCAAGACCTTCCGGGTTTTGCGCTATTTCGGCAGCGAGGCTGTGTCCCTGCAGATACTCCATGACGTAGTAGGGCACGCCCCATTCGGACACGTCGAAATCATGGATGAGAACAATGTTTGGATGGTGCAGACCGGCCAGCAGGCGCGCCTCGCGCAGGAAGCGTTCGCGCAGCTGCGCATCGACAGCGCCGGGACGCAGCAGCTTGATGGCCACGTGATGATCGAGCGTTCGATGACGCGCCTTCAGCACCACACCCATGCCGCCGCTGCCGATGACTTCCTGCAGCTCGTATTTGCCAAAGCTTTCGCCGATGAAGACGCGTGGATCCGATTGCGTCAACCCCCCGCCACACCGCGTGCATCGAACGGCACCGGCATCCATCGCGAGACGGCACTGGCTGCAGACGTTGAATGCGGTGGATTGGATGTGACTCAAAGCCGCGATCTCACATCCCTCAGGGCTGGCTCATGGATCAGGAGGTCTTGGCGTCGAGTTTCTCGATCGCGCACGGCTGCATCACGGCCGCACGTGCGGCTGGATCGGCCGGCAGGTTGAACGGGAAGATCAACCAGCTCATCACGGCCTTGCGACCGGCATTGGAGACCGTTGGCTCGAAGTGCAGGTTCTTCGCCATGCTCTGCGCGATCTGCCGGAAATCGCCCTCCGGCACCACGCGCTGCACCTTGATGCTGCTCGTGTTGCCGTCGCCACTGACGACGAACGAAACCGTCGCGCAGCCCGGCTGATCGATGCGCTTGGCGATGTTGGGGACATCCGCCTCGACCGACGAATGGATCATCGTCCAGTAACCCGCGAGCTTTTCCGGCGCGACAACCTTTGGCGGCACGACGGATTGGGCGATCGCGCTACCGCAGCAAGCTAGGGCGAGCGTAACTACAACGACGTAACGGCACGGCATGACGCATTCCTCAAATCCGGCGATCACGTGATCGCAGCTGCATTCTACGGCGCCTCGACCAAAAGCACCGCTTACCCTTCAAGCGGAAAACAATGGCCGGATGCCTCAATCAGCCACCTCGTGCCATCGGGGTACGATTCGCGTGCCGTTTACAAATCGCCCAGCCCTTCCGCCACACCACCCTGTCCGACCTTGAGCAGCTTCAGTGTATTGGTGCCGCCAAGCTGGCCGGTGTGATCGCCGTTGGTCACGATCACGCGATCGTCGACGGTGAGATGGCCGAGCGTGAAAAGATGGCGGATCGCGTCGCGAGCGGCTTGCGTCGGTCCAACACCTTGCGCATCGAAATCAATTGGATAGACATCGCGATACAGCAGCATGCGCCGCCGCGACGCCGCGTTGCGCGAAAGCGCGTAGATGGGCACCGCAGAGCGATAACGCGACAGCGCCTGCGCGGTGGCGCCGCTTTCGGTCAGAGCGACCAGCGCACGCACGCCGATCTGGTCGGCAAGGAACATCGCGGCCAGGGCGATTGCCTGATCCGTGCGGTCGAGGCGATGGTCGCCGCCACGACGCAGGTCTTCGGTGGGCTCAAACTGGCGCTCGGCACCGAGGCAGACGCGGCGCATCGCAGCGACCGCCTTGTCCGGATATTTGCCGGCGGCGGTTTCCTGCGACAGCATGACCGCATCGGTGCCATCGATGACCGCATTGGCGACGTCGAGTACTTCCGCACGCGTCGGGATCGGCGACTCGACCATCGACTGCATCATCTGTGTCGCGGTGATCACCACACGGCTGCGCAACAGCGCCTCGCGGATGATTTTTTTCTGCAATCCCGGTAATTCCGCATCGCCGATTTCAACGCCGAGATCGCCGCGCGCGACCATCACCGCATCCGATGCATCGATGATCTCGGTCAGGTTCTCGATTGCTTCGGCGCGTTCGATCTTGGCGACGAGCGCTGCGCTGCCGCCGGCTTCGTGCAGCAGGCGGCGCGCCTGCACGATGTCGTCGGCGGTCTTCACGAACGACACCGCGAGGAAATCCGCGCCAAGTTGGGCCGCCAGCTTGATGTCGTTGCGATCCTTGTCCGACAGCGCTGCGACCGTCAGTCCGCCGCCCTGACGATTGATGCCCTTGCGATCGGACAGCTTGCCGCCGAGCAGCACGCTGCACAGGATCGTCTGGTCGCCCACTTCGATCACTTCGAGCGCGATCAAACCATCATCGAGCAGCAGCACGTCGGCAGGTTTTACGTCACGCCAGAGGTCGTGATAACTGACGCCGATACGCGTCACAT
The DNA here is from genome assembly GCA_038237055.1 of Lysobacterales bacterium. Taxonomy (GTDB): domain Bacteria; phylum Pseudomonadota; class Gammaproteobacteria; order Xanthomonadales; family Rhodanobacteraceae; genus Dokdonella_A. The sequence continues at coordinate 5,194 of JBBRZD010000039.1, read as the reverse complement.
CGCCGTCCGCAGCATCCGCGCGGCAGTCGAGCGTGAAAAGCTGGTTGGGCTCCAAATGGATCGGACCGTTAGCGAAACGCTCGATGCGGATTTTCGGACCCTGCAGGTCCGCCAATATGGCCACCTCGTTGCCAAGCTCCGCCGCTGCCAAACGCACCGCAGCGGCACGCGCGCGGTGATCATCGGGCGTGCCGTGCGAAAGATTGAGCCGCACGACGTTGACGCCTTCTGCCAGAAGTTGCTTCAACGCACCTGGCCCGTCGCTGGCGGGGCCGAGCGTTGCAATGATCTTGGTGCGTCGCAGCTGCTCTGGCATGGCTACTCTCCTGTCGTATCCGCCCGATCATACGCGAGGCACTCGCCTTGTTGCCGCCGGTTCCATGCGTCGTGACTACAATGGACCGGTTGTATTTCTTCCAATCCCCGCGGAGGTCCACTATGACCCCCGCAAGATCGTCTACACCGCAACAGCCACTGCAAAGGGCGGCCGCGCCGGCCACGTCAAAAGCAGCGACGACGTGCTCGACTTCGACCTCAAGGTGCCCAAGGAAATGGGCGGCCCCGGTGGCGCCGGCAGCAATCCCGAACAGTTGTTCGCGGCCGGCTATGCACGCTGCTTCGAAGGTGCCGTGCGTTTCGTCGCACGCCAGCGCGAGATCGCGATCACCGACGCCAGCGTCACCGCGCACGTCGGTATCGGCCCGCGCGAACCGACCGGCTTCGGCATTCAGGTGCAGCTCGATGTCAGCCTGCCCGGCATCGATCGTGCGATTGCGCAGGACCTCGTCGACACCGCGCATCGAGACATTTGCCCGTATTCACATGCGACGCGCGGCAATGTCGATGTGACGATCACGCTGGTCTGATTCACACTCGCGTCCTTCGCCCCGTGCGCAACGCCGGGGCGAAGGGTGCTATCAGGCGGACTGCAGCAACGCGAGCAATTGGGGCGGATCCGCAACGATTGCATGCGCGCCGGCAGTGAGTAATTCATCGTGACTGCCAAATCCCCAGCCGACACCGAGGGCGCGCACGTCGTTTGCAAGCGCGCCTTCGATATCGAAATGGCGATCGCCGATCATCGTCGTATCGCGCGCTTGCGCACCGAAGTCGGTCAGCGCCTGCGCGATCATCTCGGCCTTCGCGCAGTGACGGCCCTTGATGTCCGGTCCGTATACGCGCTTGAATGCGCGACCGAATGGAAGATTGTCGATGATCTTCTGAGCCTGTAGTTGCGGCTTGGTGGTGACGATCGCGAGTGGACGCTGCGCATCGGCGAGCGCTGCGATCAATTCGGCGATGCCCGGATACACCGCGTGTTCGGACCAGCCGACGTCCTCGAAGCGCACGCGGTAGTGATCGATCGCCGCCTCGACGCGCGCGTGATCGCCGCCGAGCACGCTCGGAAACGTCTGCCAGAACGGCGGGCCTATCCAAGTGCGCAATACATCGCGTGCCGGCGGCTGCGCACCGACTTTCGCAAACGCATAATCAATGCTCGCGGTAATGCCTGGCTCCGAATCGATCAGGGTTCCGTCGAGGTCGAACAGCACCAGTTCGTGCGCACGCGAGCTCATGCGCGTGCTTTCAACGCAGTCACGGCAGGCAATTCCTTGCCTTCGAGGAATTCGAGGAACGCGCCACCGCCGGTCGAAATGTACGAAATCTTGTCGGCAATGCCGTATTTCTCGATCGCAGCCAGCGTGTCGCCGCCACCGGCAATCGAGAAAGCGTTCGACGCCGCGATCGCCTGTGCGAGCGTCTCGGTGCCCTTGCCGAACGCGTCGAATTCGAACACACCCACCGGGCCGTTCCAGACCACAGTGCCGGCCTTTGCGATCAGATCCGCATAGCGCTTCGCGGTCTCCGGGCCGATGTCGAGGATCATGTCGCCATCGGCAACCTGATCGACCGCTTTCACCGTCGCCCGCGCGTCCGCTGCAAATGCGGTCGCGACAACAACGTCGGTCGGCACCGGCACTTCGGCGCCGCGCGCCTTTGCATCGGCCATGATCCTACGCGCCGTATCGAGAAGATCCCTCTCGACAAGGGACTTGCCGACGTTGTGGCCAACTGCGGCGATGAAGGTATTCGCGATGCCGCCGCCGACAATCAGCTGGTCGACCTTGGCCGTGAGCGTTTCGAGCAAAGTCAGCTTGGTCGATACCTTGGAGCCGGCGACGATCGCGAGCAACGGCCGCGCCGGCTTGTTGAGCGCTTTGGCGAGCGCATCGAGCTCGGCCATCAGCAGCGGTCCGCCGGCTGCGATTTTCGCAAATCGAATCGCGCCATGCGTCGACGCCTGCGCGCGGTGCGCGGTGCCGAACGCGTCCATCACATACACATCGCACAGTGCGGCATATTTCTTCGATAAGGTTTCATCGTCCTTGGCTTCGCCGACATTCATGCGGCAATTTTCGAGCAATACCAGCTGGCCCGGTTTGACCTCGACACCGTCGATCCAGTCGCGAATCAGCGGCACCTCACGCCCGAGCAGTTCACCCAGACGCTTGGCTACAGGCGCGAGCGAATCTTCGACCGTCCAGTGACCTTCCTTCGGACGCCCCAAGTGCGAGGTGACCATCACCGCCGCGCCTTTCTCCAGCGCCACCTTGATGGTCGGCAGCGCAGCAAGGATGCGCGTCTCGGAGGTGATGCGGCCCCCGTCGATCGGCACGTTCAGATCTTCGCGGATCAAAACCCGGCGGCCGGAAAGATCAAGATCACTCATGCGCACAACGGACATCGGAACTCCTTGGATGCGGGATGGATAGCTCGCCATTACAGCGGCAGCGCGGCTGCGACGCAATAATTCGATCAGGGGAGCAGCTTCAGCCGCGATGGCTGTCGATCATGGCGTCGGACATCAAAGGGCAGATCACCGCTTCGGGCGTGATGGGCGCGCGATCCATGGCGCAACATTCGCATTGGGGACGGAGTTCGAACGTGGCATTACCTCGCGAATGGTTCGACGACCGTTCTCGTTGCGATGACGGTCGCGTGAAACGACCGCGCTGCGAAGAATTCGTGGGAGCGATTCGCGCCCGCATGGTTCCCGTTGCAGCGCCGGAAGTGGCTCCTGTGAAGGCAGGCCTGCGGCGTTAGGATTCGCTCCGACAGCCCCACTGAGACACGAATGCAATGAGCGCACACACGGCAACGATCCATTGGCAACGAGCCGACGCAAACTTCGCCAAGGGGCGAGTATTCACGCCGACACGAATGGCGCTTCGATGGCGGCAGCATCATTGCCGCTTCGCCGTCGCCCCAAGTGGTACCGTCGCCGTGGTCGGATGCGAGCGCCGTCGATCCCGAGGAGGCCTTTGTTGCGGCAATCTCCAGCTGCCACATGCTGTGGTTCCTTTCGATAGCGGCCGAGCGGGGTTTTGTCGTCGATCGCTACACGGACGAAGCCGTCGGCACAATGGCGCGCATCGCACCGGGCCGACAAGCAATCACCGACGTGGCGTTGCGTCCGCGAATCGAGTTCGCGTCAGCGCACGCGGCCGACGCCAGCGAAGTCGCCGCCTTGCACGAGGCCGCGCATGAGCGCTGTTTCATCGCCAATTCGGTGAAGACCGCGATCCGAGTGGAGACGCCGGTTTGAAACCGGGTGCCGCAATCGAGTTCGATGCCGCACGGGCGTCGCTGCCGAACGCGGAGGGCGAGCGTTTCATCCGCCTGTTCGAGCGCGCCACGCCAATGCTGGATCTATATGCACCGCGCGGACACGATCCACAGCAAAGGCCAAGGCGGCAAGAGCGTTCAATGCTTCTCCGCCGGCGCTGATTTCAACGCGAGCTTCTCGCGCAGCAGCGTCTCGACTTTTTCCGGAGCGTCGCCACCCACGCGGCGATAGATGACGTTGCCCTTGGCATCGACGAGCAGCAGGCTGGGCGTGCCCTTGAAACCGTACTGATCGGCAATCAGGTCGCCGTCGCGAACGAGCGTGAACGTCTGCGCGCGTTCACGCAGTTCGGCAACCGGGTCGCCATCGTCCTTGATGTCGACCGCGTATACGTCGAGATTCGCCGTGCCGGCCTCGTCGTAGACCTTCTGCACGTGTGGCATCAGCGCCTTGCAATACGGGCACCAGGTCGCCCAGAACAGCAGTATCGCTGGGCGCTGCAAATGATCAGGGTCGAAATGGATCGCCTTGCCATCGGCACCGAAACCCTCCCAGGCAATGGCACGATCGGCAGCAGAAGCTGAGCTCAGGAGCAGCAACGCAGCGATGAACAGGATGGCGCGCATGTCGATCTCCCAGTGTCGGTCAGGGGACCGGGGAGCCCTGGATTTTCTTGCAGGCATTCATCGACATCGCTTGCATCGCAGCCGCCACCCCGCTTGCAACGCGCCGTGATGCGTTTCGGGCGTCATCGTCGTGGGTGTGACGCTCAGCTGATCCGACTGCCGCTGGGGGCCGAATCGCTGGCGAGGCGATGGAGGGCGGAAGCGGCAAAGCGCCACAAGCGCACGGCCAAAAGTGCCAAAGTTCGACATTTCCAAGCACTTTTACCCCGTGCATGACCGCCGAAAGCCTCTCGGCGACTGGCACGCTGCTTGCTTGGCTGTGAGCCATGAATTGCTTGCTCACGACCGATGGATTCGCGATGACGGATGTCGTTCACGACTCCCGTGGCGTGGGCTCAGGAAACAACTCGCCGTCACCCGCCCTCGTATGGCGCTCCCGCTACGACGGTCTGGTTTCCATCGCACAGATCGGAGACAAGGCGGTCGCGGGCATTTCGGGCCCCTGGTCCGGCAAGTTTGCCCTGACCTGGTGGGAGCGCCCGCTGCCGCAGCGCCAGCTTGAACTATTCGATTCGCTGGCTGACGCCAAACGAGAAGTCGAGCATTGGGCGCGCCGCATGCACGTGGGTGGCTATTCGGCTGCACCCGCCCACCGCGTGCCACACCTGCGCATGGTGCAGACAACACCGGCGACGGCACCCGTCGAATCCGACACGGGTCTGCTGGACCGCGTGATTGCTCTATTACCCCGCTTCGGTCGCGCCAAATTGCAGCGCACGTCGAAGCAAACCATCGAACAACTGCGCCGCATGCACATGAGCTGCATCACCGACACCGGCGACCTGCATTTCAGCGCTGACGAATAGGTCCGCGTCTACTTGTCCGCCTCACGACGACTGCTACGCACATAGATCGACGTGGTCGAACCGTCCCCGGTTTT
>JBBRZD010000038.1:0-14964 GCA_038237055.1 Lysobacterales bacterium | reverse complement strand
CAGCCGTCTGCGGTGCGGTATCGGCCCGGATCCGCTGGATCGCGCTGTACGCGCACCCAGTCGGCGGTGTCGATGTAGCTGTTGGTGAAGCCCCAGGCGACCTTGCCGTTGCTGCCGACCACGATGGCCGGTGTGCCAGGGAGACTCGCGCCGGTAACGTCGGTGATCTCGCCCGCACGACTCGGATTTGGATAAACAAGACGCGTGCGAAACCAGAGGCCGGGTACGCGCAATTCCAGATGCATGTCGTTCGCAACCAGCGCCGCGCCGCCCGCTTGGGCTCCGCTCACGGCGAAGCCGTTGCTGCCGGGCACGCGCTCGATCGCGCTATCGGTGTGGCGCAGCAGATGCGGGTCCAGCGCATGCAGATCGAGTTCGTCTGGCGTCGGCGCGGCAGGCCAGTCCAGTGGCGCGCCGGCAATTGGCGCGTCCCAGCTGCCACCGCTCGCTGTGAGGAAGCGAAATGCGGATTCCGGCAACGCCGCATGCATCTGCGAAAACGCAAGCCCACGCTTGTTTTCCGAATCGTTCAAGGTGAATGCCATCGCGGCGACGACGAGCAAGCTGTCCTCGCTGCGCCAAGGGGCCGGCGTGCTGCGTGTCAGCAGGTAGGCGAACGGTCGCACCGACAGCGCCGCGAGCCCGGCATTCACGCCATCGCGATACGCATCCATCGCGTCACGCTGCTTTGGCGGCAGGATCGCGATCGCCGCTTCCATGCGCGCGCGCATGCGATGAGCACGTGCGGTGCGATCGACGGGCAATGCGACTGCACCAAACAATTCCGCCAGTTCACCCGCGGCACGTCGACGCAGGAGATCCATCTCGAAGAACCGCTCCTGCGCATGCACGTAACCCAGCGCCCAGCTGAGATCGTGGCGATTCTTTGCGCGTATCGTCGCGGCACCGAGAGCGTCGCGTTCGACCGTTACGGAGTCGGCGAGCGCGGGAACGATCACCCGACCTTCATAACGAGGAAGACTGCCGTGCAACGCGCCCCAGCATGCGCAGATCGCTATTGCCAGAACCAGGACCACGGTGCCAAGAGTCCGCACAAGAATTCGGAGCACGACGAAATTCCGCTTTGAAAGAAGCGGCGATCTTGCCGCATTGCCGGCAACTGCGCCAAGGCGTTTTCTTTTCATGCGCCTGAAAAAATGGCGGAACGGCTTGTTCCCGCCATCCTGCTAAACTTGCTCGACGCAGCGCATTGACAAGCCCTGCGTCAAGGCAGCCGCTCTTCGTTATCAGGGGATCATGGGATGCGTCCGGTTTTCAAAGTGGCAGCAGGCATGGCCGCGTTGTGCCTCGCCGCAGGCAACAGCCATGCAGATGCTGTTGACGAGATATTTGCGGACGGTTTTGAATACCCTGCGCCGACGATATCCAAGACGTTCGCACCTGCGAGTGTGCAGGCCGGTAGCAACAGCGTCCTCACGATCACGCTCGACAACATGGTCAGCAGAACGGCGGCGATCCTGAGCTCCGATCTGGTCGACAATTTTCCGCCGGGTCTTGTCGTCGCCACACCCTCGGACGCGCAGACCACTTGCACCAATGCGGTCGTGAGCGCAACGGCGGGCGGTACGTCCGTGACGCTCGAAGCGGGCGCCAGGGTTCTTGCCATCTCGACCTGCACGATCACGGTGTCGGTCACGTCAGCGACGGTGGCGATTTACACCAACACGATCGCGGCGGGCGCGCTGCAAACGAATCACGGCCCCAACGCGGACTCAGCCAGCGCCGATCTTGAGGTCATCAGCGCCGGTGGATGCTTGCAACTGCTGCAGGATCCGGGTCTGGAAACAACCAATCCGGGCACGTTGACCAATCCGTCCTGGAGCAGTTTCTCCTTCGTTTACGGCACGCCGATTTGTTCAATCTCGGTTTGTTCGGGCACCTCGCCTCACGCGGGTACGTATTGGGCTGAGTTCGGTGCCGTCGGCGCAGCCCAGACCGAAGAAGCCACGCTATCGCAGACGGTGACCATTCCATCAGGCAACCCGCGCTATCTCAATTTCTGGATGCGCATCCGCGTTGTGGGTAGTGGAAGCACCTTGTTCGAGGTGACGATGGATGGCGCCCAGATCGCGCACTACCCGGAGCCGGCTGTCGCCGAGAACGCGTACAGCCAGCGCAGCATCGATGTCAGCAGCTATGCCGATGGTGCGCCGCATACGGTCCAGTTTCACTACTCGTCGTACGCCACCGGAACATCGACGTACGATGTCGATGACATGACTCTCGGCTGCACACCCGTGCCGTAATTCGTCGCGTCCTATTCACGTCGCGGCAGTGCACCAGCGGTGCGCTGCGATGACATTTCACTGATTGGCGGCAGGATTGCTCGTCAGCTCGTCGTTTCTATCCGCTCCACGCGCTGCAAGCCGCGTGGCAACAGCGAGCCGCGCGTAGCGCGATTGCCGCCGTATTCGACCAGGTCCGTCCATTTCAGGGTGAGCTTGCGCTGACCGGCGTACAAGGTCACTTCCCCCTTTCCTTCGACGACGACCGCGACGCCGACGACGCGCTCGCCATAGGCGAGTTTCGCCTTCGGGATCTCGATCAGCTTGTTGCCCTTGCCGCCTTTGTCGAGTTCGGGAAGTTCAGCCACTGAGAACATCAGGAGGTGTCCGACGCTGGTGACGACGACGAGACGATCACGCGCGGAGTCCGCCACCAGCGCGGGCGCAATCACGTGCGCGTCGTCGTCCATGTTGAGGATCTGCTTGCCGGCCTTCTTGTTCGCCAGCAGCGCTTCGAAGCGGGTCACGAACCCGTAGCCGAAATCCGAAGCGAGCACGAGCTTGGTTGCGGAGTCAGCGATCGCGACCGCGTCGAAGCGTGCGCCCGGTGGCAGCGCGAATCGCCCCGTGAGCGGCTCGCCGTTGCCGCGCGCGGACGGCAGCGTGTGCGCCGGCGTCGAATAGCTGCGCCCGGTTGAATCGATGAACGCGACTTGCTGCGTGGTGCGGCCTTGCGCGGCGGCGAGGTACGAGTCGCCGTCGCGATAATTGAGCTCGGCCGCGATGACATCGTGTCCCTTCGCTGAGCGTATCCAGCCTTTTGCCGACAGCACCACGGTGACCGGTTCGCTCGCGACAAGCGCGGCTTCGTCAAGCGCCTGTGCGACCGCGCGCTCGATCAGGGGCGAGCGTCGCGCGTCGCCGTATTTCTTCGCGTCGTCCTTCAGTTCGTCCTTGATCAGGGTCTTCAGGCGCGCCTTGGAATTGAGGATCACGTTGATACGCGCGCGCTCCTCCTCCAATTCATCGCGCTCCGTGTTGATCTTCATTTCCTCGAGTCGCGCGAGCTGGCGCAGGCGCGTTTCGAGGATGTAGTCGGCTTGCTCTTCACTCAAGCGGAAGCGCGCGATCAATACAGGCTTGGGCTCATCCTCGGTCCTGACGATGCGAATCACTTCGTCGAGATTGAGGAACGCGATGCGCAAGGCTTCGAGCATGTGCAGGCGGCGCTCGACCTTGGCGAGACGGAACTGCAGGCGCTTGGTCACCGTGTCCTGACGGAAACGCAGCCACTCGACGAGGATCTGTCGCAGGTTCTTGACCTGCGGTTTGCCGTCGAGCCCGATCATGTTGAGGTTGATGCGGAAACTCTTTTCGAGATCAGTCGTTGCGTTGAGGTGCTGCATCATCTCGTCGAGATCGACGCGATTTGAGCGCGGGATCAGCACGATGCGGATCGGGTTTTCGTGGTCAGACTCGTCGCGTATGTCTTCCAGCATCGGCAGTTTCTTCGCGCGCATCTGCGCGGCGATCTGCTCGATGATCTTCGACGGCGATACCTGATACGGCAGCGCCGTGATCACGGCATTGCCGTCTTCCTTGATGTAGATGCCGCGACAGCGCACGGATCCGTTGCCGCTCGCGTACATCGCTGCGAGTTCGTTGCGCGGCGTGATGATCTCGGCCGCGGTCGGGAAATCCGGACCCTTCACGTGTTCCAGCAGGTCGGCAAGGCTGGCGTCGGGTTCATCGAGCAGGCGGATGCACGCAGTCGCGATCTCGCGCAGATTGTGCGGCGGGATATCGGTCGCCATGCCGACGGCAATTCCTGTCGAGCCGTTCAGCAGCACATGCGGCACGCGTGCAGGCAGCCACGACGGTTCCTGCTGCGTGCCATCGTAGTTCGGCGTGAAGTCGACCGTGCCCTGGCCCAATTCCTCCAGCAGCAATGCCGCGAGCGGCGTCAGTCGCGCCTCGGTGTAACGCATCGCAGCGAACGACTTCGGATCGTCGGTCGAACCGAAGTTACCCTGACCATCGATCAGCGGATATCGGTACGAGAACGGCTGCGTCATCAGCACCATCGCTTCGTAGCACGCGCTGTCGCCGTGCGGATGGTATTTGCCGAGCACTTCGCCGACCGTCAGAGCAGACTTGCGCGGCTTTGCCGTGGCCAGCAGGCCCAATTCGCTCATCGCGTAAATGATGCGCCGCTGCACCGGCTTGAGGCCGTCGCCGACGAAGGGCAGGGCACGTTCGAGTACGACGTACATCGAGTAGTCGAGATAGGCGCGCTCGGCGTAGTCCTTGAGAGGAATTTGTTCGTAATTGGCTTGGATTTTCATGGAGTCCGACAAAACGGCAGCGCCGGCGGGTGCCAGCGTAAAGGCGGGCATTTTGACGCAAGACGATGCAGCTCGATAGTCGCGGCGCTCGTGGCAATCACGATTCGTGCGACCAGATTACCTCTGTGCGCAGCGACGAAAGTCTGAGCGCTTACGAACGCGTCGCGTGCGTCTTCGACATCAGGCGGCGGTTTGCCGCGATCAGGGCGTCGTCGGCGACCGCGACATCTCCGTGGCCGTGCTGGCGGTAGGCTTCGTAATGTCGCGAGCATTCCTGCGTCAGCGTATCGATGACGGCGCGGTGCAACTTGGTGTAGTAGGGCTGCGTGTGGTGATGCAGGAACACCGGAACCTCATAGGGCTTGAACCCGGGCACGAGGCGCACCTGGTGTTCGGGCTTGATCAGGTGCAGCGGCACCACCGCGCGGCCGACACCCTCTGCCACTGCGTCGAGCAGGCCGTAGATGTCGTCGAAGTACGCGCGCAGCATTTTCGGCACGGTCGCGCCGGTCTGGATCAGGAAGAAGCGTTCGGTGAAGTTGTCGCGCGGCTCGCGATCGACGTAGCAATCCTCGCGCCCGCTGTAGCGCGCCGACTCGATCAGCACATTGCGCTCGACGCCGATACGTACATTTTCGATGCCCATGCGCTCGCACTCGGACAACGAGACGCTGAAATCGACTTTGCCTTCGATCAGCAGATCCTGCAGCTCATGCACCTCGGCCTTGATGATCTGGCAGGACAGGCGCGGATTCGAGCGCAGCAGGCCGCTGATCGCCGGCACCAATACCGAACGCAGGCACGACGAAAACGAAACCAGGCGGAAAAAACCGGAAATCCCGTTGCAGTCGCTGACCAGACTGTCGAGCAGTTCCTCTTCCTGACGCTCGACCGAGGTCGCGTGACGCTGCAGGATGCGCCCGGATTCAGTCAGTTCCAGCCCGCCGCGCAGGCGCATGAAGAGGGCCTGCCCAAGCGTCTCCTCGAGGTTCTGGATGCGCTTGGTCAGCGCCGGCTGGCTGACATGCAGCAATTCGGCTGCACGCGAGAAATTGAGCTCGCGGGCCAAGGTCATGAATGACTCGATTTGCACCGATGACAGGCGGGTGCTCATGCGGCCGTCCCCCTCGATCAGGCACCAGTATAACGCTGTGCTATCGCGCGATCAGTTGAGTTTATCGCGATAACGCAGCGGCATGGATCCATCCAGAAGTTTGATTGGCGCCCTCGTCGTACGCCCGATACGGTGTGTCTGCTGGAAGCGGTCCAGCGGTGTGCAGGCGCTTCCTTCTTCATCCAGGCAATCTGGAGGTATGAAATGCGAATCCTAATGTTGGGCGGTCTGCTGGCCGCGGGCCTGGTGATCGGTACGGCGAGCCATGCGCAGACGTGGGACAACCCGTGGCCCCTCACAAACGGTTCGTCGACCTTCGATTCCTGCGCGATGCCGTGGCAGACGCTGTTAATGGACAACGGCGCGTTCGTGATCTCTGCGCCGGCCGTCGTGTACCGCGTCAATCAATGGCGGCGGGGGTACAAGCCTCCGCCATTGCGACCGTGGTCGGTGACGTTGTCGCCGCAGGCCTGGACGGACATGTCGCTTTGGGTGTGCCAGCAAAGATCCGGCAATGTCATCTACCAATGTGTCGATGGATCGGATGAGTACGGTAACGGCGTACCTGAGCATGTGACTGTACCGGCGGTGATCGGCAGCTACTATGTCATCGTGACAGGCAATGTCGAGAATCAATCGCCGACGTGCGTCGCGTACACGCTAACTGCAATTCACTGATCACTGATCGCGCTGCGAACCGCATTCCATCGGTCACCATCACAAGGAAATTGGCCATGCATCTTGCACTGCGTTGTCTGCCTCTGGGTCTTGCACTCGTTTCCGGTCTCGCTCTCGCGGATGGTTCCGGCACCCTCTACAACGAAGGCAAGGCGATCACCCTGAAAAGTGCGTATGCGTACCGCACGCCAGACCCCTTCGAGAAGAACAAGCAGATTACGCGCGTCGTATTTGCCGACAAGGTAATCGATACCGCTGCGTTGAAGGACGCGAGCGATCGCGACGACGCGATCGATACCCAATTGCGTGGAGCGACGCGCGTTGATCTGAATCTTGATGCAGACGGCTCGGTGCAGAACGTCAATATCCGTACCGACGGTTCCAGCGGATCGCAGAGCGGCAGCGGCTGGTACACGCTGACGCTGAAGCACAACGACGACAAGCGCGTGGAAGGCAGCTTCCGAACGAACGACGAGGCCGACAAGAAGAGCGGCCACTACTACGACCTCGCGTTCGCGCTCGACCTTCCTGCCGCACCCGCGACGGGTACGGCGTTGCCGGCGAACGGTGGCGATGCAGGCAAGGCGTACATCGCGTATCTCGCGGCCCTTAAGAAAGGAGACATCGATCTGCTTGCAAAATCGATGTCCAAGAGCCGTTCCGCTGAACTCCTCTCGCATCGCTCGGACCCGCAATTCAAGATGATGTTCGGTTTCATCCAGAGCCAGGCGTTGCTGGCGCCGAAATACATCAAGGGCGAAAGCAAAGGCGACAGCGCGACGCTCGACTACGACGGCAAGGATGGCGAAGGCAGTGCGATGAGCAGCACGGTCGCGATGCTGCGCGAGGGTGGTGCGTGGAAAGTCGAAAAGGAAACAAGCACCACGCATACTCACTGATCTGTTGTGCATCTATACGTAACGAATTCGCCATCGGAGAGCAAACATGCGCCGACGGGCGAGTCTAGGTGGGGCGCTCCTGGTCGGCGGTTGCCGACCTTGTCACGCCAAACTCGGCTGGGAAGCGAGCGTAGAACAGCGTTGCGCCATCTTCACCTGCGAGCGAAAGCAAAGCTTCTGCGTCGCTATCGGAAACCAGGAACTCCACCAGAACGGTCAGGCTGCCGGCTAGTTCGAAGAATTGTTGTTCCTGCAGAACGCCGTGACGACCGAACCCCGCAATAGCACGAAATGCCGATCCGCCGTGAATGCCGCGCTGTTTCGCTTGTTCCAGCAGCCATTCGTACAGCAGCATGCCGCGATGCCGCTGGTTCTCGTGTACGTAGAAACGCAGTGAGCAGCCTTTCATCTTCATCTCCGGATCATGCGCGCAACACCATGCGTATCAAGGTGATGCCAAGCAGGGTCATCAGCAGCGAACCCAGCAAATGTGCGCCAATGATCGCGATGGTCCAGGCGTATTGCTGGCGCAGAAACAAGGTGACGGTTTCTGCCGAGAAGGTGGAAAACGTCGTGAGTCCACCAAGGAAGCCGGTGACGATCGCCAGGCGCCATGCGATCGGCAGCGCCTCGTAGTGCGTGAACAAGCCCATCGCGAGGCCCATGCACAGGCCGCCAACGAGGTTTGCCGCCAGCGTGCCGAGCGGCAGAGTCGGCAAAATCGGATTCAATGCGATGCCGAGTAGCCAGCGCAACACTGCACCGGCAAAGGCGCCAAAGCCGACGGCAACAAACGAAACGAGATTCATGGCGCTCCCAGCTCGGTTGATCGAGCCCGAAGGTGAAAGACGCGGCAGGTCAGCGATGTTTCACGGACGATGCCTCGGCTCCCATCTGCGGGAACTGAAGGTCAGGCATCATCAGCCTCGTGGCGGTTTGAGGAGAATGCCATCTCCTTGAAAACGTCGGCATCATAGCCCAGCTTTGCTGCTGCAAGAAAAAATCGGCGTCGATTCCCGACGTAGTAAACCGTTGAGCGACTGTTGTTGGATGCGGTGACTTGTGGACGCGACTCGCGGCCGGTGTAGCATGCGCGGCCCGCTGACACCTTGCCGATGACTTCGAATCTCACGCCTCGCCGACGTCTGCTCGCGCCGTTGCTGGCCGCGCTCGCGATGTTCGGCCCGTTCTCGATCGACACGATCTTCCCGGCATTTCCGGCGATCGAGTCGGACTTGCACGCGAGTCCGTTCGCGATGCAGCAGACGATCAGTGTCTACATGATCGCGTATGCGCTGATGTCGCTGCTGCATGGTCCGTTATCGGATGCGCTCGGCCGTCGTCGCGTGATTCTTGCCGGTGTCGCCATGTTCGTGCTCGCGTCGATCGGTTGCGCGTGTTCCGGGTCGATCGGCATGTTGCTCGCATTTCGAGCGCTGCAGGGCATATCGGCGGGAGCGGGGCTGATCGTTGGCCGCGCCATCATCCGCGATTGCTTCGACGGCATCGAGGCACAGAAATTGATGTCGACGGTGTCGATGATTTTCGGCATCGCGCCGGCGATCGCACCGATCGTCGGTGGCTGGGTCATCGGTCTCGCGCGCTGGCCGATGATTTTCTGGCTGCTGGCCGCCTTCGCGCTGGCGTTGTGGGCCGCGTGCTTTGCGTTATTGCCGGAGACGCATGCGCACGACCGCCGCATGGCTTTGTCGATGCGCGAACTCGGCAAGACGTATCGGATGATTTTCGGCGACCGCGCGTTCTTTCCGCTCGCGTTGGCGGGGTCTCTCAACTTCAACGCGCTATGGGTCTACATCGCCTCTGCTCCCGCGGTGGTGCTGAACCTTCTCAAGCTCGATGCGCAGCATTTTGCATGGCTGTTCGTGCCAGCGATCAGCGGCATGATGCTTGGCGCATTCGTATCGGGTCGCGTTGCGGGTCGATTGACAGCCGCAGCAACCGTGCGCCTCGGCTACGCGATCATGCTCGGTGCGGGAGCGTTGAACCTGGCAGTCTCGCTGGCTCTTCCCGAGCCGCGACTACCGTGGTCGGTGCTGCCGATTGGCCTGCACGCAATAGGCATCGGTATCAACTTCCCGACCTTGACCCTGATTTTGCTTGATCGATTCCCGAAGCATCGCGGCGGCGTGTCGTCGGTGCAGGCTTTCATCAGCCTGGTCATCAGCGCGGTCATGGCCAGTTTGATCTCGCCATTGCTGTCTGGCCGCATGTCCACGTTGGCGCTCGGCGCATTGGTTTCAACAGCGCTGGGCTTTGGTGCGTGGCGCACCTACCGCTGGATCGAAGTGCGCGAGTTGCGCGCCAAGAGCACAGCTTGAGCCGCTTGCTGCGGCGCTAGACGACGTCGACCGGAGGCGCGGCTGCACCGCCGAGAATCGCGCGCAAGGCGCCGGAAACTTCGTCCTTGCTGCCGGTGAGCGTGATGTGCGTGTCGCGCGGAATATCCGTGCCGATGTTGACGGAGTAACCGGTGCCGAGATCATTGCCGTCTTCGTCCATGCGCGCATAGGTTTCGACCTTGCTGATATAGGCAATGCGATTGGCATCGAGAAAGCGACCGTCGGGGAGTTTGATCCAGCGTTGCATGGCATCGGCCGTTGTTGGGAAGGGAAGTTGGAATCGGTAAGCGAAGGATAGGCGATAACCCTCGCAGCGGCGAGACGCGGTTACTGGCATACCAAGCGGGAACTACGCCGATAGCGCGGCCAGGGTCGCGGTGCACAGTCCAGCCCAGTCCAAAGTCCGACTCAGCAGCTGCTTTCCCGTCCAAGCAAGCCGCGTTGCGCGAGCCAATCGCACGCGTCCTCAGCGTCGCGTTCGAACCATGCGCGCGTCGAGCCGAGTCGGAACGTATAACCCCAAGTGTCCATGTCAGCCATCAGCCGCTCGCGGCCGACGCCGCCGAGTTCGTCTGCGAGCAGGATCTGCAGGTAGCAGGTCGCATCTTCCTCGGCTTGGGAATCGCTCGCATTGGTGTGGATCGATGCGCGTCGTTCGGGTGCAGCGACGATCAGATGGCCGGCTTCGTGCAGCAGCGAATGCACCGGCGTGTCGATGCGGGCGTAGACGGTGTGCGCGATCACGCCCGCTTCCGATTCGCCCCAGAAGCTGCCAGGGATCGGTTCGCTATCGCCAACACGCGCGAGCGCGAGCCCGTATCGCGTGAGCAGTGCATCCGCCTCGGCGAAATCGATATCCGCCAACGTCAATACGCACGCCGCCGACGGCTGATTCGCCGCCTCGGCACGGATATCCGTCACTGACATCCAAAAAGCAGGGCCCTGCGATGCAGTTTTCAGTCCTTGTCGGCCGCTGCAGCTGCGGCCGCTGCGTTGTTGCTCTGCTTTTCGGGCAGCGCCACGGAAAGCTCCAGCACTTCCTGATCGCCGTCCCGTTCGACGTGGATCTCGATAGCATCGGGATCGATGTTCACGTACTTGCGGATCACCTCAAGCAATTCACGGCGCAGCAGCGGCAGATAGTCGGGGCGGCTGCCAGCAGCTCGCTCCTGCGCAACGATGATGCGCAAGCGTTCGGTCGCGAGCGAGGCGGTGTTTTTCGGGCGCGAACGCAGGAAATCGAAAAGTCCCATGGTCAGCTCCCGAATAGACGCGCGAGTAGGCCTTTCTTCGGCGGGTCGACGAAACGCATCGGTCGCGTTTCACCGGCGAGGCGCGCGACCGCATCGCCATACGCCTGACCTGCATCGGAGTTCTCATCGAGAATTACCGGCACGCCAGCGTTTGATGCGCTGAGCACGCCGGTTGATTCTGGAATCACACCGAGTACCTCGATGCCGAGGATTTCCTTGACGTCGTTGATGCCCATCATGTCGCCGTTGGCGACGCGTTCGGGGTTGTAGCG
The DNA here is from genome assembly GCA_038237055.1 of Lysobacterales bacterium. Classification (GTDB taxonomy): domain Bacteria; phylum Pseudomonadota; class Gammaproteobacteria; order Xanthomonadales; family Rhodanobacteraceae; genus Dokdonella_A. The sequence continues at coordinate 3,797 of JBBRZD010000038.1, read as the reverse complement.
GGTCAGGAGCAGGTGCTGCTCGATTGCTCCGGTCCCGAGTTCGGCGCGGCGCGTCTTGCTGGAAAGAAGGCCGAGGATGCGATCGGAGTCGCGTACGCTGGAGACTTCCGGATTCACCACGACCACGGCGCGGTCGGCAAAGTACATCGCGAGACTTGCGCCTTTCTCGATGCCGGCCGGCGAGTCGCAGATCACGTAGTCGAAATTTTCTTCGGTCAATTCGTTCAATACGCGTTCGACGCCTTCCTTGCTCAACGCATCCTTGTCGCGCGTCTGCGAGGCGGCGAGCACGAACAGCGTGTCGATGCGCTTGTCCTTGATAAGCGCCTGCTTCAGGGTGCATTCGCCCTGGATCACGTTGACGAAGTCGTACACGACGCGCCTCTCGCAACCCATGATGAGGTCGAGGTTGCGCAGACCGACGTCGAAGTCGATGACCGCGACTTTCTTGCCGCGCCTGGCCAGACCGACCGCGAGCGATGCGCTGGTCGTGGTCTTGCCGACGCCGCCCTTGCCGGAGGTGACGACGATGATTTCAGTCAATGGATTGCTCCTTTGGAACGGGAATGGAGAGTAGGGAATCGGGAATTGGAAAAGCGGGAGCTGCAGGCCTCGCAGCCTTGCTTTTCCGATTCCCAATCTTCAATTTCCTATTCACAGTTTCTTTAACAACAACTTGTCGCCTTCCAGCCAAGCCTGCACGGGTTTTCCGCGCAGATCCTCCGGAATGTCCTCGAACACTCGATATTGCCCTGCGATCGAGACGAGCTCGGCATGGAATTCCTGACAATAGATGCGCGCGCTTTCATCGCCCTGCGCGCCGGCGAGCGCGCGTCCGCGCAAGGCGCCATAGATATGGATCGAACCGTCCGCGATGACCTCGGCGCCATTGCCGACCAGCGTCGTCAGGATCAGGTCGCGTCCGCGGGCATAGACTTGCTGTCCCGAACGCACCGGTTTGTCGTGCAGCAGCCCCGTTGTTGCCGCGCCGCCGCTTCCTGTTGCCGGCTTTGGCTCGACCGGCGCAGGTTCGTGCGAAGGCGGCGCAGGTGTCGCACGCATTGGTGACTCGATCGCTGCTTCGCCAGCGCGCTCGTAGGCGGCGCGGAATTTTGCGAATACCGGAATGCCCAAAGCCTGCGCGAGCTGATCGTTCTCGCTGGTGCCATAGGAAAGACCGACCGGCAGCATGCCGCAATTGCTGATTCGCGCGAGCAGGTCGCGCACGATTTCGATATCGGGCAGGTCCGGCAAGTGGCTCAGATCAAGCACGACCGGCGCGCGCAGGAACAGTTTTTCGGCACTCTCCACCTTGTCGCGCAGTTCCGCGGCGAGGCCATCTGGATCGAGGCGTTTGAGCTTGAGATTGGCAATGCCGACCTGGCCAAATTTGATCTCGGCGACGGGTTCGAGCGTCGCGATCGGCGCTGTCGCCATGGTCACGCGCCGCCTGCAGCGCGGGTCGCGCGCGGCGACATCGACATGTTCGCGCGCGGACGTTCGCTGAGCCACGGAAGATTGGGCAGTTTGCTCTCGGCGCCGCCCAGATAGGTGTCGCGGACGAAAGGAAAACTGCACAGCGTCTTCGCCAGCAATGCGACGCGGCGGCCATTGCTGGGCATGGTCTGCTGGCCGACTTCCTGGAAACCCCAGGTGCCGTGGAACAACAACGACACGTCGTCGCGTGGTTCCAGGAACACTTCGCAGGCAAGTTCGGGCACGTGCGTTTCCGCATAGCTGTTCACGTCTGCGTAAAACAGGCGTCCGAGCCCCAGGCCGCGATACGGTTTCGCGATCACAATGCGGTCGATATAGGCGAACGCGGGATAGTGCTCGCGAAACCAGAGAAAATTGGAGCTGCCGTAGTTTGCATACTCGCGCATAGCCGGCAGGAATCCAGCGATGTGGCCGTCTATTTCCGCGAGACGGAAGTAGCTGGCTTCGTCGTAAAGCGCGCGCAAAGCGGCGGCGTCCAGCGGCAGGATCGTGGAACCGGCGGCGTTATTGAGGGCGAGCACCGAGTCCAGTTCGTGCGGCTGCACGTCGCGGATGCTTAGGGCCATGTCTTGCTCCGTCGAAGATCGTGCTGGGGATCGAGGCGATGCGGTCGCCGAACGACTCCCGCGGTGGCGATTATCGCACGTGACCGCGACGCGGTCATGGCGGCGGCGGGGCGGCGACGTTAAAAGGAAGTAAGCCCGGGCACGCCGATCGTGACTTCGGGCAGGTTACGTCGCCGAGTGGCGCGCCTATGATGGACGCATGTCATGGCCGCATTTCAATCACATCCAGCTGCTCCGCTATGCCGGCCTGTTCCAGTACGCCAGCGTCGGGACGCCGTTCCTGCGCTATGAATCGCTGGTCGATGATCTTGCGCAGAAGCAACTGCCGCCGGCGTATGCGCACCTTTGGCTGGTCTGTTATGTGGCCTTCGGTATCGTTTATTGGTACTTGACCCACGATCTCGGAGATCGCCGGCGCACGCCATTGCGGCGCGTATTGCAGATAGCTCTGCTGTTGGTGCTGAACATCATGGCGGTTGCGATCGGCTGGTTCAGTCAGAGCGGCATATCGGCTTTGCTGCTGGCCGTGATCGCGGTGGTGCTGCCGTGGTTGCTGCCGCTGCGCGTGGGCATCACCTGGATGATCCTGCAGAATTTCTCGCTCGTGCCGGTGTTTGCCATCATCCGCGAACCGGTGTTCAGCCTGAGCGATGCGTTCCTTCAGTCGAGTCTCTATTCCGGCTTCATCGTGCTCGCATTCGTCACCGCGTTGGTGACCAAGCAGCAGGTGGAGGCGCGCGAGGAACAGCGACGACTGAACTCCGAGTTGCGCGCGACGCGAACCCTGCTGGCCGAGTCGAGTCGCCTGTCCGAGCGCATGCGCATCTCGCGCGAGCTGCACGACCTGGTCGGCCATCACTTGACCGCGCTCAGCCTCAATCTGGAGGTCGCCAGTCATCTCGTGCAGGGCCAGGCGCAGGAACACGTGCTGCAGGCGCAGTCGGTTGCCAAGCTGCTGCTCAGCGACGTGCGCGAAGTCGTCAGTCAACTGCGTGAAGGCGACAGCATCGACCTGACCCAGGCATTGCACAACTTGACGGAAGGCGTTCCAGGGCTGGAGATTCACCTCCAATTGCCGCCACGTTTCAGCGTCGACGATCCGAAGCGCGCACAGGTCATGTTGCGTTGCGCGCAGGAAATCATCACCAACACCGTGCGCCATGCCGGCGCGCGCAATCTCTGGCTCACTTTCGACCGCAATGAGGATCGGCAGATGACCATTCATGCGCGCGACGACGGACAGGGCGCCACTCAATTCAAGCAAGGCAATGGGCTGGCCGGCATGCGTGAGCGCCTCGCGCAATTCGGCGGTCGAGTCGATATCGTTACCAGCAAGGGGCACGGTTTCATGTTGGATGCCTCGCTGCCTCTGGAGAATGGAGCATGAGCAAAGACGGGATGATCCAGGTTTGCCTGGTTGACGATCAGACGCTGGTCCGGCAGGGCATTCGTTCCTTGCTGGAGCTGTCCGACTCGATCCGCGTGATCGCCGAAGCTGGCGACGGCATCCAGGCGGTCGAGACCATACCGCGCACAAAGCCGGACGTGGTTCTGCTGGACATGCGCATGCCAGGCATGTCAGGGCTCGATGTATTGAACGCGCTGGCGGCAAAAAACGAACTGCCGCCGACAATCATCCTGACCACGTTTGACGACGACCAGATCGTGCTGGCGGGCCTCAAGGCCGGAGCGCGCGGCTATCTGCTCAAGGACGTCTCGCTCGATCAGCTCGTT
>JBBRZD010000037.1:0-15182 GCA_038237055.1 Lysobacterales bacterium | reverse complement strand
CTGTACGTCCAGACGATGGTTGTGGCGTTCATGCTGCAGAAGATCAAACGCGCTGCCAGCTGCGCCGGTCTTGGGGTCGGTCGTTGCGAAGACGACGCGGCCGATGCGTGCGTGGATCATTGCGCCCGCGCACATGACGCATGGCTCCAGGGTCACGTAAAGGCTCGCACCCGGAAAACGGTAATTGCCGACGCGGCGACCGGCGTCGCGCAGGGCATCGATCTCGGCATGCGCGCTGGGATCGTTGGCGCCGATCATGCGGTTGCGGCCCTCGCCGATCATCTCCTCATCCAGCACGATGACGGCTCCGACAGGGACTTCGCCGTCGCGCTCGGACTCGCGCGCCAGTTCGAGCGCCCGGGTCATCCAGTGGCGATCGCGTTCTTCGCTGACGCCCGTAGCCATAAGGCTCATGGCGCAATTCCGCAGAGGTTAACCAGCCCGGCTACTCCCATTCGATCGTCGCCGGCGGCTTGCCGCTTATGTCATAAACGACACGAGATATATTCGATATCTCATTGATTATTCTATTTGATACGGTTCCAAGGAAATCGTATGGCAGGTGTGCCCAATGGGCAGTCATGAAGTCGACGGTCTCGACCGCACGCAGCGCGACCACCCATTCATAGGCGCGGGCATCTCCGACTACGCCGACGGATTTGACTGGCAGAAACACCGCAAATGCCTGGCTGGTCCTGTCGTAGAGATCCGCTTTACGCAGTTCCTCGATGAATATCGCGTCAGCGCGAGCAAGGATCTGCGCGTATTCGCGCTTGACCTCACCGAGGATGCGTACGCCAAGGCCTGGCCCCGGGAACGGATGCCGGTAAACCATCTCGCGTGGCAAACCGAGTTCAACGCCGATACGCCGCACTTCGTCCTTGAACAGTTCGCGCAACGGTTCCACCAGCTTGAGCTTCATCTGCTCGGGCAGGCCACCGACGTTGTGATGCGATTTGATCACGTGCGCGTTGCCGGTCTTGCTGCCGGCGGACTCGATCACGTCCGGGTAGATCGTTCCCTGCGCGAGCCATTTCACGCCATCGAGCTTGTGCGACTCTTCATCGAATATCTCGATGAATAGACGGCCGATGATCTTGCGCTTCGCTTCCGGATCGCTGACGCCTGCAAGCGCGCTGAAATAACGGTCGGCCGCGTCGACGCGGATCACCTTGATACCCATGCCGCCGTTCTTTGCTTCGGCAGCGAACATCGCCATCACCTGGTCGCCTTCCTGCCAGCGCAGCAGGCCGGTATCGACGAACACGCACGTAAGACGATCGCCGATCGCGCGATGTAGCAGCGCTGCCACGACGGAGGAATCGACGCCGCCGGACAAACCGAGCAAAACATGGTCGTTGCCGACCTGCGCGCGCACGCGTGCGATCTGGTCGTCGATGATGTTGGCGGCGGTCCACAACATGGCGCAGCCACAGATCTCGGTCACGAAACGCTTGAGCAGTGCACTGCCCTGCTTGGTGTGCGTGACTTCCGGGTGGAACTGCACGCCGTACCAGCGCTTGTCCTCGTTCGCCATCGCAGCGACCGGAATCCGGTCCGTGCGCGCCGTGACGACGAACCCCGGAGGCGCTGCGGCGACGTGATCGCCGTGGCTCATCCAGACATCGAGCGCTTGCGCCGGCGCATGGTCGGTAAGCCCCGATAGCAGACGGTCATGTGCGACGACTTCAACGCGGGCGTGACCGAACTCCCGCGCATCCGCAGACTCCGTCGCGCCGCCGAGTTGCGCCGCCAATGTCTGCATGCCGTAGCAGATGCCAAGGATCGGCAGGCCAGAATCGAACACATCCTGCGGCGCTTTTGGCGCATCGGCCAGCGTGGTCGATTCGGGGCCGCCAGAGAGAATGATGCCTTTCGCGCCGAACGCAGCGATCTGGTTTGGATCGTGATCCCAGGCCCAGATTTCGCAGTACACGCCGAGTTCGCGGATGCGTCGCGCAATCAGCTGCGTGTATTGCGCGCCGAAGTCGAGGATGAGGATCTTGTCGGTATGGATATCGGACATGGACTCTTACCAATGGATTCTTTGTCAGCGCGAACTACGCCGCAGCACCCAGCCAACGCTCAACACGTATCGCGACCCGCGCTCAACACGCGTCACATGCATCGGGACGAAATATCTTGATACGGTTTGTTGCAAAAATCGGTGCATGACAAATGAAATTGCCGCCGGCTTTGGCGCGCTTCACAACGATGTTGCATCGATAGTGTTGCCCCAAGGCAATCGCGTCGGTGTGCGGGAAGATCTGGCTACCATCGGGAAAATGCAGGATATGGATGTCAAATGGCAGTGGCCACAAGGCCTGCAAAAGCAGCATCTTGTCGTAGCCCGACTGTTGCCTGCCGCGCTGCCAGCGGAACGCTGTGCGAAAATATTCGCGGACCGGTGATGATGATGCTTCCACGCTCAGTCGCCGCCTTCAATCCAATCGATAGTTCGGCGCTTCCTTCGTGATCGTCACATCGTGCACATGCGATTCACGCACACCGGCCGATGTGATGCGAACGAATTGCGGTTTCGTGCGCATGTCGTCGATGGTGGCGCAGCCAACGTAACCCATCGATGCGCGCAACCCACCAGAAAGTTGGTGGACGATGCTGCGCAGCGGTCCGCGATACGGCACGCGACCTTCGATGCCTTCAGGGACGAGTTTGTCGGTGTCGCCTTCGTCGTCCTGGAAATAACGGTCTTTCGACCCATTCTCCATCGCGCCAAGCGAGCCCATGCCCCGGTAGCTCTTGTAAGAGCGGCCCTGATACAGCTCGACTTCGCCGGGCGCTTCTTCGGTGCCTGCGAACATGCCACCGATCATCACGCAGTCCGCGCCGGCGGCAATCGCCTTGGCGATATCGCCTGAATAACGGATGCCACCGTCGGCAATCAGTCCAATGTCAGTGCCCTTGAGTGCGCCTGCGACCATGCCGATAGCAGTAATCTGTGGCACACCGACACCCGCAACTATGCGCGTGGTGCAGATGGATCCGGGGCCGACGCCGACCTTCACCGCATCGACACCTGCGTCGACGAGTGCACGCGCGGCGTCACCGGTGACGATGTTCCCAGCGATCAGCGATATCTTCGGGAACTGTTTGCGCACCCAGCGTATGCGATCGATCACGCCTTGCGAATGCCCGTGCGCCGTATCGACGATAAGTGCATCGACACCCGCCTCGACGAGCGCGGCTACACGTTGTTCGGTATCGCCGGCAACACCGACCGCGGCACCGACGCGCAGACGTTCGTGGTCATCCTTGCACGCATTCGGATTGTCGCGCGCCTTCTGAATGTCCTTGACGGTGATCAATCCGCGCAGGCGGAACGCATCATCGACGACCAGCACTTTCTCGATACGATACTTGTGCAGCAACGCGAGCACCTCGTCTTCGGCAGCGCCTTCCTGCACCGTGACCAGACGCTCCTTGCGCGTCATGATGTTCTTGACCGGATCTTCGGGCTTCTTCTCGAAGCGCAGATCACGATTGGTGACAATGCCGACGAGCAGCTCGCCGTCGACGACAGGGACACCGGAAATGTTGTGGTGACGCGTGAGCTGGATCACATCACGAATTGACGTCTGCGGAGTGACGGTGATCGGGTCGCGGATCACACCCGCTTCGAACTTCTTCACCAGGCGCACTTCGGCGACCTGGCGTTCAATCGTCATGTTTTTGTGGATGATGCCCATGCCGCCACATTGGGCCATCGTTATCGCGAGGCGTGCCTCGGTCACGGTGTCCATCGCCGCCGAAATGATCGGCAGGTTCAGGCGGATGTTGCGGGTAAGGCGGGTGCCAAGGGAGACATCGCGGGGCAGCACGGCCGAATGGGCCGGAACCAGCAGGACGTCGTCGAAGGTGAGGGCTTCGGAGAGTATGCGCATGCCCTATTTTACAGACTCGACGGCCTCCTAGCCAGCGCCGTGAGCTGTATTGACCAAGCGGCTTCAGCTGCGATGCTTGTTTTGCGTTGAACACCATCCCTACCTAAATCCTCCCCTTGAAAGGGAGGACTTGAGCGTGCTGCCTTGAAGCCCTCCCCTTCAAGGGGAGGGTTGGGTGGGGATGGTGTCATTGGCGAGCGCCATCCCCGCAGAATCCTTTCCCACGCAGCAAAATTGAATCCACTGAAATGCTTCGAGCAAGCGCAACCACGCGCGATCCAGCGGCGCCTGCAACTCCAGCGCCTGCTGTGTCGCAGGATGCAGCACACGCAGTCGCGATGCATGCAGCAGCAACCGGTGCACGCCGTAGTGTTGACGGATCAGCCGATTGTGATCGCCGCGGCCGTGGCTGGTATCGCCGAGCAGATGGTGCGAAAGGTGGTGAAAATGGCGCCTGATCTGCCGGTAGCGACCGGTTTGCGGGCTGACTTCCAGCAAGGCATAACGCTGCTGCTCGTAGCGACCTTGCGCGATGGGCACCTCGATCGTGGCGAGTCGACGCCAGCGCGTCAGCGCGGGTTTCGCTTCGCCGCGCAGACTGGAACCCGACAAGGGATAGTCGATCTCACCCTCCTCCGCAGGCCAACCGCGAACCACGGCGAGATATGTCTTCTCGACCGTACGCGCCATCATCTGGCGTCCGAGCTCAGCCGCCATTTCTTTCGATCGTGCGACCAGAAGCACGCCGCTGGTTGCGCGATCGAGGCGATGCACAGCATGCAATCGCCCATCGACCTGCAGGCGCAGGCGATCCATCAGGTAGTCCTCATCGGCACCGACGAGATGACTGCGATGCACGGCGATGCCGGCGGGTTTGTTCACCGCCACTACGTCGTCGTCCAGATGCAGCAGGTCGAGCGGTTCGGCCTTCTCCATGCGCGACGTCAGCGCACCAGCGCCAGCGACAACGCCGGCCAGTAGGTGATCACGAGTACCGCGGCGAGCAGGATGAGGAAAAACGGAACACTCGCACGCACGAGGGTCAACACGGGTTTGTTGAAGCGCATGCTCGCGATGAACAGGTTCATGCCGACCGGTGGCAGGAAAATGCCGAGCTGCAGGTTGGCAAGAAACAGAATGCCCAGATGCACCGGATCGACGTCGTAATGCAGCGCGACGGGCAGTACCAGCGGCACCAGGATGATGATCGCCGGAAAGCCTTCGAGCAGCATGCCGAACACAAGCAGGAACGCGTTGAGTATCAGCAGGAAGGTGGCCTTGCTGGTGATGCTGCTCTGGATCGCGCTGAAAAGTTTTTCCGGCACTTCGGCGTCGATGAGCCAGTTGGTCAATGCGAGCGAGAAGCCGAGGATGACGAGGATCGCGCCGACCAGCAACATCGCTTCGCGCGCGACCTTCGGCAATTTCGAGAAGGGAATCTCGCGTCGAACGAAGACTGTCACGATCAATACGTAGAGCGCGGTCGCAGCGGCAGCTTCGGATGCAGCGAGCTTTCCAGAGTAGATGCCGCCAAGGATCACGAACGGCAGCGGCAGTTCCCATGCCGCTCCAATGAGCGCCGCACGCAACTCCTTGCTGCTTACGGGGGTACGAGTGACACCGACGCGCCGCGCGTGCCAGATGCTGTAGATCGAAAGCAGAGTCACCATCAACAGACACGGCAGGATGCCAGCCTTGAAAAGCGCATCAATCGTGACGGGCGGCGTAGTGTGGAACTGCTGCGCGACGACGCCATACAGAATCAGTGGCATCGACGGCACCAGGATCAAACCGAGGCTGCCGGATGCGGTGAGGAGACCGAGCGAAAACTTCTCGCCGTATTTCTGTTCCAGCAATGACGGATACAACACGGCGCCCAGCGCTACGATCGTCACGCCAGTAGCGCCGGTGAACGCAGTGAACATCGCACAGGCAAGCACGGCGACGATCGCGAGGCCGCCGGGTAGCCAGCCAAGCATCGCATTGGTGACGCGCACCAGGCGCTGTGGCGCCTGACTCTCAGCGAGCAGAAAACCCGCCAGCGTAAACAGCGGTATCGCGATCAACGCCGGCATGTCGGCGAGCCGATAAAACTCGACGGCGACGGCAACGCCATCCTGTCCGGCCGCGTGGAATCCCAGCAGCGCAACTGCTGCGATGAGGGCGAACAACGGCGCGCCGATTGCAGCGAAGACGATCAGGACGAAAACGAGCAACAGGATCACGGCAACTCCGGCGCCAGTGCCGGCGCGTCACTGCGCGGTGGCTGGAACGCCCGAACGGCCAAACGAAGGGCAATCAGCGCGAAGCCCACCGGAATGATCGCTTCGATGCACCAACCGGGAATGCCGGCGATCGCATTCGTACCGGCGTAGTCGAGTTGCACGAGGCCAACGCCGTACCACGCCATTGCCGCCGCGATCCCGGTTGCGAACAGCAGACTGACCGCACGAAGGACACGTCGCGTGCGTCCGTGCACGAAATGCGCAACGAAATCGATGCCGATATGCTTGTCATCACGCGCTGCGGCTAGCGCGCCGAGCATCGCTGCCCACAGCACCATTGCGCGCAGCAACGGATCGGCCCAGGCGAGGCCGCTTTCGAAGAAATCTCGCAGCACGATCTGCGCGCTGGCGAGAACCACCATCGCCAGCACGAGCAACGCGATCAAGCCGGTTTCGATGCGCTCCAGCCAGCGAGCGGCACCAATGCCGTCCTCGCTCATTTCTTGCCGCCACGGACGTCGGCGAGCGCCTTATTGAGAGCGGTGAACATTTCCGGAGAAAGCGCGCCCTGATCGGACAACTGCTTGAACACATCGGTGCCGATCGATTCCCAGCTTTTGAGGTTCGCTGCATCCGGCGCGGTGATGCTCATGCCCTGCTGCTTCAACGCTGCGCGAGCGGATGTATTGTCGCTGCGATTGGTTTTCTCGAGTCGCGCGAACCCCGCGCCGAATTCCGCATCGACGGTCTTGCGATCTTCCGCGCTGAGCGCGTCGGTTGCCTTCTTGTCGATGACCAGTTCACCGACGACGTACGTCAACGGCAAGTCGACCATGTACTTGAGCTTGGTATGCCATTGGAATGCAATGGCACCGGAAGGCGTGTTCGCGGCCGTATCGATCAGGCCGGTCTGCATGCTGGTGTAGACATCCGACAACGGCAGCGGAATCGGCGTCACGCCACTCGTCTTGAACGCAAGTTCGGCTACCTTGTCGCCTTGTGGTACCCAGACCTTTGCGGCTTTGAGATCGTCGCGTGTCTTCAGATCACGCGTGCTCATCAGGTAGGCAAATCCGCCACCGCTGACGCCGACCAGCTCAAATCCTGCTTTCTCGAACTGCTGTTTCAACAAGGGATCGAGCTTCACACGGACCTGGTCGATCTCTTCTTCGCTGCGGAAATGAAACGGCAAACTGTAGACCTGCGCATCCTTCGTGATGACGGCCGCTTCGCCGCCGGTGAATGCGCCACCCTGCAATTGTCCGATCTTGATCTTGCGCAGCACGGTGGCGTCGTCGCCCATTACGCCGCCGGGATAGAACTTGACCTCGACGCGCCCGTCCGTCTTGGTCTTGATCGCTTCGCCTGCGGCACGCATCTCGCGCATCCAGGCGGTGCCGTCTGGCGCGACGGTCGCAATCTTGATCGTGGCGGCATCGACTGCAGCGGATGCAAAACCGATTGCCAGAAACAGCAGACTCTTGCTCAGGATATTCATTATGTCATTCCGGATTCTTGATTCAGCGATAGTGAGTCGCGACCCGTAACGCGGGACTACGACTAGAAATAATCCTTGCCCGACTCCAGCAGCTTGCGTGCGCGCACCTGCGCGACCGTATTGATCAAGGTCAGGCCCGGCGAATGCGGATCTGCCGCGATCGCTTCGTTCAACAGCTTGTCGTGCAATTCCTGATTGAACACCAAGCGCGCATAGTGCTCCGCGTAAAGCACTCGCACCATCTGGTTGTTGCCGTTCGACAATGCAAGAGCCTTCTCGAAATCGGCCTTGCCCTCCTCCGGCTTGCCGCCAAGCGAAGCGGGCCGAAGCGTCGCGAGCACACCGAGGATCATGTAAGGCTCGCCCTTCGCGTAACTCGGATCGAGTGCTACCACGCGTTCGGCCAGCACCTGAATTTTCGGCAGTTCGGCAATGGCCTTCCAGTCGTCGCGATTGGATTGCAGATTGCCAGCCCACGAGGAAGCCAGCTGATAGAGCATGGCCGTATCCTTCACGCCGACCTTCGCGACCTCGGTCTGGAAGGATTCGAACGGCGCATCGAGCTGAGCGCACAAGGCCGGGAGCTTGATGCACGTGGCACGCCGGGCGTAGCCGAGGCTGCGCGCCGTCAGGCGTTTGGCGCGCTGCGGATCGTCGACAAATGCATTGGCATACGAGTCGTACAGGCGCGAACCGGCGCTCAGCAGATTCGCATTCTGCGGCGAACCCTGGATCAGGCCATCGACCAGCAACAGCCAGGCCGGCACGCCTTCACGTGCGGTGGCAAGATCATCCTGATCGAGGATGCCGGCGCTCAGATCGTCGGCGAGGCTTTGCGTCGCTCGATTGACGACACCCGCGCAGCCGCTCAAGCCAAGTGAAGCGATGCACGCTGCGAGCGTGAATATCCGGGTTGCTTTGAATGGGTACATATCGGTCTCGGTGAATCAGAATATTCGGTGATTGAACCAACGCAGGGAGCGCGATGCGCGCGACAACCTTGCTTGAGTTCAATCGAAAAATGTTTCAGCGGCTTCCAGCGTGTTTTCAATCAGCGTTGCGACTGTCATTGGACCGACGCCACCGGGAACTGGCGTGATCCATGATGCGCGTTCTGCCGCCGGTGCGAACTCGACGTCGCCGACGAGGCGGCCGTCTTCGAGCCGATTGATGCCGACATCGATCACGACCGCCCCCGGCTTTATCCAGTCGCCCTTGATCAGGTCGGGTTTACCCGCAGCGACGACGACGATGTCGCCCTGCCTGACCTCCTGTTCCAGGCTTGCCGTGAACTTGTGGCAACCCGTGGTGGTGCAGCCCGCGAGCAGCAATTCAAGGATCAACGGTCGTCCGACATGGTTGGATACACCGACGACAACTGCCTTGCGCCCGCGCACGGGTCGGTCGGTGTGTGCAAGCAGGGTCATCACACCTTTCGGCGTGCAGGGTCGCAGGCCACGCTGGCGCAGTGCGAGGCGGCCGACGTTCTCGGCCTGGAAACCATCAACGTCCTTCCTGGCATCGATGCGGTCGATCAGCGCGGTCGCATTGATTCCAGGTGGCAATGGCAACTGCAACAGGATGCCGTGCACCTCAGGATTCGCATTGAGTCGATCGATCAGGGCAACGAGGTCGGCTTCGCTGGTCGTTGCGGGCAGGTCGAAATCGAGCGAACGAAAACCAACGTGCTTGCACGAGCGCCGCTTGTTGCGTACGTAAACCGCGGAAGCGGGGTCGACACCGACCAGCACAACCGCGAGCCCTGGCACGCGTTTACCGGCGGCGACGCGCGCTTTGACGCGTGCAGCTACGCTGTCGAGCACTTCATCAGCGATGCGGCGGCCGTCGAGGAGTCGCGCAGTCATTGGGATTCCAGCGGTAAACGGGCATTATCCCATGTCGGCGTCACCGCGCTCAAACCTTTGTGCGATGGCTTGCCGCCCGCGAGGAGCGCCGCATGACCGACCTCAACACCGAACTGGAAGCCGCCGCGTTCCGCCGCCTGCTCGAACATCTGCGCACGCGCTCGGATGTGCAGAACATCGACCTGATGATCACCGGGGGCTTCTGTCGCAATTGCCTGGCCGACTGGTATCGCGAAGCGGCGCATGCTCGCGGCATGCTGATGGAAAAGGACGCGGCGCGCGAACACATCTACGGCGAAGCATTTGCGGCATGGAAAGCGAAGCACCAACCCGAAGCAACACCAGAACAACTAGCTGCGTTCGAGGCTGAGCGGCAGAAGCATCATGGCTAAAGGGGCTCCCACAGATTTCTATCTCTGTGAGAAATTTACCGTGTGCGACGTGCTCTAGCTACCATACTTTCAACCTGATGCGCAGATCTGCGCAACATCCTCGTAGCCAGAAAATTGTACGTCAGCTCCGCATCCTGGGCACTCCGGATCGCGCGGCAAGCGTAATTCGCGCGAAGTGCCTGCCAGCGCGTCGTAACACAGCAGTCGGCCAACCAGGGGCGCGCCGATACCAAGCAGCAGCTTTAGCGCCTCGTTCGCCTGAAACAGTCCAATGATCCCCGGCAACACGCCAAGCACACCCGCTTCGCTGCAATTTGGCGCTTCCGCAGCCGATGGCGGATCGGGAAACAGGCAGCGATAGCACGGCGAATCCTCTCGGCGCGAATCGAACACGCTCGCTTGCCCGCTGAAGCGATGCACCGCGCCGTAAACCAGGGGCAAGCGAAGCTGCAGGCACGCTGCGTTGAGCAGATAGCGCGTAGGGAAATTATCGGCACCGTCGATTACGAGATCGTGGCCGCGCAGCAGCGTTTCGACATTGGCCGCATTGACACGTGCGGTAACGATGTCGACATGCACCGAAGGATTCAATGCGATCAGCGCAATACGCGCGGATTCGGTCTTTGGCATGCCGACGCGCGCATCCGCGTGAAGGATCTGGCGTTGCAGATTGGATCGTTCTACATGGTCGTCATCGATGATCGTCAACGAGCCCACACCGGCAGCCGCGAGGTATAAGGCCGCCGGCGACCCGAGCCCTCCCGCGCCGATCAATACAACGCGAGCAGCAGCCAGACGATTCTGCCCAGCGACACCCACTTCGGGCAGCACCAGATGGCGTGCATAGCGTTCCGCTGAATCGGCATCGAGGGTGCACGCTTCCACAGCGAGACCTTCAGCCCGCCAGCGTGCAAAGCCGCCGCTCACGGAAACGCAGCGCGTGTAGCCGAGTTGACGAAGTGTCGCGATTGCAAGCAGAGAACGCTTTCCGCTGCCGCAAATGGCAAGAATTTCTTGTTGTCTATCCGGTGCAATTGCGTTGATGCGTTGCTCGATCAGACCACGCGGAAGACCGACCGCTCCTGCCGCGATACCGGCCGCGCGTTCATCGTCTTCACGCACATCGATCAAAAGCGCACCAGCGCGCTGACGAACGAGCGCTTCGGCGGGTTCGATTTCGCCAATCGCATTACCAGCAATTGACTCATGCACGGATCGAATCTTCATGCGCTTAGAATAGGTTGGGCAATCGCAGGATTTCCACAACGGCGCCCGCAGCGAGTTCTCGGACTTCTTCCGGCACGACGATCAGCACATCCGCGTCGACAACTCCGCGCAACATGCCCGAGCCCTGCTTCTTCAATGGTGCCACCCACCAGGCACCATCGTCGCGCGCCTCGATCCTCGCGCGCAGGAATTCGCAGCGATCGTGTTTCTTGAGGATCGGCGTTTCCAGTCGCGCTTTCCATGTACGCAATCCAGCGGCATCTACACCTTGCATTGCGAGTAGCGCAGGCTTCACCAGCGCGATGAACGTCGCAATCGTCGACACAGGATTGCCCGGTAACGCAAACACAAGTGCGCCATCGATCTCGCCGCAGAGCAACGGCATGCCTGGCCTCATGCGTACTTTCCAGAAATGGATCAAGCCAAGTTCAGCGACAACGCCCGGCAGAAAATCTGCCTCACCTGCCGATACGCCACCACTGCTGATAACCACATCGCAACGGTCGGCCGCTTCGCGCAATGCGACGCGCAGTGCATCCGGATCATCGCGCACGTGCGCAACAGGCTCAGGCTCGATCCCGAGCTCCTGCAGCATGGCGCCGACGGTATAGCGATTGCTGTCGTGGATCTGGCCGTATCCAAGCGTCTGGTCCGGCGGCACGAGTTCGTCGCCCGTCACGAACAAGGCGACACGTGGCCGCCGTGCGACCTTTGCCTGTGTGTGCCCGCATGCCGCGAGCACGCCCAAGTGCGCTGGCCCCAGAGATCCGCCCGCACGGATCGCGATGTCGCCAAGGCGGTAGTCCTCGCCAGCTGGCCGCACATTGGAACCAGCGCGCTCATCTGCGCGAACGACGATGTGATTGCCCTCGATACGCACGTTCTCCTTGATCACGACGGTATCCGCGCCGGACGGCAGTGGAGCACCCGTCGTGATGCGCACGCATTCGTCCGCTGCGAAGACCGGCGCGGAGGGCGCCCCCGCGAGTATCGCGCCGGCTACATGGAAGCGGGATTCTCCGTCAGAATGAATTTCGCTACCTCGCAACGCGTAGCCGTCCATTGCCGAATTTGCGAAGGGTGGCAGGTCGTGCGGTGCCATCAGGTCTGCGGCGAGGACGCGACCGAGGGCGTCCTCGAGATCGACCAGCTCGGAATCCATGCGTTTTTGTGAACCGAGTGCACAAACGCGGGATCGCGCTTCATCGACCGAGAGGTACGTCGCGAACTCAAGCTTCATCGCGGTCGACATAGGCTGCAAATTCCTCGTACGTGTTGAGATTGAGAAACTGCCGACGACAGTCGGAGAAATCAAGCTCGCGTGCTGCAACGGCGTCTTGCCAGGACCAGACGCCCTGCCCGACTGCAACGGCGTTCGCGGCGGAGGTGGCAAGTTCGCGCCGATAGATCGCGAACAGCGGTTGGCGCCGTTCGCCATCGTGCGCAACGAAGGCATCCGCCGTATTTCCCTGCGCTGCCTGAAACAGTCGGGCGGCGAGATCGAGTGGAGGCCGCGGGCAATCGACGGGCACAGTCATCAACCAGGACGTCGTGCAGAATTTCAGCGCGCTGGCGATACCAGCGAGCGGCCCGCGAAAACCTGGCGTGTCGTCGCGGATCGTCGTCGCATGGCGCGAATATTCATCCATATGACGATTGGCAACGATCATCACGCTGTCTTGACCGACAAAGCCCATTCTTTCGATCGCTTCGATTTCCCATGCGATCAACGGACGTCCATGGAGCAGTTCAAGCCCCTTGTCGCGGCCGTCGAGACGCGAAGCAGCACCACCGGCAAGGATTGCGATCGTGATCGACGTCGCTGCCATCAACTCGTCTCTTCAGTACCTGGTTTTCGACGTCGGTCCTGCAGCGATTGTCTTTCAGCGCTTGTCTTTCTTGGCTTTGCGAATCATTTTCGTGCGCCGGCGCTCCTGACTCTCGGTCAGCACATTGCGTTTGCCGGCAAACGGATTCTCGCTGTCGCGAAATTCGACGCGGATTGGCGTGCCTTCGAGACGGTAGCGCTTGCGGAAGAAGTTCTCGAGGTAGCGTCGGTAGCTTTCGGCGATATGTTTGGTACGAGCGCCGTGGATGATGATGGTTGGCGGATTCGCCCCACCCGGATGCGCGTATTTCAACTTGGGTGTATGGCCGCGCGCGAGCGGCGGCTGGTACGCCGTGTAAGCTGCCTCGACCGCGCGCGTGAGCTCGGATGAAGTAAATTTGTGATTGGCCGACGCATAGGCGCGGTCGACCGCTTTCATCAATTCGCCGATGCCGCTGCCATGAAGCGCGGAGATGAATACCTGGCGAGCCCATGTGGCGAACTCGAGCTTGCGCGACAGCGACGCGATGCATTGCTCGCGGCTGTACTTGTCCATGTCGTCCCACTTGTTCACCGCGAGCACGAGCGCACGACCCGACTCCAGCACATGACCGATCAAGGCGGTGTCCTGGTCAGCAACGCCTTCGCGTGCATCGAGCATCAGCACCGTGACGTGCGCGGCGTCGACCGATTGCAGCGCCTTGATCACACTGAATTTCTCCAGTGCATCCTCGACGCGTGCGCGTCTGCGGATGCCGGCAGTATCGATCAAGGTGTAGCGCTTGCCATCGCGTTCCAGCACCACGCGAATTGAATCACGTGTGGTGCCGGCTACTTCGGAAGTAATCACGCGCTCTTCGCCGAGCAGACGATTGACGAGGGTCGACTTGCCCGCATTCGGGCGACCGACGATTGCAACGCGGATACCTTCATCCGGGCGCACCTCGAGCGGATCGACTTCGACTTTCGGCAGCAGGGTTTCCAGCGCAGCAAGCAATGGCGTCGTGCCGCGACCGTGCGCAGCCGACATGGGTAGCGCCGAGGGAACTCCAAGCGCGGCAAACTCGGCCAGCGCGGTGTACTCGTCGAGGCCGTCGACCTTGTTGACAAGGAGCAGCATCGGCTTGGAAGCACGACGAAGCCGATCGAGGATCGTGCGGTCGGTCGGCAGCAGGCCATCGCGTGCATCGACGGTCAGCAGAACCACGTCCGCTTCGTCGATCGCAAATTCGGCTTGGCGCACGGTATGGCTGTCGAGGCCCTGTGCGTTGTCCATCAGTCCGCCGGTATCGACGATCACGAACGGAGCGGATGCGAGGCGACAGATGCCGTAGTGACGATCACGCGTTACGCCGGGCAGGTCGTGGACCAGGGCATCTCGCGTGCGCGTCAGTACGTTGAATAACGTCGACTTGCCGACGTTGGGGCGCCCCACAAGGGCAACTACGGGAAGCATTGCGTGGCTCCGAAGCAGAAAACCCTTTTCGTCAGATGAACCCGACGAAAAGGGTATCGATATGGGCGCTCGGCGATGCGTCGCGCAAGGCGCGGCGTGAGGAACGCCGAGCTATTGACGGGCCCGATAGGCGCCGATGTGTCCTTTCACGTCTTCAATGTACAGCGTGCCGTCCACTACGAGCGGTGCGCCTTCGATGGCTTTCTTGCTCATTCGCTCACGTGCGGCGAACTTGCCTTCGTCCAGGCTGAGCCAGTGCACGTAGCCCTCGCTGTCGCCGACGACGACGTATTTTCCCTGGATCGCAGGTGAACTCAGCCAGCGATACTTGAGCTTGTCCTGCTTCCATAGATTGACGCCGGTTTCGCGATCGAACGCCCAGACATTGCCTTCCGCATCAACGATGGCAACCGTATTGCCACTGACCGCAGCGCCGACATAGCTCGAAAGATCGCGCTGCCAGACTGGTCGACCACTGTCGAGCGAGAGCGCTGCGAACTGACCGCGATAGCCAGCTGCAAACAAAGCCGTGCCGTCGGAAACGATATTGCCATCAACATCTGAAAGGCGCTCCACCTCGGTGCGACCCTCGCCGTTTGATAGAGCCTGTGACCACAGCTCATTGCCATCGCTCAATCGCACTGCGATCACCTTGCCGTTGTCGAAACCATCGTAAACGACTCCGTTTGCGATCAGTGGGGCGGAGTTTCCACGCAGGCTGAGCGACGGCACCGGCTCGTCGTGTATCCATTTGCGGCTGCCATCGGCGGCATCGAGGCCTGCAAGCCG
>JBBRZD010000036.1:0-15295 GCA_038237055.1 Lysobacterales bacterium | reverse complement strand
TCCACCTTCGCCGAATGGACCGGAAGCGCAAGCGGCAGCTCGAATCCGACGTCGGTTGACCTCACTGTCGATCGCACCGTCGATGCGCACTTCCTCGCGAACCAGGCGATCACGGATTTCATCGCGACACCGGCGGCGCCCGTGTATGCGTCCGGCGGAACCTTCGCGGTATCGGCGAACGGTGGCGGCTCCCTGCAGCCAGTCGTTTACGGCAGCCTGACCCCCGCGACGTGCACGGTCGCCGGCAGTACGGTATCGATTGTCGCGGCGCGCTTGTGTTCGCTGACCGCGAATCAGGATGGCGACGTTGACTACGGAGCGGCGCCGCAGGTGCAGCTCGACGTCACCATCGCGCAGGCGTCGCAAGTGATCAGCGGTTTTGTGTCGACGCCGGCCGCGCCGGTGTTCGTGCTCGGCGGAACATTCGAGGTTTCCGCAACCGGCGGTGCATCGACGCAGCCGATCGTGTTCGGCAGCCTGACGTCGACAACATGCAGTGTCGCTGGCAGCACGGTCGCGATGCTCGCACCGGGGCTGTGCACGATCAGCGCGAACCAGGCGGGCGATGCGAACTACGCAGCAGCACCGCAAGTGACGCTCAACGTGACGATCGGTCCCGACGACACGATCTTCCGCAACGGCTTCGAGTGATCCTGACGGAGAGGGACTAGTTCATCCTTGTCCAGTGCAAGCAGTGGAATGCGAAACAGGTGCCGCACAACGACGTGCATCAACTCATCGGCATCATGGTCAATGAAGGCGCTACCGGCGCGCTCGAGCTGACAAGTGAAAGGGTGCCAAGCGCCGCGCTTCCATATAAATCAACCTGACCCCTATTCGCTCCTATTCGCTCGAATCCAGCGGGAGTAAACCAATGGAGGTGGCTCGCACATAGCCGACTCGAACGACGCTCCCTTCCCGCAAATTCAACTTGTTCCGCCCTGCCCATTAGGCTACTGTCGGGTCGCGCGATCGAAAGTCCGAGCGAGCGCGCCTTGGCACTTGTTTGCAGAGGAGACCGCCGTGCGAATGATTCATTCGATTGCTCTTGGTTGCAGCCTGCTTGTCGCTGTCGCATCTGGCGCTTCCGCGTGGGCCGATGCCGCTTCCCCTGCAAAAACCCCGTCGCCGCCGATCGCCAGTCCCCAGGGCTCCCTCCCACCGGTCTACAGGATCACCGGCGTCCGCTCATCGGCAACAATGGCGACCGACATCCACTGCACCAATCTTGATTCGGTGAGCGTAGACATTTACGTCGCCTTCTACGAATACACCGGCTCGCAGGCTTGCGCCTTGGGCACCGCGGCGGTGGCGCCGGGCAACACGCGGACGCTGACCACCGCGGACACCGCGGTATTTTCAGAAGATGCCATATGCACCAGCCCGGCTCCGGTTATCGGACAAGGCTATGCGGCCGTCAGTACCTCCCCGGTCAAGGCGAATATCATTTGCTCGGCGGAACTGGTCAGCGTACTCGGCAATCCGCCGACCACCCTGGGTGCGCTCGACGTCTATCGGGTCCCGTAGCGATGGCGCTGCATGGGGTGAAGTGTCTCATTGCGGCGGCTATGCTGGCGCCGTTGTCCGCCAGCGTCGCCACGGCGACCGATGCACTCAGTCCCCGAGGTGGCCCGACCACAGAGATCATCGCCCTCGCGCCCGGCGTGTTGAACAATTCAGCCATGACCACGTTGGTGCATTGCACGAATTTCGGTTCCGTGCCCGGGCGCATCAACACCGCGTTTTACAACTACGACGGCACCTTCGTCTGCGCGCAGGGAGCCCTCAGCGCTGCGGTAGGGGAGACGATTTCGATGGCGGTCGCGCCGGTGGCCTCGATGAGCAACGTAGTCGACTGCGGCGTGGCTGGCGCGACGATCAACCAAGGCGTCGCCTGGATCGCCGCCGATATCACTCAAACCTTGAAGTTCCGCTGCACGGCACAGTTGATCGCGAAAGCATCGAATCCACCCGCAAGTCTGGATCGCCTTTCCTTGTATACCAGCCACGGCGCGCCGTTGAGCGACATCATTTTCGCCGACGGTTTTGATCCCTGAATTCGGCAGCGCCAAAGCACAGCGACGCATCTGCGCGGCTCGCTCGCTTGGCCTGCAGTTGCGATTTGAAGGGCAGCACCATCAGCTCCGAAATTCGTTCGCGCCACGAGCGGTGTTGCCACATCTCGAACGTGTAGGGCCTCGCCTGCTGCAGGTCGCTTTCGAATACGCCGCTCATCTCGGTGGCGAACGAAGCCGAGTAGACATCGGGTGAGTGGGCAAGCGACTACTCGCGCTGCTTCACTACCTGTTTGATGGGGCTGACCTTTGATCTTTCCGGCCGGCGCGCGGCGGTGGTTATCAGGGCGGAATAGGGGTCAGGTTGATTTATGACCCAAGATCTCTTGGAGATTGGGACCCTATGAGCGCCATAGGATACTCAGCATGAATGGACTCAAGAACGTAACCTCCCGCCGAAAAGACGCCTTGTGCCACGTTGCTTGGGACAACTCGAAGTCCTGCTGGCCGCGCACTATCGCGATCAAGGGTTCCAGGTCGAACACGTCGGCACCGGCGGAACGCGAGCGCGCTTCGATGGCGGCGTCGATCTGAAGTTGCGCAAGGCCGATGAGTTCATCCTTGTCCAGTGCAAGCACTCGAATGCGAAACAGGTGCCGCACAACGACGTGCACCAGCTCATCGGCATCATGGTCAATGAAGGCGCTACCGGCGCGATTCTGGTGACCAGCGGAGAGTTCGCGCGCTACGCGATCGAGTCGGCGAGCAAGCAAGGCCATGTCCAATTGATCGATGGCGATCAGCTGCGCGCGATGATCGGACCGCTGCCGGATTCGCACGCACAACACGCGCTTCCTTCACGTGCGGCGCGTGCCGTCAATGACTTTCGCACCCGCCACGAAAATCGCCCTGGACGGGGTCGCGGCAGGCATTCTGTTGCACGCGTCGTTACGGGTGTCGTAATAGCGCTCGCTTTCGTGTTCTCTATCGCATTCGTCCGGCGTCACTCACCTGGAACTCAAGCCATGTCCAAAACAATTCGCTACGCCCTGTTGGCCATCAGCATCGCATTGAGCATGGTGGCCAGTGCCACACCGAACCGATTTCCTGCGCTTGGAGTCCTTCCGGAGAAGCCCCGACAGGCGCTTGCCACCTTGATGGATTGGCAAAGCAGTCTTGAGGATCTCAAGGTGTCCGAGATTGAAGCCAAATTTGGCAAGCCGTACAAGACCACGGACGGTGGCATCAATCCCGTGAGCGGCTCGGCGATGCAGACGATGTGCTATCGCCTTTCCAGAATGAGTCAACTCCGGATCACGATCCACAAGGGCGAGGTCGTAGCCGTTTCGACGATTGTGATGCCCAGCGCCAACGAGGACGGTCCGATCGACGACTAGGTCATCCGTGGGATCAGATGTATTTTCATCGCAGAAAAATGGAGCAGATCGCGCTTCTTATTGAGCGGCCAAAACCGCGCTCAGGTCTACTTCCTCTATCCATTCCCAGCCAATGCCGGCCTCGCATCGGCGACACAGGAGCAAATGCATGTTCAGCCATGTAATGGTCGGTTCCAACGACATCGAACGTTCACAGCGCTTCTACGACGCAGTGCTGGGAGTATTGGGCGCCGGCAAGCCGCGACGTAACGCGGCAAGTACCGGACAGGCGCGCCTTTTCTACCGACATGATGGCAATACCTTCTGCGTCAGCGAGCCCATCAACGGTGACGCAGCGACGTTTGCGAACGGCGGCACGATCGGCTTCTCGTGCAGCTCGCCGGAGCAGGTGCAGCAGTTCCATGACACGGCCGTTGCGAACGGCGGTACTTCAATCGAAAGCGCGCCGGGATTGCGTGAAAGCCCGATGGGAGCCATGCACCTGGCCTATGTGCGTGATCCGGACGGTAACAAGCTCTGCGCGATCTTTCGTGTTGCGCAATAAATGCGTTGATGTTCATTTTCCAACCAGACAAGCCGCATGAATCACATGATCAATAGTCTGCTACTCGGTGCGCTCATCGTCGTCGCTACCGATGACGCTCGCGCTGCACCCGTCCAACCGTTCTCGAAAGCATTGCCGCAGATGTGCAAAACGCTGCAACACCAAGGCTGGGTAGCGCCAGAGGACATACTCAACCCGGGAAGCCGCCTGCAGGCCGAGGTAAATATTCCGGGGGTGATGTACATGTGTACGTTGGAGCATCACCTCGCGGGCCAAGGGCCTGGGCACAAGCCGGACCTGCAAGTCTTGTTGACCAACAGCGGCAACGAGCCGAGCATGATCATGTCCGCCGACGTCTGGTGTGCCGCAGACCAGGCCGCTGCGTTGACCGCATTGGCTGATCAACTGGCCCGGGAAATACCGGCGTTGGGATGGAGTGTTCCCGCGGAAACATTGGCCGCCGTTCGTGCCGGAACTGTCAGCAAGGCAACGGCAACTCCGCTCGTATTCAGCACCAAGCCGATTGAGGTGGACGCGCAGGCGTGTGAAAAAGTCGGCGACGACGCACTCGGTGCCGTGCTGATGAAGCTTGATGTAACGGTTGAGCCGGCAACGAGTGGGAAGTAACGATTGAGCGGGGTTTGATTTGACGGGTGAGGTCGGGGAAACAGGAATCCGGTGCAGTTTTCGAGGCCCGAATCTTTTGATCGTCCTGCGCTTCACGGCCGCCCCACAATTCCGTCGGGCAACAAGTCGACATCCGTGTAGCCAGTTGGGTCTTCAAAACAGGTGCCCGCCGGTTTGACGTGTCAATGTATCCATCCACGCGCGGATCCGATGCCGGCTTCTCGAACCACCGAAAATCCCATGACGACATTTGCTGCAAGGATTCTTCGCGTCAGTACCTGCGTCGCGACAATGCTCTTGATCGCAGCGTGCGCATCCCATTACGCAGATGGTCCGGTGGTGGACACGGACCTGCGTGCCAACGCGTACTCGGATCCGCGCCGAGTGTTTGTGCGCATCCAGTCAAACCTCGAACGCGTCGCTGCACGATGGCCGCGCCACACGCTACCGGCCGGCCAAGCGGGCGATGCGCTCGAACGCGTCGTCGACGCCTACGCCGCCTTTCTCGACGGCGACAATCACGCAATGGATGCGGCGCTGACGGATGTCGCGAGCGCAGCACGCGCGCAGCGTTCCGCGCCACCGCCGGCAGACTCGGACTATGAGCGAAACCTTGCCGCGGAGCGCGAAACGTATTTCGCCATCATCGATCACGCGGCGACGAGCAGTGCGCCACTCGTGCGCCTGATGGCAGGTTTGCGGGCCACTGACAGCGCGCTGTTCATTGAGATGGCGCAGCGCGAGTTCATGACGCTCGCGACTCGGCGCATGAACTCGAAAGGGCCGGCCCAGAGCGTGCCCGACGTGCTCGACGATACCTGGCTGCGCCTGCCGTGCCGAACGGTGCAGGGAAGGGCTGCTCAGTTCGCGACCGCCGCCGTGGAAGCGAAAGCGCTCAATGGGCCGTTGCTCGCGTGTCCGTTGGATACGGCCGATCCATCCCGTGTTGAGGCGATCATCGCGGAGCCGCAAGGCCTCATGCCGCATGTCGACGCTGCGCCTGCGAAGGCGGACAACGCGTTTTCGGACGTCGCTCCGCCGCCGCCGTGGGACCGCGAGACCGCGGTGAAGCACATGGCGGAAAATCCCGACGCGGCCGAAGCCGCACTCAAATCCGCGATGGGCGACGCCGTGGGCAAACTCGACTTCGCGTTGTTTCTTCATGCGTTCCGCACGCGTACGCCGGCGCGCGACGCGCAGATTGCGGCGCTGCTCAAAGGCGTTGAGGAATCCCCGACGAACGAGAACTGCTGCGGCGAGCCGATCGAAGGCGCCGACGCCGCTTACGATGGCAGCGACGAAAGCCTTGTGCCGAGAATCCTGTGGGCCTCCGAGTCCGGCGTAGCGAACACCCAATCGGCGTTCTACGCGATCTCGTGCGATGTTCTTTTCGCGCACCCAAAGCTGCTCGCGGCAACGCAATCACGCTATGGCAGCAACCGCGACAACTTCGTTCCACGCTCGGGCTGCGCATGGGGTCGCGGGACGATCCACGGATTTCCCGACGCGGCGCTCAGTGAGTTTGTCGACGCGGCCGCCGAAGCCGATGGGCACTTCATCGACACCTACGAAGGCACGATGAAGTACGGCTTTGAGGTGACACAGGCGCAAGCGATCGAGGCGGTGAAGCTCGATCCCCGCGGGCTTCTGGAGAGACCTGAGCCCGTGTTCGACTATCCGTACGAGACATGGAGCATGCTTTCGATCGGTAACCAGCAGGTCGCCGCTGCGCTCAAGTCGCGCTACGAGAAATTGCATGAAACGATCGCCGCGTTCTACCGACTGCGCGGCCTCGGCGACGAGGAAAGCCGGCGCGCAGCGAAGACGGGTTTGTTCGGGGCCGTGTTGGGCGCCGACTGTGGCGGCGGAGTGCCGAGATTTTCTCCGCGCGCCACGCTGCTTGCGGGGGGCGTGCCGCAGGATCTCGCTCAGCTCGATCCGGCCGATACGAAACACGATTCACCCGAAACGGAAGCGTGCGCAGAGTTCGCGGGAATGGATCCGCTGCTGCATGTTGCGGTTGCCAGTCCCAAGGCTCTCGAGTTGTTGCTGCCGCGCGTGCAGAACGTGGACCTGGGCGACGACATCGGCAAGACGCCGCTGATGGTCGCGGCGCAGCACGACATGGTCGAGAGCGCACGCCTGCTCCTCGCGCATCACGCCGCGGTCAACGCGACGACGATGGAAACACGCGATGGGTGGAGCTATTCGCTTGCGCACGACGCGCGCACACCGCTGATGTACGCCGCGGCGAGCGGTTCGCTCGCGATGATCAACCTGCTGCTGGATGCCGGCGCCGATCCGTACCAGGTCGATACAAAGGGCTCACGCGCGATCGACTATCTACTCGGATTCGGTCCTCTGGTGGCCAATCCGAGGATCACGCAAACGCAGCGCGAGGAAGCGGCGCGGTTGCTCTTTTGAGGCGTGCGGTGCCGAAGCCGCGTCCACTCCATTGGCGTCGCGAACGACACCATCCCCACCTAAATCCTCCCCTTGAAGCGGAGGATTTTCGGAGCATCGCGCTTTAGCCCTCCCGTTGAAGTGGAGGAGAAAAAACCAGCGCGCTTTAACCCTCCCCTTCAAGGGGTGAGCCGGGATTTCGCGCGGCATGCCGCGCGCTGGCGAACGGCTGCACATGGATGTGCAGACTGGGCTTTCGGGCAGGATGTCCGAGGTTGGGTGGGGATGGTGTTTGCATGAACGCGCGGACTCGGCCGATTGGGAAGAGCTCGAGAGCTAGATTTTGTAGGAGCGGCTTCAGCCGCGATGCTTTTGGGCGACGCCGTGTGAGCCCGCGATCACACGGCGCACGTACGAACAACTCTTGCCGCTAGCTGAACGCCAACCGACAAACCCATTGGCGGTCCCCAATGGTTAATCCATGAACGCCCATAGTGACTATCCACCCAAACTGGAGCGGCTCATGAACAGCGAAAAGATTCCGTCCGAAAATCTTGATCCGATCAGCGGCGAGACAGGAGCACATCCCGTGGGAACCGGTCTCGGTGCGGCTGTGGGCGGTGCTGCTGCGGGCGCGGCAGTGGGCACGGTAGTCGGTCCGATCGGCACGGCGGTCGGCGCCGCCGTCGGTGCCGTTGCGGGGGGGATCTTTGGCAAAGGCGTTGCCGAAGGCATCGACCCGACGCACGATGCCTACTGGCGTGAGAACTACATGAATCGACCGTATGTCGCCGACGGTTCCTCGTACCAGAAATATCAACCCGCCTATCGCCACGGTTGGGAAGCGCGCTCGCGGCTCGGCCCGATGCCGTGGCATGAATCGGAACATCTTTTGCGCGGGGAATGGGAATCTCATCCCTGGTCGAAGGATCTTTCCTGGTCCGAAGCCAGCGGTGCCGTGCGCGACGGATTCGATCGCGATCCGCTGGAGCCGGGCAGCGCGGTCAATCGAGTTTAGAGCGCGCTTGAGTTGTGCATGCGTCCGAAGCTCCCGCATTGATGGCGGGAGCTTTTTCACAACGCGCCGCCGGCGACGTCGAATACGCTTATCGCGCAGTCAAAGTCGCTAGAACCCCCCGATATTCCACTGCATGCCAACGAGCTGATCGCCCATGACCGCAACATTCCTCTTTCGTCCAGGCGGTGCGCTGCTGCTTCTAATGCTCGCTTCTCTGCTAAGCGCGTGTGTCGCAGGCGGTGACGTGAAGCGTCCGATTCCGACGGCGTTTATCGCAGCGCCGCAGCCTGCGCATCGTCTGGTCGTGATGCTGCCGGGGCGCGGAGACGATCTTGCGTCGATGCAGGATCGCAAGGTCGCGCAAACGATCCAGTCAGCATGGCCCGATGCGGATGTCGTGCTGACTGGGCTCACGATGCCGTTCTACAAGGAAGGCCACGCTGCGCAGCGACTGCACGACGAGATCATCGAACCGGCGCGTGCGCGCAGCCATCAACCGATCTGGATCGCGGGCATTTCACTCGGTGGCATGGGCGCGCTCCTGTACGAACACGACTATCCGGATCAGGTCGCCGGCGTGCTGCTGCTGTCGCCTTATCTCGGTGAGAAAGCGATCCACGACGAGATCCGCGCCGCGGGCGGACTCGCGCAATGGAATCCGGGGCCGCCGCAGGCGCTCGGGCCGGATACGTTCCAGCATGAGCTGTGGCGCACCTTGAAAGGTTGGTCGAACGACCCGGCGCGCGTGCGTTCGGTATGGCTTGCGTATGGCGACCGCGAACCGTTTCGCGTACCGATCGAACTCATGAGCGGACAACTGCCGCCGGAGCATGTGTTGATGCTGCCAGGGCAGCATGACTGGGCGTTGTGGAATCCTGCGATGCGCGCATTGCTGGAACGCGCGAAAGATAGCGACGAGAACAAGGCCGGCTGCTCGCGCGAGCACCCCTGTCGGTAAGCGGATAAAAGAACATCGTCGCTAAAACAGTTACCGCAGGAGCGCGAATATGGAGCTTTACAAAGTACCGGGCGCAATTCCCCAGGCGAGCGGCTCTATGCGCGATCGTTCACGACGTCAGATGTGCCCACGGCTTCGAGTACTACTGCCAGCGTGCCCATGCATGGCCAGCGGCATTTGAGTCTATGGCCGCCAGCGATGAATGCGGGGGCTATTCGAGCCAGACAGCGCAGCACGGCCTTGCAGCACGTGGACCCTCACGAACGCGCGGCTTCAATCTCCTGCGGGCAATGCAACCAACAGTGCGATGCCGACCAGGATTCGATAGATCGCGAACGGCGTGAAGCGGTGCGTGCGGATATAACCGAGCAGCCACTTCACCGCGACAAACGCGGTGATCAGCGACACCACGAACGCGAGCGCCAGCGCATTCCAGTCTTCGTGTCCGCCATCGCTCTTGAATGCCTTCAGGAGTTCATAGCCGCTGGCCGCGAACATGGTGGGAATGCCAACCAGGAACGCGAACTCGGTCGCTGCCGCGCGATTGCTGGTGCCGGCGAGCAACGCGACGAAGATAGTCGCGGCTGACCGCGACGTGCCCGGGAACACTGCCGCGACGACTTGCGCCAAGCCCACCATAATCGCGACGCGCCACGTAATTGCGGTGTGATCCGGCTGTTTTGCAGCCATCCATTCCGCGCCGAGCATCCAGAAGCCGCCGATGATCAATGCCCAAGCAACGGGCGTGATCGATTCCGGCAGCTTGAAGCCCAACTTCGTTACAGCGAATCCGAGCACCGCGGTTATGAGAAATGCGGCCGTGATCTTCAATGCGTAGTCGCGGTTCGCGGACTGACTGAGGCCGGTTGCGAGCTGCCATAGCCGCTGCCGATAGATCAGTGCCACAGCGAGGATGGCGCCCGCCTGGATCACCACGTTGAACACGTCCGAGCGATGCCCGAGCCAATGTTCGACGATCAGCAGATGCCCCGTGCTGGAAACGGGCAGGAATTCGGTGATGCCTTCGACAAGGCCGAGCAGGATCGGGTTGAGGACGTCGGTCATGGATCACCAATGGCTGTGGGGCGGTTAGGCCTGCGTCGCACGTGGGCTTCAAGCATCGAGGGCGGCGTTTGGGGTCGTCATTCTAAGGTGGTTGTGCCGATCTCGAATGCGCGCATATGGTGCTTTCGCCGATAGTGTTTGCGTCATGTTAGTGCAAAGGCATTGCCGCGCAGTACATATCTGTTTGATTAAATTGATTTTAGTGGAAATATTGAACTGGCATGCCCATTGCTATAACAACGGCACTATCCATGCGAGGTCACCCGATGTCCGCTGAAAATGTGTTCAAGATGATCAAGGACCACGAAGTCGAATTCGTCGACTTGCGTTTCGCCGACATGCTCGGCAAGCAGCATCACCTGACCTTCCCCGCGCATTCGGTCGACGAATCGCTGTTCGAGGACGGCAAGATGTTCGACGGCTCATCGATTGCCGGCTGGAAAGGCATCAACGAGTCGGACATGGTCCTGCTGCCGGATGCGGACACCGCGATCATGGATCCGTTCATGGCGGACAAGACTCTTCTCTTGCAGTGCGACGTGCTGGAGCCGAGCACAATGCAGGCGTATTCGCGCGATCCGCGTTCGGTCGCCAAACGCGCCGAGGCGTACCTGAAGTCGACCGGCATCGCCGACACCGCATTCTTCGGTCCGGAACCCGAATTCTTCATCTTCGATTCGGTGCGTTACCGCAATGACATGGGCCACGTCTCCTACAAGATCGAGTCGGAAGAGGCCGCGTGGTCGACCGGCAAGTCGTACGACGGAAACAATTCCGGTCATCGCGGCGGCGTCAAGGGTGGTTACTTTCCGGTGTCGCCCGTGGACACATTCCAGGACTTGCGCAGCGAGATGTGCAAGGTGCTCGAACAGGTCGGTCAGGTCGTCGAGGTGCATCACCACGAAGTCGGCAATGCCGGACAGTGCGAAATCGGCACGCGATTCAATACGCTGGTGAAGAAGGCGGATGAATTGATCACGATGAAGTACGTCGTGAAGAACGTCGCGCACCAGAACGGCAAGACGGTGACGTTCATGCCCAAGCCGATTGTCGGCGACAACGGATCCGGCATGCACGTGCACCAGTCGCTGGCAAAAAACGGCCAGAATCTTTTTGCCGGCGATCTGTACGGCGGCTTGTCACAGATGGCTTTGTATTACATCGGCGGCATCTTCAAGCATGCGCGTGCGATCAACGCATTCGCCAATTCCAGCACCAATAGCTACAAGCGTCTTGTGCCCGGGTTCGAGGCGCCGGTGATGCTCGCGTATTCAGCGCGCAACCGTTCGGCGAGCTGCCGCATTCCGTTTGTGCATAGCCCGAAGGGTCGCCGAATCGAAGTGCGTTTCCCGGATCCGGTCAATACCGGCTACCTCACGTTCACCGCACTGATGATGGCGGGCCTCGACGGCATCCTCAACAAGATTGACCCTGGCGCGCCGGCCGACAAGGATTTGTACGATCTGCCGCCGGAGGAAGAAAAGAACATTCCCACCGTGTGTCATTCGCTCGATCAAGCGCTGGAAGCGCTCGACAAGGATCGCGGCTTTCTCAAGGCGGGAGGCGTGTTCAGCGACGACCTGATCGACAGCTACATCACATTGAAGATGCAGGAGGTCACGCGGTTCCGCGCGGCGACGCATCCGCTCGAATACCAGATGTACTACGCGATCTGATCTTGCTGCGTCCATCTTGCGCGAACGCAAGATGGACGCTCGCTTCTGCTTTCGCGGACTATGCGCGCGTCCAGACCGCAATATTTATGCGATCTTACGGCGCTTGGACGACGCTCTGGCAGTTGCCGGAGCATGAGCCTGCAATTCGCGTGATCGCCGCCACAGCCAACCGATGGCAAACGCAGCAATCCCGATGATGATGGCCGATTCGACGGGACGTTCTGCAACCAGGCTGCGGGTAGATCGGCCCAATCGATACGATCCTTTGCGCATTCCGCTGCCGACTGTGCGGGCATAGTCGAGTCCAGCGGCGCCACGGCGCGCAAGCGCGTGCTGCGCATCGTGCAGATTGTTCGCTACGACTTCCGAAGCCGCAGCAAATCGAGCGTGCGCGGCATCTGACGCTGAGCCGACGTGGTCATTCAGCCAATCCTTCGCGAGCATGATGATTCCTTGTTAAAAGACGTGCGTGAAGACGTAAATAAGAAGTAGCAGGCCCGCAGGAACACCCAGTAGCCAGCCAATAAAATACTTGCCCATGAACGAATCCTCCGAAGGTGCGGGGAGCGGTACGCCGCTCCCCGATTGATGCTTAAAGCGTGCGATCGAATTCCTTGATCTGACGGTGCGCCTCGTCCTGGGCAATGCCGTAACGCTCCTGGATCTTGCCGGCGAGGTATTCGGTGTTGCCCTCTGCGACAGTTAGGTCGTTATCGGTCAACTTGCCCCACTTTTCCTTGAGCTTGCCAGCAAGCTGCTTCCACTGGCCCTTGATCTTGTCGTCGTTCATGCGAAATCTCCTTTATCAATTCATTACGGATATTTGTGGCTGCTGCGCTTGAATCAGCCGCGCGACTTCAGGCCTGTTGCATCGACCTTCTTTACACCCTTGACCGCTTCAGTCACTGCCACGGCTTTCTTCACGGCGATATCACTCGCGACCACTCCGGTGAGCGTCACCGTGCCGTCGATAGTCGTCACGCTGATGTCCATGCTCTTCACGCCATCGGTGGTCGCGAGTTCAGATTTCACCTTCGTCGTGATCCAAGTGTCGGTGACCGGCTGATCCGAACTCATCGCGGTTTCTCCGTTCGGCGCCGTGGGCGCCTGTGCGGAGGCAATCGATGCGCAGCCCAGGGACAGGAGGGAAGCAAACGCAAATGTGGGGATGGAAGAAATGAAAGTCTTCATTGAAATTCTCCGTGTCTGGGAAAACCGGGCAACCCGGCAGGTAGCGTTGTCGCCACTTGGGACGGACGGTAGGCAGCTGCGTCGGACTCCGACGTGAACAACGGAATTTTCATTCCCCGTGCGGTTCAGGTAGCCACGGCTAAGGCCCGCGCGAAGGCTCGAAGCGCCGCGCGGTGCGAAATGCGGTGTTCCACGGTCGGAAATGTCGCCAGCGCACGTGCGGAGAATCGCCCGATGGTCAGCTTCCCCTCACGATCACGGCTCGCCCGTGAAAAAAATGGAAAGGGATTCACATGACCCAACGGAGCCGGTGGCGTGTGGCCGCTTTCGGCAAAGCCAAGGATTGAAGAACGAGACAGTATCGGAGCGAGTCGACGAACCTCAGTGCGTGACATCCCCCTGAAGCGCCCTGCCGACGCTCATGCCCGGTCAGGGCGCGTGCACGCCGACGCCGCTGAATTCCCTGCCGACCTCGTGCACGAAAACCTGGAGCCGTGAAGAGACCATTCGCACGGACGTCCCTACAGGGAAACTGGTGAGATCGAAGGATGTCGCTGGGTTGGACTGACCGCAGTGTCTGTAGTCGAACTGGACGATCGGAACGATGACCCTCTCGCCGACCTTGACCCGAGACGTCCAGGAGCTAGTGACCTCTATGGAAAAGCCGACGCGATCAGGCAACTGAATGTATCCAGTGATCTTTCCGACAAACGCGAAGTCCGACTGCGCGTACTTTGGCCAGATGGTTCCATCCGGAGCCGCCATCGGCGGGCGCGGCGCAAGAACGGTGCATGCAAGCACCGGGTTTAGCGCAAGAAGGCCAAAGAGAAAAATAAGTGCACGCATGCAAGTGTCTGTTCCTCGCGACTGGGCGACGCGTCAACCGGGATACATCACCGGATGTTCGGTCTCACTGCAGAAGGTGTCAATTGCCGGGCATCGAGAGGGGCGCCGCGGGACCAATTCGCGCGTGACAATCGTGTTGTTTCAAGCGTGGGGCCGGCAGGAAATTCAGTCGAAGCAGGTCTTTCCCAATCGCAACTCGTTGACCATCACCGGCACCGAAATCAAGCTCATGCCAAGGAGGCAATCAACGGGCTCAGCAGCGGGCCTGGCACCGGAGACAACACACCGACCGCGATAGGCACGCCAACCGCCTTGTAGACAAATGCGAACGTGAGGTTCTGTTGAATGTTCGCGACGGTCGCGTTGGAGATGGCGCGTGCACGTACGATGCCGCGCAGGTCACCCTTGACCAGGGTTACCTGTGCACTGAACATCGCGAGACAAAAATACGCACTGGGAACCGCTGGAGGCCGGCAGAAGCCGTCAAACTCACTGGGCTTTTTGGCTAACTCTTTGATAACGCTGCAGCAGAGTGCGATGCTTTTCGTCGGCTGCGAGAACCAATGTTTGGACACGGCGTGCACACAACTATGTTTTGCGTACTGGCGCAGTGCTCCAAGGGTCAGCCTGTGTCGACTTTGCCCTAAACTGGTGCAATGACGTCGCAAGCCGATCAGCCACCCTTGTCGCCACGAATAGCAGACGCGCACCTGCCTATGGGCGGGGCTTGCGCCACGCCCATGGCCATTGTTGGCCGCGAACAGGATCTCCAGGCGACCAATCCGGCGCTGCAGGAATGGCTCGCGGCAGGCGCGCGCAACTGGCGCGGCGAGAATCTGGCCGTGCTCGATGCAAAACCACCCCAGGTCTGCGACGCCGTTACGCGCGCATTTGCGCAGGAGCGCCGCGTCTGGTTGCGCGAGGCGCGCATGCGCACGGCGATGGGCGATCGTTGCGCCGATCTTGCGCTGACGCCGCTGGATGCGCGGACGCTGCTGCTCGAAATACTGCCAGCTCGCAGCGATGCGGCTGCGGGGACGCACCTGTCCGAATCGCTGCGCGGATTTGCGCATGAGGTACGGGGTCCGCTTGCAGGCATGCGCGGCGCAGCGCAATTGTTGCAACGTCGAGTCGATAGCGCCGATTTGCGCGATCTCGCCGATTTGATCGTTGAGGAGGTCGATCGGCTCGCCAAGCTATCCGACCGTCTGCTGCATGCTGGCGCGAAGCCGCGTCTTGCGCGGGTCAACGTCCACGAGGTCGTCGAACGCGTTGCTGCGCTGATGGCGGCCGGCACGGGCGCGCACCGAGTTCGCCGCGACTACGATCCCAGTTTGCCTGCTGTGATCGTCGACGCCGATCGGGTGCAGCAGGCGCTCCTGAATCTCGCACGCAATGCGATCGAGGCCGATGCGGAAGAAATCGTCCTGCGCACACGCGTCGAGCATGGCGTGCGCATCGGTGAACAGGTGGCACGCCTCGCGGTGCGTATTGATCTCATCGACAACGGTCGCGGCGTGCCGGCGGAACTTGCCGATTCCCTGTTCGAACCGCT
>JBBRZD010000035.1:0-15417 GCA_038237055.1 Lysobacterales bacterium | reverse complement strand
ACCTTCATCACTTCAGGCTTCAGATCCTGCAGACGATAATTTGCATTGAGTTGGTAGTACAGTTGCAGATGGCGCGAGGCCCCGCCTCCGAACATGTCTGTCTTCATCTGCGTCATCGGCACGAAGCTCGCGACGACCAGGCCCAGCACTGCCAGCATCGTCCAGCGACGGTGTGCAAGTGTCCAGGTCACGATGCGACCATAGCGCTCGCGGAAGCGCGTGATCGCGTTCTCGTGACCGAGGAATTTAGGTGGCGGCAGCTTGGACGCGAACATCGGCACCAGGCTGACGGCGACCAGCCACGAAGCCAGATGCGCAATCAACATCGATATCGCAACCTGGGCAAGGAAGATCGAAATGTCGTTCGCTTTGCCGAAGATGTTCGGCAGGAATACGACCACGCTCGACAAGGTACCCGCCGCGATTGCGACGCCGACGACCTGGGTGCCCTGTACGGCGCAATACCATGGCTTGTCCGGATACTTTTCGCGATATTGGTAAATGCTCTCGACGACAACGACAGCGTTGTCCACCAACATACCTACCGCGAGCAGCAACCCCATCATCGACAACACGTTGAGGCTGATGCCGAAGAAATACATGCAGCCTAGTGTCATCACGAAGCAGATCGGAATCGACAGCGACACCATCAGCGTCGACGGCCAG
Organism: Lysobacterales bacterium; assembly: GCA_038237055.1. Taxonomy (GTDB): domain Bacteria; phylum Pseudomonadota; class Gammaproteobacteria; order Xanthomonadales; family Rhodanobacteraceae; genus Dokdonella_A. The sequence continues at coordinate 14,751 of JBBRZD010000035.1, read as the reverse complement.
TCGCGCAGGAAAAAGAACAGCACGAGCACCGACAGCAACGTACCTTCGATACCCGCCTTGCCAAGTTCGCTCAGACTGCCGGTCACGCTGTCGGCCTGATTTTCCATGGCGTAGACCTGGATGCCATGCAGCTCTGGCGAAGCCTGGATACGCTTGACCTCGGCCATGACCGCGGTGCCGACATCGACAAGATTCGCGTTGCGCTCACGCAGGATGTCGACGCCGACGGCTGGCTTGCCATCGAGGCGGCGCGCGAAGTCGACGCGTGCCGGACGCAAGGTTACGGTCGCGATATCACCCAAGCGCAGTCCCTTCGCGTCGAGCGGCACCGCGCGGACATCATCGAGGCTGCGCCATTGCCCTTGCGGCTGCACACGAAAGCGCGTCCCTTCTGCGCCGACCTGGCCTGCGGAAATCGCGAAATTCGATTTTGAAAGTTTGTCGTAGAGATCGTTGAGGCTGATGTTGTGCGCGCTGAGGCGATCGGATGAAAGCTCGATCTGCACCTCCGGCTTGCCGATGCCGGAAATATTGATGTTGGCGACGCCGGGGATTCGTTCCAGCGGTCGCTTGATTTCGCGTTCGATCAATTCGTATGCGTTGGAAAGATCCACGCCGGTCGATGCGATGCGCAGCTGCAACACAGGGTCGTCCGTGGTGGAGAACTTCTGCACGAAATAGCGTTGTATGTCGGATGGAAGATCGGCGCGGATCGCATCGATCTTCTCGCGCGCTTGCACAGCCTTGATCGCGACACTTTCACCCCATTTGAATTCCATGAAGATCTGCGCGGATTCTGCATCCGAGGTCGAATTCATGCGCTTGATGCCGGGAAGCGTCGCCAGCGCTTCCTCAACCGGGCGTGTGATCGTGCGCTCGATTTCCGCGGGGGTAGACCCGGGGTATGGAATCTGCACGACCAGGAACGGCACGTCGATCGCCGGGAATTGCTCGAGCGGCAGTTTGAAAGCGGCGATCATACCGATCACCACCATCGTCACAAAGAACATGATCGCCGTGACAGGGCGCTTCATGCTTAGTTCGGCGAGGGTCATGCCGGTTGTGCCCCAGAAACCATTCCTTCGCCAGCAAGGCCTTCGCCTCCGTCGAGGTATTCGGTTTTTTCGCGGTGACGTGCGCCACGGGCGAGATACCATGCGTCGCCGCGGCGATCGAGCAGGTCGTACACGATCGGGATCACAATCAAGGTCAGCAGCGTCGACACGGCAAGGCCCCCGATCACGGTGAGTGCCATCGGTGCGCGCACTTCGGCGCCTTCGCCCCAGCCGAGCGCGAGCGGCGCAAAGCCGATTAACGTGCAGACCGTGGTCATGACGATCGGACGCAGGCGCGATTCCGCACCTTGAGCGAGCGCTTCACGCTTTGCCACACCGGCTTCACGCAGCTGGTTCACGCGATCGATCAACACGATCGCATTCTTGACCACGATGCCGACCAGCATGATCAGGCCGATGAACACCACCACCGAAACCGCCGAGCCCGACAGCTTCAACGCGAGGATCGCTCCGACCGCAGCAAGCGGAATCGAGAACATGATCACGAACGGATGCAGCAGCGATTCAAACTGCGACGCCATGACGAGATAGACAAGGAAAATCGCGAGGCCGAGTGCGAATACCAGCGACTTCACCGACGCATCGAGCTCTTCGCTCTGTCCACCAACGCGAACCTTCACCCCTGCCGCGAGCGGATGCGCAGCGACGATGTCGTTCACTTCCTTCACGGCACTGGAAAGGTCGCCATTGCGCAGACTCGCCGAGACGATCGCGACGCGTTCCTGGCTGACGCGATGGATTTCGCTCGGACCCTCGGTAGCCAGTACATCCGCGACCGAGGAGAGACGGATTGGCGTGTCCGCGCTCGACTGCGCCTGATCATTCAGGGTGGTCGCCTTGCCGCCTGCCCCTCCGCCGGAGGACGAGCCGTTGCTCGCACCGTTGCTGTTGGTCGACGTCCCGTTGGCGTTTGAATTGGCCGCGCTCTTGGCGCTGATGTAACCGACGATGAGATTCTTGATGTCGTCGACACTGCCGCGATCGGAGGCGCGCGCACGCACGAGTACGTCTATCTTGCGGTCGCGGAAATCGTAGCGCGTAGCGACTTCGCCTTTGACCTTGCGCACGAGGCGATCGGCGATGTCACGCGTGGTTAGTCCGAGCGCGGCAGCACGATCCTGGTCGAATCGCACCTGGATTTCCGGATAGCCGCCTTCCACCGTCGATTTGACGTCAGCGAAGCGTGGCGATGCCTTCATCAACGTCGCCAGGCGCTGGCCCCCCTGCGACAGCGCATCGAGATCATAGCCGCGAATCTCCACTTCGAGCGGTGCGGAGAAACTGAATAATTGGGGTCGAGCAAATTTCACGCTGGCGTCGGCGCGTGTCATGCCGGCGCGAAGCCGATCGATCTCGGCTGCTTCGATCGCCTTGCTGCCACCGTTCTTCAACGCGATCGACAAGCGTGCGATGTTCTCGCCCGATTCGGTCGGATTCGCGTCGAGACGCGTCCCTGCACCGGCGACACCGTAGATCGATTCCACGCCGGGGTCCTTCGCGTGGCGCGCGGAAACTTCGCTGACGACCTTATCGGTTTCAGCGAGCGGCGTTCCCGGCGGCAACGTGACGGTCATGTCGAAGCGACCCTGCGCAAGCTGCGGGATAAGGTCGAGGCCGAGCGACGGCACCAGCGCAAGCGACGCCACAAGAGCAGCGGCAGCAAACCCGAGCACCGGCAGCGGACGCGCGAGGGCCTTCGGAAGGAACGAGTGATAAGCGTGTGCTGCCCGGTCATAGGGCCACAGCACCGCCTTGCCGCACCACTTCATCACGAAGCGAAACAGGCGCCCGAGTGGAATCAGCACGAGCAGCACCACGGACATGAGCAAGGCGAGCAGTAACACCGGCAGTAGCGCGATCTTGACCGGAACGGACAGAGCGAACGTGACCTCGCGCCACGTGTCCGACCAGTTCTCGCGCAGTGGCCACATGGCTGCGCCGGCACCCCAGTTCAGCGTGTGACGCGTATGTGCGAGAGAAAATGGGAGCGTTCCGCCAGCCAGATGCAGGATGAAATAGATCAGACTCGTTCCATGACGCACAAGCGCCGAGAGCGCAATCATCAACGAAAGTACAACCGCGTAAAGTACCGCCGCTATCAACTTGATCGGCAACGCGACAACGAAGACAGTTATGCGAACGCCGCGCGCCCATTTCGCACCGAGCGGCCATTCAAGGATGGCCAGACCACCGCGCCATGTCTTGCTCCACAGCGACTCCGGATCGACTGCTTCGTCCTTGTACGCGAGCGGCGAGCGTCCCTTGAGCGACGCAAGCATCGGGATCAGGCTCATCGACACGACCAGCGAGATCAACATCGCGAACGTGATCGTCAACGCCTGATCGCGAAATAACTGACCCGCCACACCCTGCACGAACACAAGCGGAAAGAACACCGCGACCGTCGTCAGCGTCGACGCGGTAACGGCCATGCCGACCTCAGCAGTTCCGCGCACCGCCGCTTCGAGGATTGACGCGCCTTTTTCACGCAGGCGCGCAATGTTCTCGAGCACGACGATCGAATCATCGACGACCATGCCGGTTGCGAGCGCAAGTCCGCCCAGCGACATCACGTTCAACGACAGATGCAGCTGATCCATGAAAAAGAAGGTCGCGATCAACGAGACCGGCAGCGACAGCGAAATGATGAACGTGCTCCACACGTCGCCGAGAAAGAAAAAGATGATCAGGATCGCCAACGCGCCGCCCAGCAGCGCATCCCATTTCACACCGTCGAGTGCACCTTCGATGAAGACGGACTGGTCCTCGATCGTGCTGAGCGATGCGCCGACAGGCAGCGTTTCCTTCAGCTTGTCGACCTGTTGCTTGACCGCCTTGGCGACATTGACGGTATTGGCGTCGCCTTCCTTGTAGATCGCCAATTCGATCGCCTCGCGCCCGTCGATGCGAACGATGCCTTCGCGCTCCTTGTATCCCTGGCGCACTTCGGCGACGTCTTTGAGGCGGATCGGCACACCGCCATCGATCTTGATCAGCAGCTCGCGCATTTCATCGAGCGTCTTGAACTGGTTGATCGTTCGTACGAGGAATCGCTGGCTGCCTTCGTCAATGCGCCCGCCGGACGCATTAATGTTTTCGTTCTTCAGGCGCGTATTGACATCGTTGATGTCCATGCCGAGCCTGGCCAGCTTCTGCTGGTCGATCGATACTTCGATTTCATCTTCAAGACCGCCACCGATCTTGACCGCCGCCACGCCCGCTACGGGTTCGAGATGCTTCTTCAGGTCGTCATCCGCAAAGCGGCGCAGCTGCTTCAGCTTCGCTTCGCTGACATCGCCGGTCGCACTGAGGCCAAGCCGGATAATCGGGTCGGTCGAAGGGTTGAAACGCAACAACAGCGGTTTCTTGGCCTCAAGAGGCAGCTGGACTGTATCGAGCTTGTCGCGCACTTCAAGGCTCGCCATATCCATGTTCGTGCCCCAAGTGAACTCGAGCACGACATCCGACTGACTGGTGCGCGACACCGAATGCACCTTGCGCACATTCTTGACCACACCTACCGCTTCCTCGACTGGTTGGCTGATCAGATTCTCGATCTCCAGCGGCGCTGCGCCCTCGTAGTCGGTACGCACGGTCAACGTCGGATACGACAAATCCGGCAGCAGGTTGACCTTCAATCCGGTAAGTCCGATGAGACCGAACAGCACCAGCGTAATGGTGAGCATGCCGACCGTCACGCGCCGGCGGGTAGCCAGCTCGGGCAAGTTCACGGCTTTTTCTCGGAGTCCGCGACAGCAACCGCTGCGGGAATCTTCGCTGCACTTTCGAGCACCTGAATTTCGGTACCTTCGCGCACGGCATTGCGGCCGATCGTGATGACGCGCTCGCCATCTGCAAGACCTTCGCGGATTTCAATGCGATCGCCTTCGCTATATCCGGTTTTTACGATGCGACGCTTGGCTATGAACCCCGGTACTGCAGGCTTGCTGGTTTCGGCCGCGACGGCTTCGGCAGCCTTCCCCTTCACCGTTGCTGGAGTCACAGCCTTCGCGGGGGCGGGTTCGACCACAAAAACCGAACTCTCGCCGTCTTCCTCCACGATCGCATTGCGTGGCACTACCAGCGCATCGTGGCGCTGGTCATACGCGACTTCGATTCGACCGAACATGCCGGGCTTGAGATTCTGTGTCGAATCGCGAAATTCGCAGGTGGCGCGGAAAGTGCCGCTGGCGGCATCGACGACCGGCGCGATACGCGCGATCACGCCATCGAATGTCTTGCCGGACAGCGCGTCGACGCGCATCTTTACGTGCTGTCCAGCCTTGAGCGTATCCAGATCCCGCTCGGGCACGTTGAGGACGGCCTGCAGCGGATCCAGATCGACGATCTCGAACAACGTCTGATTCGTCTGCACCAAGTTGCCCAGTTTCACTGAGCGCTTGGCAATGACGCCGGAAATCGGGGCCACGATGCGCGTGTAGGAAAGATCGATCTGCGCACCGGCGACCACAGCGCGCTGCGCATCCAGATCGTATTTGTCGCGATCGTAGTCCGCGCGCGGTGTGATTTTGAGTGCGACGCCTTTTTCGGACTTGTCGTACGCGGCCTGCGCTTTGTTCAGCGTGGCCGACGCCTGCGCGAGCTTGTTGCGGGTCGCATCGTCATCGAGCGTAGCCAATACCTGCCCTTTCTGGACATGCATGCCCTCTTCCACGAGCATTTTCAGGACGATCCCTGTGGTCTTCGACACGACTTGGGCGTCGCCGATCGCCTCAAGCGTTGCCGTCCCCGAATAGTTGGCGGTTACGGATTGATGCGAGGCAGCGGCGACTTCCACCGGAACGGACGCCGACTTGACTGCATCCTTGTCGGCGCCAGCACCACCACAGGCTGCCAGCAGCGTAAATGCGGCGGCGAGTGAAGAAAGTTGCAGGCGGCGCAGAGTGTTCAGAGTCGATTTCGCAGGGAAATTCGGGTGCATGGTAGCGGCCTGGAGTGAACAATCTTGGTGTTATACTAAACTACATCACTATCGACGTGCAATGGCTGTCGATTCGCGGTAGTTCTTGTTTTGATGCTCGCATCGGAAATCGGCAGCCACCTAACGTGCAGGTATGCCGAGTTGCAGATTGCCCTTATCGAGGTCCGGCGTCGTGAGCCGGTAGTCACAGGCCCATCAAGACATACGATGCAGCATGCACATAAAGCATTGCGGCAAATTGTCGCGAGAACGTCGGCATCGTGGCATTCAAAGTGTGACATCAAGGCCGCTCAGCCAGCGTCTGCGCAAGAAGCAAAGCTTGCACACTCGAGCCGAACGCATAAACCGAAATCCGAAACGACACGCTATACTTCATGGGCTTGACGCCCGCGTAGCCCAACCATCGCCGCCCCGGAAGCAAAAATGACACGAGCGCCTCTGCTTGCCCTTGCTTTGCTGACTGTGTCCCTGCCCTGCTTCGCCACCGAAAAAGGCGATGCGGCTGCGGGAAAGACCAAGGTGTACACCTGTGCCGGTTGCCACGGCATTCCCGGGTGGAAGAATGCGTACCCGAACTATCACGTGCCGAAGATCGCCGGTCAGAACTACGAATATCTAGTGGCCGCGCTCAACGAGTACAAGAAAGGCGAACGTGCGCACCCGACGATGCGTGCGCAGGGTGAGAGCCTGTCCGACCAGGACATTCGCGATATCGCCACTTATGTTTCCAGCATCGCGCCTTGAGGGGCGCTTTCGATCAGGATAGTCACGAGATGAAGCGTTTTTTCGCATCGCTGTTAATTACGACGCTCGCTGTTTTCGCAAGCCCGGCTTTCGCCAAGGGCGATATTGAAGCCGGCAAGGCAAAGGCAGCTCCTTGCCAGGCGTGCCATGGCACCGACGGCAATGCGGGCATCGACCCGCAATACCCGCGTTTGGCCGGGCAGTACCACGACTACCTTGAGCGCGCCCTGCACGAATACAAGAATGGTGAGCGCAAGAATCCGATAATGGTAGGTTTCGCCACGACGCTGACGGATGAGGACATCCTGAATGTCTCTGCCTATTTCGCCAGCCTGCCGGAAAGCAAGCTTACGGATCTGCACCATCACGTACAGGGCGACTGAGTTTCTCCCGACGCAGCGAAAACGCTGCGTCCCGCCTTCAGCTTCTCGTCTGACGCTTGAAATATGGATTGCTGCCGGTCTCATGATCGGTCGCATCCGCAACGCCCGTCACTTCCGGAACGCGTTCCTTCAACGTGCGCTCGACCCCGCCGCGCAAGGTTGCGTCGACCATGCCGCAGCCATGGCAGCCGCCGCCGAACTGCAGCACGACGATGCCTTCTGCCGTGACTTCACGCAAGCTCACGCGACCTCCGTGTGACGCCAGCTGCGGATTGACCTCCGATTCGATCACGTAGCGCACCCGTTCGACCACGCTGGCACTCTCACCGGGCACTGTTCCGCGTAACGCCGGGGCGCGAATCGTGAGCTCACCTCCGGTTGTCGAACGGGCATAGTCAACCGTTGCACCATCCAGAAACGGCACGCTGGCAGCGTCGACGAATAGCGAAAATCCATCGCATTCGACTTCCCATTCGCTGCCATCGCGATCGGTCGGCTCGCAAAATTCGAGTTGGCAATCACCCTTGGGCGTGCCTGGGTCGACCGCATGCACGCGAATGCCGAGCCCCGGCAATGCCTGTTGCTCGATCAATTTGCGGAAGTGTTCCTGCGCTGAACTGGAGAACGAGATCATGAGTGGGAGTCTTTTGCTTAAATCAGCACCAGTTTAGTACTGAATTGACTATTCGTCATCCGGCGCGTTGCGACTTCTCAACTGGATGCGCAGGCTGGATCAAATTGCGGTAGCGTGTCATGTCTCGCAATTTGCATGCGCGCGCCCATGCCAACCGTATCAACGACGAACCCAACATGGTGAAACCAGTCATGGCCACAATCGAATCGCTGCGCACGCAGCATTGCGTACCTCGCAAGGGAAAGGATGCCCGTCTGTCGCGCGAAGACGTCAGCACCTATCTCGCCGCGCTGCCGGGTTGGCATTTGGCTGCCGACAGCGCCGAGATTCGCAAGGAATTTCGTTTTACCAACTACTTCCACACGATTGCGTTCGTCAATGCCGTCGCTTCAATCGCGCACCGGGAGGACCATCACCCCGACCTTGAAGTCTCCTACAACCGCTGCATCGTTCGTTACTCGACGCACGACGTCGGTGGCCTTTCGTTGAACGACATTATTTGCGCGGCGCGCGTGGAAGATTTTCTCGTCGCCGGCTGAATCTGCCGCATTCCATGGCGACAACGTGGAGCGAAATCAGCCGCAGCGTGTCAGCGCCGATGGAATTTCTTCGGCCGATGCAATCGTGATCACGCGCGGGTGGCCGATCTCCACCGCATGCGCCATTTCGTGCTCCCAGGTCAGGTGATATGGCATGTGGACACCCCAGCCGCCCAAGCCTATGACCGGCTCGATATCCGAGCGCAGTGAATTGCCGATCATCGCGAACGAAGTTGCACTCACGCCGCATTCGGCAATCACACGCGCATAGCTGTCGGTATTTTTCTCCGAAACGATTTCGATTCGGGAAAAAAGGTCGGCCAGACCGCTCTGCGCGACCTTGCGCTCCTGGTGGAACAAGTCGCCTTTGGTGATCAGCACGACGCGATGACGCTCAGCCACGGACTCGACTGCGCCGCGGATACCCGGCAGTAACTCGACCGGATGTTCCAACAGACCCTTCCCCAACGCGACGATGCGGTGAACGTCCTGCGCGGTGATCGCGGCGTCGGTCAGCTCGATGGCCGCCTCGATCATCGACAGGGTCATGCCCTTTGCCCCGTAACCAAACGAAGCCAGGTTGCGTTTCTCGACCGCGTGCAATCGACTGCGCACCGATGCGTCGCCTACATCGACGTAAGCACCGACAATCTGTTCGAATTCCACACCCGCGCGATGGTAATAATCCTCGCTGCGCCAAAGGGTGTCATCGGCGTCGAAACCGACCAGTTCGATCATTACCCAGTCCTCGCTATCGTTTTTGCAAGGTATCGACCACCGCGGCCAACTCGGGAGCCAGCGGCGCGCTGAAACTGTAGCGGCGCTCACCCAAACTGAACTCGAAGCGCGCCGCATGTAAAAACAACCTTTTCAATCCTTTATCACGCATTCTTCGATTGAATTCTCGCTCGCCGTACTTCTCGTCGCCAGCCAATGGATGACCTATATGCTGGGCATGCACGCGAATCTGATGCGTGCGGCCGGTCTCCAGGGCGACCTCAATCAGGCTGGCGCCGGTATACCGCTCCAGTTCGATGAAATGCGATCGCGATTCCTTGCCCTCGGGATCGACGCGAACCATGCGCTCGCCGCCCTGCAGCACGGACTTGCGCAGCGGCGCATCAACGGTCACGCGGCTTTGCGGCAACGCGCCCTCGATCAGAGCGATGTAACGTTTCTCGACCCGCCCTTCGCGGATTGCGGCCTGAAGGGCGGTCAGTGCGGAGCGCTTGCGCGTCAGCACGAGTACGCCGCTGGTGTCGCGATCGAGGCGGTGGGCCAGTTCCAGCGTATCGCGCGGGCGCGCCGCGCGCAGCAGTTCGATCGCACCAAAACTGACCCCGCTGCCGCCGTGACTGGCCACCCCGGAAGGCTTGTTCAGTACCAAAAATTCCCGGTCCTCGTGGATGATCGCCGACTCAACACGGCCCATTTGTCCGCCGGAAGGGGGCTCCACCTCACCACGCTCCGCTACGCGCACCGGTGGAATCCGTACCGCATCTCCAGCGTTGAGGCGCTTGTCGGGCTTGGCGCGACCGCCGTTTACCCTCACCTCCCCTGTGCGGCAAATGCGGTAGATCAGGCTGCGTGGAACGCCCTTGAGCTGCCCGGTCAGGAAGTTATCGAGGCGCTGGCCCTCGCGGTCCTCGGGCACCACCACCGTCTGCACCCGTGGACCCGAGTCGGCGTCGCGGTTTGTGGCCGAAGTCTGTGTCTTCATTGAAAAAATCGTCTGAGAACTGATATGCTGGACCGGCGTGTCGCGTCGTTTCGAACCCCATCCGCGGGAGTCCGGAACAGCCTAAGACGCATCCGTCCGTCGCGTCCTTTCGCGCACTGTGCCGCCGATAACTCCGTAGGAGAGGCGCCCAGGAACGAAAGTGCATCGTAATGGCTCGGGTCGCGAATTGCTCGCCGTCGGAAGGACGGCGTGGGTTCGCGGGGATGCAGCAACCCAATAAGTGCCGGCGTGCGGAAGCGCCGGTTGGAAACCCAGGCGCACCTGCCGCCGTCGGCCCATGAAACGTGGGCATCGCGCAGCGCGAGTATTCGCGCAGCGCCGACGACAGTCGAGCGCCGACACAGGAAAACGACAATGAAACGCATGTTGATCAACGCGACTCAGCGAGAAGAGTTGCGCGTCGCGATTGTGGACGGACAGAACCTCTACGATCTCGATATCGAAATTCCGTCCAAGGAACAGAAAAAAGCCAACATCTACAAGGCCCGCATAACCCGAGTCGAGCAATCGCTCGAAGCGTGTTTCGTCGACTACGGCGCCGATCGTCACGGCTTCCTGCCGCTGAAGGAAATCTCCGAGCTGTACTTCGCGCCGGGCGTGAACGCGAACAAGGCCGGCATCCGCGAACTCCTCAAGGAAGGCCAGGAGCTGGTTGTTCAGGTCGAGAAGGAAGAGCGCGGCAACAAAGGCGCCGCCCTCACTACGTTCATCAGCCTCGCCGGTCGCTACATGGTGCTGATGCCGAACAACCCGAAAGCCGGCGGCGTCTCGCGGCGTATCGAGGGTGAAGATCGGGCAAATATCAAGGAAGCGCTCGACCATCTGCAGGTGCCCGAGGACATGGGCCTGATCGTGCGAACCGCCGGTCTCGGCCGCGACGCCGAAGAGCTGCAGTGGGATCTGGACTACCTCCTTCAGTTGTGGAAGGCCATTTCCGAAGCCGCCCAGGCGCGTCATGCGCCGTTCCTGATCTACCAGGAATCCAAGCTGATCATCCGCGCGCTGCGTGATTACCTGCGCAACGACATTGGCGAGATCCTGATCGACCACGAGGAGCTCTACAACGACGCTCGCGAGTTCGTGCAGCAGGTGATGCCAAACAACCTGCGCAAGCTGAAGCTCTACACCGACACCACCCCGCTGTTCTCGCGGTTCCAGATCGAGACCCAGATCGAGAACGCTTTCGAGCGCACGGTGCGCCTGCCCTCCGGCGGATCGATTGTCATCGACCAGACCGAAGCGCTGACCTCAATCGACATCAACTCGTCGAAGGCGACCAAGGGCAGCGACATTGAGGAAACCGCGTTCAACACGAATTGCGAAGCGGCGGTCGAGATTGCGCGCCAGGCGCGCATTCGCGACGCCGGCGGCCTGATCGTCATCGACTTCATCGACATGGATTCGCCGCGCCACCAGCGCGACGTCGAAGAAAAGCTGAAGGACGCGCTCAAGCTGGATCGCGCGCGCGTGCAAATCGGGCGCATCTCGCGCTTTGGTCTGCTCGAAATGTCACGCCAGCGCCTGCGCCCGAGCCTCGGTGAGGCAACACAGATTGTCTGCCCGCGCTGCGAAGGCCACGGCCGCATTCGCGGCGTCGAGTCGCTGTCGCTTTCCGCGCTGCGCCTGGTTGAGGAGCATGCGATGAAGGACAGCACCGGCCAGGTGCTGGTGCAGGCGCCGCCGACGGTGGCGAACTTCCTGCTCAATGAAAAGCGTCGCCAACTGACCGAGATCGAAGCGCGGCATGACGTCAACGTGATCGTGGTCGCCGACGAAAAACTGGAAACGCCGCACCTCGAAATCCAGCGTCTGCGCGCTGCCGATATCGGCGAAGAAGTCCGACCGAGTTACCAGCGCACGACGCCGGTAGCGCCAACTCCGCTGCCGCAGATGATGCGTCCGAGCGAAGAACCCGAACAACCCGCCGTTTCCGGCGTGGTGCGTTCGACCCCGGCACCCGAGCGCCCGGAACAGGTTGCGCCAGTTGCGACTATCGTCGCCGCGCCTTCAGTCCCAACCGCCAAGGGTGGATTGTTCGCACGCATAGCGAGCTGGTTCCGCAGCGATGCTTCACCGCAATCGCAGCAACAGGCAACGAAGCCGGCCCAGACCCAACGTCAGCAACAGCCGTCGCGTAGCGCACAGGGACAACGTCCGGGGCAAACATCTCGCTCCGGCGCGCAACAACAGCGACCGCGACAGGAAGGTGCATCCGCGCCGCAAGGTCAACGCGAAGGCCGTCGTGACGGTCGCCAAGCCGGCGAACAGCGCGGTGCACAAGGCCAGAAACCGCAGCAAGGTCGTGGCGGTCGCCGTGACGAACGCGGCCCCAGTCGCAACACCGGTGAACAGCCTGTGGTGGCGGATTTGCGCCAGGGCGGGCAGCCGCGTGTGAATGCAGAGCCGCGACCGAATGCGGAAGCACGCGCAACCCCGATTGCGCCGAAGCCCGCAGCCGAAGCGACAAGCCCGACGCAGATCCCCGCGACGCCAGCTCCGCTCACTGCGTCCGACAAGGCGATGACTGCTTCCGGAGAACCTTCAACGGAACCCACCTCTGACGGAGACACACCGCGCGACGAAATGCGCTCGCGCCGTCGTGGTCGTCGCGGTGGCCGTCGTCGTCGCAAGGATGGACCGGCAGAAGGCACGACGGATGCAGCGGTAGCAGGCGACACGTCGGATGATTTCGACGATGAAGACAGCGGGTCCGAGACTGCGCCCGTATCTTCGACCGTTGCGAACGTCCAGACGGCCCGGGCACCGAGGCCTTCGCGCCCCGAAAAACCCGCAATGAAAGGCGTGGAAGCAGATCTCGCGCCCGCAGCAACCGTCGCTCTACCGGCGATATCCGAGATGCGTCTGGAGCCTGCTCCACGCAACGCGCCCGCACCCTCCCTGTCGCAGTTTCTTGGCGAGCAGCGAATGGAAGCACCCGGGCAAGAAGTCGCACCGCGACCGACGCCGATGCCTCCAACTCGTGAAACGCCGCGGGTAATCAGCGAAGAAGCGCACGCTGCGCACGCACCATCGGCGCCGGGCACGGTGATGCCGGTCGAGGCCGTTGTTTCTCCGTCAATGCCAGTCGTAGCGCGTCCCGCGCCAGCAACCGCTTCGACGACGGTCCAAGCGCACCCCGCTACGCCGCCAGCAGCAGCAGTTGAAGTGCGCACGGCTCCGGCCACAGCGCCGACGCCGATGCCGTCTGAAGTGCGTGCTGCTCCGACGGCTGCGCCAGCCACGATTGAAGCGCGACCGGAACCGAGCGTCGCATCGACGTCGATCGAAGCACGTCCTGCACCGACAGCTTCGCCAGCCCACGTTGAAGCCCGCCCTGCACCAATGCCGGATACGCCAAGCTTCACGGCACCGCCGACTCCGGCTGTCGTTCCTCCGATGGCTGCCCCTTCAACGCGGTCAGCACCTCTGGCGCCATTTACAAGGGAATCGGCGCCTGCGCCACGACAGCCGCTTCCGGTCAATCCGGTAGCGCCGATTGCGCCGGATCGAGGTCAGACACTCGACCTGCCGCTGTCGCGTCCGACGCCATCTGAAAATACGCCGACCGTTGGCGCGCCGTCTCCCGTGGTTCAGCCCAAGCCACAGCAACCGACCCAGGTCGACGGACCGAAGCCGACACCGGACGCTGAGACAAAGCCCGACTAAGCGTTGTTGTGCCGATGAGAACCTGCGCGTGAGGCGCGCAGGTTCAACTCCGCAATTTCAACCCTGCAGCGAGCGCGCCCGGTCATCGAGCAGTCCATGCATGTGCGCGATATGCGCAAGCGCGACCGGATTGTCGATGCCGAGTTTGTCGTACAGACGATATTTGTAGGTAGCGACCGTCTTCGCGCTGAGATTCAGTTGCTTCGCGATGTGTTGCATGTCTTGTCCCTGCGCGAGCATCAGAGCGACATCAAGCTCACGTGTGGACAACGCCTCAAATGGCGAACCCGAGCCACCGTCCAGCGAGCCCAGCGCAAGCAATTCTGCGACGTCGGGCGCGAGGTAGCGCCGACCATCCGCAACTTGCCGCACGGCGCGCACGAGTTCATCTGCAGCGCAGCCCTTCGTCAGATACCCGCTGGCACCCGCTTCGATGAGGCGCCGCGGAAACGGGGCTTCATTGACCACGGTGAGGATGACGATGCGTGTCGCCAGCTTGTGCTTGCGCACGCGATCGGTGAGTTCGATGCCGCTTAATCCCGGCATATGCACGTCAATCAGCGCTATGTCGGGCTTTACGCGGCGGATCAGCGCGAGCCCCTGTTCGCCGTCGGCTGCCTCGCCAATCACTTCAATCCCCGGTTGTTGGGACAGGATCATCCGAAAGCCGGTCCGCACCAACTCGTGATCATCCACCAGAACGACGCTAATCATGCTCGACCCGCCTATTGTCTTGTTTCATCCATGGGCACGTCGACGATACCTCAGTTTTGTCGTTTGCGTCCCTCAGCCGTGTAGTAAAATATGGCGGCTCGCTCAACCGCGAGCATTCATTTCCGTGAGCATCCAAGGCAATCTTGGCGCGGAGCAACGGAGAGATGGCCGAGCGGTTTAAGGCAGCAGTCTTGAAAACTGCCGTAGGTGTGAGCCTACCGTGGGTTCGAATCCCACTCTCTCCGCCAAATAGATACGCCGCGGGCGTGAGGGTCTTGCCATCGCCCGTCACAGGCGTATCCTCCGAAATGT
>JBBRZD010000034.1:0-15765 GCA_038237055.1 Lysobacterales bacterium | reverse complement strand
TGCCGCCTTGGAAGCTGGTCGCGAGGCTGCCGTCTTGCGGATCGATCGCCATGACGTATCCATCGATGTCATTGTTTGCGAGGGGTGGGCGTTGAAAGGCGCCCGCAAGGTACAGGCGCTCGCCTCCCGGCATGCTGGATGCTGACAGCGCCATGTCGTACAGCTCGACGTAGGCAAGGTTGGCAACCTCACCGATCTGCAGCACTACTTTGCCGGCACTGCCGAAGCTGGCCTGCGTCGCACCGTTCACCGGATCGATAGCGACCACGCCGACGCGTCCCGATGGCGCCGCCGGGGTACCACCCTTTGCGATGCCGCCGACAAGAAGCCTTGCGGGATCCGGACCAACGGCAGGTCGATAGAGGATCCGTGTCGCCTTGTCGTCCTTGTTGGTGTCGAGGTCGAACCATTTCGTCACGAGGCCGAGCGTGCCGAAGCCGGCGCAGGCGACTCCGCTGGCATCGATGCACATCACCGCGAAATCGTTGTCAGGTGCCGCACCCATCTTCTTCCAGCCGGAAAAGTAGAAATGTGTAGACGTCGCGTCGACGGCCACATCGGATACCCACTCCAGGGGTGTTGCGACCTGCAGCTTGCCGCCAACGCCGAAACTGGTAACAAGGGTACCCGTGCTGGTGATCTCGGTGATTACAACATCCCAGGTGCTGCCATGCTTGTGCCTGCCGAACACCAGAAAGTGCGTGCAGAACAAGCCGCAAGGCACCGGCACAATCCGCAGGCCGCGATCGTCGAAGCTGTTGGCATCATTGAAATCGAAACGTTCCCAACCTAGTCGGACTGGGTTGAAGGCCGGATCGAGCGCGAGATCGCCGACCCCAGTGATCGTGGTCAATTCCGGTGCCTGTCGCTGCGGTGGATGCCAAGTGGCATCGCTGGCTTCCTTCCATTGCGCGCTGGCCAACGTCGGCAGCAGGCAGGCAAGTAGCACATGTAATGCGCGCATGGTCGTTCCTCGTGAGTTGGACGCAAATCGCAATACGATTTGTGCTTTGGTCCTTGGTAAACACCAAGACCACACGAAACATGACATTTCGATTTTTAGGCCGATTGATCCGACCGAAGGATCTCTCGCCGATCGCTAGCCAGGCTGGCGAAGCGGAACCGGGCGGCTGACGTTTGCGTTCGAAACTGGCAATACGCGCTTGAAGAATTCTTGCAGTCCGCTTGGATCGCAGAGGTTTTCTCACTGACTTGCAACGAGTATTCCTCTGGGTCTCCGCTCATTCGATGCCCGCGCTACCAAAACCGCTCGCGAACAATTCATCGGTAGCAATCGTGCGCACGACGGTGATGTCGTAGTCGTTGAGTGTCTGGCTCCAGGTAGTCGAGCCGATCATCATCGCGTATCCGCCGGCTGCGTCGGTTCCGACATAGAGTCCGGCCGTGGTGGCGTCAGGTACTTCTCCCGGCGCCGAGGGGTAGTCCATTTCCTTGCGGCCGTGCAGCGTGATGCCTGATGCGCTGTACTGCTCGATGACCTGCAGGCGTTCGATCTGTCCTCCGATGTTAGTGCGTGTTTCTGTAGTCGTGACAACCAGATCATGTGTGCTGGGGCGGACCCGGATCGAATCGCCATCGATGCCCGCGCTTGGGTCCGGCGAAATGTGCGCGCACACTCCTCCGCCGCAAAAGCCCGGATCGAGTCCGTCGAGTGCGGTTGCTCGTGCAAGCAGCAACTGGCGCTTCGAGTTGGCGTCGACCGAATCTCCCACCATCGCGACGTTGCCGTCGGGCAGTACCTCGATCCCCACAACTTCATCGAGCGGGTTTCCCGGCGGGCCAATGTCGTTGTGAACGGGGACCATGCCACCGTCGAAACTGGTCGCGAGGCTGCCGTCGTCCGGATCGATCGCCATGACGTATCCGTCCACGTTGTTGTTGGCGAGGGGTGCGCGCTTGAAGGAACCAGCGAGGTATAGCCGCTCGCCACCTGGCATGCTCGACGCTGACAGCGCCATGTCGTACAGCTCGACGTGGGCAAGGTCGCTGACCTCGCCAACCTGCCGTACGACTTTGCCCGCACTGCCGAAGGAGGCAAGCGTTGCCCCGCTCACGGGGTCGATTGCAACCACGCCGAGGCGTTCCGATGGCGTCGCCGGCGTACCGCCCGTCGCGATCCCGCCAACGAGAAGACTGGCGGGATTCGGGCCGGAGGCCGGTCGATAGCGGATCTGTGTCGCTCTGTCTTCCTTGTTGGTATCGAGGTCAAACCATTTCGTCACCGTGCCGAGCGTGCCGAAGCCGGCGCAGACGCCGCCGCTCGCATCGATGCAGGTCACTGCGAAATCGCTGTCGGGCAGGTTCCCTGTGGTCTTTCGGCCGGAAATATAGAAATGTGTGGCCGACGCGTCGACTGCCACATCGGTCACATAAAGCAAGGGTGTCGCGACCTGCATCCTGCCGCCGCTGCCGAAACTTGGATCCAGGGCACCCTGGCTGTCGATCTTCGCGATCACCACGTCCCAGGTGCTGCCGTGCGGATGCGTCCCGAACACCAGGAACCGCGTGCAGCCTGCGCCGCATTGCACCGGCACGATGCGCAGGCCGCGATCGCGCTTGCTGTTGGCATCGTTGAAATCGATACGCTCCCATCCATGGAGTGCGGTGAAGGCCGGATCGAGGGCGAGATCGCCGACCCCGATTGCCGCGGTCAGTTCCGATGTCGGTCGCAGCGGTGGATGCCAGGTGGCATCGTTCGCTTCCTTCCACTCTGCGCTGGCCAACGCCGGCAGCGGCAAGCAGGCAAGTAGCACACGTAGCGCGCGCATGGTCGTTCCTCGTGAGTTGGACGCAAATCGCAGTACGATTTGAGCTTTGGTCCTTGGTAAACACCAAGGTCGGAGGAAACATGACATCGCCCGAAAGAATAGTAGGCAAGTTGAATCCATGCCGAGTTTTCGGACGAATTTGTTCCCGCAAAAAATCCACGTTATTCCATGCGATAAAGCGACGACATGTAGCAAGCGCAGAAACGCTTTCGCGGGAAGGTGCCACTGATTCATGCGGCAGCATGACCATGCAGGCCGCTTGCGCCATGTTCCTTGATGGTTTGAGCCGCTGCGCTTCGCACCAGGCAAGGGGCTCGACTCGCACGCCACTGTCGCCTGAGGTGGGGCACGCCCCATGAGCGAGCGCTGGCCGCGCGTCAAGGCGCTGTTCCACCAGATCCAGGATGTGCCGGATCGCGATCGCGATGTCTGGCTGGATGCGCAGTGCGCAGAAGATCCGGGTTTGAAGGAGGAAGTTGCTTGCTTGCTCGTGCAACAGCGTGCGCCCGCCGGGTTCCTCGCTGACGATGCAGCCGTGCTGTTGAGCCGCATGGGACCGCTGGAGCCGGCAGCGGATCCGAAGGGACAACTCGTGGGTCCTTATCGACTGCTGAAACTCATTGGCGAAGGCGGCATGGGCAGCGTATTTCTGGCCGAACGCGACGATGCGTTTGCGCAACGCGTGGCCCTGAAGCAGATCCGCGCCGATTTTGGTGGCGCGGATGTACGCGCGCGCTTCCTGCGCGAACGTGAAATCCTGTCGCGCCTCGTGCACCCGCACATCGCGCAACTGCAAGACGGCGGCGTGGCCGACGACGGCATGCCGTATTTCACGCTCGAATATGTCGAAGGCGAACCGATCACGCAGTATTGCGATGCGCAGCGCATGAGCGTGCAAAAACGGGTCGCACTGCTGATCGAGGTATGCGCGGCGGTTGCGTACGCGCATCGCAATCTGGTCGTGCATCGCGATCTCAAACCATCGAACATTCTGGTCACCACCGATGGCGGTGTGAAGCTGCTCGATTTCGGCATTGCGAAAATGCTCGATGTCGAACCCGCCGCCGGATTGACCGCTACGCATGCGCGCCTGATGACGCGCGAATACGCGGCGCCCGAGCAGGTGCTGGGCGAACCCATCACTACGGCGACCGATGTATATGTGCTCGGAGTCCTGTTCTACGAGTTGCTGAGCGGACGCTTGCCGTATCCGAGCGCGGAGTCCGGCGCGACCAGCTGGGCCACAGCGATCGTCGAACGAGCGCCTGAGGCGCTGCGTCGTGCGCCGCGACGCCAGGGCAATTCGAGCACGGCGCCGACGGTGGAAGAAATCGCGAGGGCGCGGGCGTCCACGCCGCAACGCCTGCGCCGCATATTGCGCGGCGATCTCGAACGCGTCGCGCAGCGCGCGTTGGAAAAGGCGCCAGAGGCCCGCTATGCGTCGGTCGCCGCGCTCGCTGACGACCTGCAGGCTTATGTCGAAGGGCGGGCGCTGTCCGGCGGCAATTGGCGCTATCGCTGGGGCAAGTTCATGCGGCGCAATCGCATCGCGCTCGCCTTGAGCAGTGCGCTCGTGCTGGCCTTGATCGGTGGTGGTGCGGCGGTGGTGATCCAATCGCATCGTACAGCGGTGGAAGCGCAACGGGCGCTGCGCGGCGCGCAAAGTACGGCCGCGGTGAAGGACTTCCTGGTGGGACTGTTTTCCGGCGCCGACCCGCGCGCGAACGCAGGCAAGGAACCGAGCGTCCGGGACCTGCTCGATCGCGGACTTGCGCGCATCGACCGCGAACTCGGCGACCAGGTCACGCTGCAGGCGGAACTTAAAGCGACGTTGGGCGGCATCTATTCGCGAATGGGTTTGTACCCGCAGGCGATGGCGTTACAGGAGCAGGCACTCGCGACGCTGGATACCGACGACGAGCGTCGCGCGCTTGCAGCCTCGACCCAGCTGGATCTTGCGATTACGGTCCGCTCGAACGGCGACGCGAAACGTGCGCGCCTTTTGCTCGATCAGGCGATCACGCGCATGCAGGCATTACCGGATGTGCCCGTTTCTACACTCGTGCACGCGCTGTATATGCGTTCGTTCGTCGCCATCAACGAGCACCTCTACGACGTTGCGCTGGACTATGCGAATCGCAGCGAGCGCTTGGCGCGCGCGAATCCCGACTCACCCGGCTTGCTGGGCGAAGCGCTGCACGCAAAGGCCTCGGCACACTGGGGGCTGCATGCGTATGGCGATGCCGAAGCCGAATTGATCGAAGCGATCCGCTTGCATGTCGCAGCTGGAGCGAGCTATGCCATGAGCGCCGATTCCGCGCGCCAGACGCTTGCGTTGGTCTATCAGGAAACCGGGCAATACGCGCAGGCATTGGCGTTGACCGAACAAGTGCTCGCCAGTTCGCGCGCCGTGATGGGCGAGCGGCATCCCTACGTTGCGCGGCTGCTGGCAGCAAGCGGTGGAGACCTGTTCTACCTTGGCAACTATGCGGAGGCGCAGCGCAGGCTGGAGCAGGCTCTGGCGATGCAGCAGGACCTGCTCACGGCCGGCAGTTTCTATGTGGCAGAGACGCTGCGCATGCTGGGTCTCTTGCACATTGCCAACGCGGAATGGGACGAAGCCGAGCACTGCATGGGACAGGCGCGCGATATCTGGCAGAAGCTGTATGGTCCGACCTATTCCCACGCCATAGATGCGCGCAGCGAACTTGCGTGGACTCATCTTCTGCGCGGACAGACGGAGCAGGCGACCGTCGATCTGCGCGAGGTGTTGCAGGCGCGCGTCGATGCACACGAAACCGACCTCGCCGTCGATCAGCTGCGACTGGGCGAAGCCCTGCGCCGGCAGGGTCAGAAGGCCGAAGCGCTGGAGCTCGAGCGCAAGGCATTGGCCCAGGCGATTGAAGTCCATGGAGCGTCTTCCGATGCAGCAACGACTGCGCACCGCTATCTAGGTCTCGCGCTGGCTGACACCGGCGACGTCGATGGTGCGCGCCGCCAATTGCAGGAAGCAATCGCTGCCTACGATGGCATGACGCATGATGGAGATCATCCACAGGCCGTGGCGATCCGCCTTGCATTAGGCCGAATACTCGCGCAGCGGCCGGCAACGCGCGCGGAAGCAAGCCAGCTGTTCGAGCGGGCAATAACGCAAAGTAAAAACCTATGGGGCGACGCTGATGCACGCACGCGTGAGGCACAGCAGGCGCTAGCGAGCATCGCTGCTTCGCGGTAGGCAGCAAAGCACTGTCGCTTTCGCCATGAAAGAGTCCGACAATCTCTCTATGCCGTCACTCAGAACGGTCCAAGCGCATGCACGTTTGCAATCAGTGCGCGACGAATGTTCTCGTGCAGCGGTTTGTGCCAGTGTGCAATCAGATGCTGATGTCCGGCGCTGATGAAGCCCGCAGCGGTTGCCACTTGCAGCGCGCGCGCGTCGCCACAGTGGCCGAAGAACGCATCGCAGCAGTCGGCGTAGCGCGCGAATGCGTATTTCAAAATCAGGTACCAGATGCCGCCGGCGGCCTTGATCGCATCGCGGTGTTCCGCCTGCATCGTGCGAATCGTCTCGCCTTCGCTACACGATCCGCCGGACAGATAGACGTCGCCGAACGGACGCATGTGCGAGTAACCGGCCAGGTGAAGTGCGCCCGTGGCGTCGCGATACAACGCGACAAGATGGCGGCCGACATCCGGCGGCGGCGCCGCGAACTTGCGACGGAAGAGGGAGGTGATCAGGAAATCGGCATTGTCGACTTCTGTGATCGTGAGGAATGACCGCAGATGCTCGGGCAGGGTGTGGATTGCGTCTCGCTCCATGGTGCGGATCTCGGCGGCTGAGCTTCAAGGGTAGCGAAGCGTAAGGCGGAACAATAGCGATGACCATTTTTCCTCTCCCCGCAAAGCCGGGGTACGAGTGGTCCGAATCCCACTGCTGTGCCTTACCCGAGCGCGATGGTGCGCTTGATACCCCTGTTTGGGTTAGGCTGCGCGGCCACTTTCGGCTGCTCAATTATTTTGATCGTGTTGCGATCCCCGCTCGCGTCCGCCCCAATGTCTACCTCTGTCATCGCTTTGTCTGAGCGGCGCTGGCGACTTGCGGGCCTCGGCTTCTGCCTGCTCATGCTGTGCGTGCACGTTGCCGCCGGACTGAACTCGAGCAGCGTGCCCGATTCGTGGCGCGACATGTATTGGGCGTCGTCGATAGCGCACGGCGAACGGTTTCCGATGGCCGGTCCGCAGATTTATCAGCTGTTCGAGCTGGGGCCGTGGTGGTTTTACCTGCTTGCCGTGCCGATGCGGTTGACCGGTAGTGTTGCGGCGACAATGGCGTTCGTCCAGCTGCTCGCCGCGCTCAAATATGTACTGGCCTGGCGTATCGGCATCCGCATAGCAGGTGCGCGCCTGGGTTTCGCGTTCGCGACGAGTCTCGCCATTGCAGGATGGTCGACCATCCCGCTGATGTTTCCTTCGCATACGGCGGTGATCGAAACGACGTGTCTACTGCTCGTTCTTGTCGCTTGGCGTTGCGCGAAGGAATTTTCGGCGCGCAATGCAATCTTGCTTGGGCTTGCAAGTGCTGCGTGCCTGCACGCACATCCGACGACGGTGAGCTACGTCGCCATCGCCGGCGTTTTCGTGTTGTGGCGTCATCGATCATGGACAGCATTCGGATGGATGGGAGTCGCCGCGACGCTCGCCGCGCTGACGTTGTTGCCGCCATGGCTCGATCGCGGCGTGGCTGTCACCGACGCGTTGAAGTCGGTGCCGTCTTATCTCGGTCACGACGTCGCGGTGCAGCCGTGGGTGCGGGTTCCCGCCGTCGTCGACAGCCTGGTGTTTGGTGGCGCGTGGATCGGGTTGCTGCTGATGAGCACCTGGAAAGCAGGGATCGTCAGGGTCGCGTGGTGGTTTTACTGCGGAGGCCTCGTGCTGGCGGCCTCCGGACTGTCGCGCATTTATCGGGATGAACCACGGATTTTTCGGATCGCTCTCGCTGCCGGTGCGATGTTTCTGCTGCAGGTCGCCTTCGTTGTCTCATTGCGGCCGATCACGCCGATGTGGATGGTCCCATCGTGTCTGCCGCCACTGGCCATGGTCGTCGCGATCGGCTGGTATGGATGGCTGCATGCAGCGCATCGCATCGTCCGCGCTGCAGGAATGGCAGCAATGGGCGTGTGTACCGCGCTCGCCCTGGTCCCGTTTTCAATGTATCTGCGCGATCTGAAGGCGGTGCGCGAGATGGTGGGCGCCAATCCCTATATCAACGTCATCGAACACAGCGACCACTACGTCAACGTGGCGGTGCCGTTCTATCCGATTCGGCGTATCGATCGTATTGCCGGCATCTTGTGCGGTCCGGCGGTGCTGCATGCTCGGCTGGCCGCCATTTTCGAGGCGACATTTGCCACGCCGGTTCGCAACGCGTGCGGATATTGGCCCGAGCTTCGATATGGCGGTATTGAAGGGCATGGATCGCATATCGCAGGGTTGTCGCCACGCGCCGCGACAGCTTCCGGTATCGCGCCCGCGCGTGTGGTCGCCCACATGGCCATATACGATCGCGTGCGTGCGATTGCTCCGGCTGAGGGCGGCGTTTCCGCCCCGGTGCGGAGGCTGCAAATCAATCCGGATAGTGGCGCTGTGTTCGCGAAATCCGTGTTCAATTTCGATGTGAGTGGTGGCAACGTCATTGTATTGACTAACCGCATGCGCACCGCCGCTCCCATGACGGTCGATGCGGCGGTCGCGGACGGCAAGCCGGCGAGGATATTGAGTGACGACGGCGGGTCTTTGTTGTACGGCTGCGTCGATTGCACGCCGACGGCACGGGTGCATTGGCACATGGAAGTGACCGCTGTCGAGGCGAACCTCGATCTGGTCGTGCTGCTGCAAGATCCATCGAGGCAGAGCGACACGGACGCACCTGCGCGGCAGTAACGGCCGTCTGGGCGTATCAGCCGATCGCTTCACCAAGCAGAATTTCAAGACGCGCCGGATCGCTCCAATGTTGCCCGCAGACGTAGCGCGGCAGATTCCAGCGATCCGAATCGATTTCGATGGGTCGTGGATCGGTTCCGAAAGCGGCGCGGAGGCGATGCTCGCTCTGGAATCGAGGCAGATACTCGCTCAAAAGATAGTCGTTGCTTTCGCCGTAGGGATAGGCGAGCAGACTCGTGCGCTGTGGAGCCAGATGCGCATCGAGCCAATCGCTGGCTTGCCGGATTTCAGCATCGGCGTCGGCGTATGTGTCGATCGTGCGGAATGTTCCCTTGCGCTGATCGCGTTGTGCCGTCATCGGCAGGGTGTGATGGTTGTGGTCCCAGCTGTGGCTTTCGATCGCGAGCAAGCCCTCGCGTTGAGCCTCCCGCCACCAATCATCGCTCCACCAGCCGCGCCCGATCATGCAGGTGCGGTCAAGGATCGTGCGGGCTTCGGGCGATACGATCACGAAACTCGTTGCATGCACGCTCGCACCGGTTTCCGCGGCAAAGTCGCGCAGGATGCCGGCGAAACCCCGCTGCATTCCGCAGGTTGGATGATCGATGTCATGCCAGTCGAACCAGGAGCCATCGTCGAAGCTGAGCGCAACAGCCTGTTCCACTGCCGATTCCGGCGCTTCCCCCAGCATCACGTCCACCACGTGCATCAAGGGCACGATACGCAGACCGCGCCGATGGATCAGGCGCAGGTCCTGCGCCAGCGCGACATGGTCGTTGCTGGCGTAATCGTTGCCGCTGATATTGTTGGAGTGGTAGGTCAGGACCGGGACGCGCATGAGGGCGGGCTGGCAGGGCGCCCAAGCATAGGCCAGACCGTCCATCTGCGGCCAATCGGCGCATGGCCGGGCGCGCGCCGGCCCGCTACAATAGCCTGCTTTGCACCGCGCCCGGAACCCATTCCCATGCCCGCCATCCAGTTGAACCCGACCGACCTCTTCGACGTCCGCTCGCTGCTTTCCGACGAGGAGCGCATGGTGCAGGACGCCGTCGCCCGCTTCACCGACGAACGCGTGCTGCCGATCATCGGCGACTGCTTCGACAAGGCCCGCTTTCCCGCCGAACTGATCCCCGAGATGGCCGAACTCGGCCTGCTCGGTTCGTCGCTGCCGATCGAATACGGTTGCGCCGGCATGAACGCGGTCAGCTACGGCTTGGTGTGCCAGGAACTGGAACGCGGCGATTCGGGCATCCGCAGCTTTGCGTCGGTGCAGTCGTCGCTGTGCATGTATCCGATCTACGCCTACGGCTCCGAAGAGCAGCGCCAGCGCTGGCTGCCGGACATGGCCGCCGGCAAGGTGATCGGTTGCTTTGGCCTGACCGAACCACACGGTGGCTCCGATCCGGCCAACATGAAGACGAATGCGAAGAAGGACGGCGCCGACTGGATCCTCAACGGCGCCAAGATGTGGATCACCAACGGCAACCTCGCGCACATCGCCATTGTCTGGGCGCAGACCGACGACGGCATCCAGGGCTTCGTGGTCGAAAAAGACATGCCCGGTTTCAGCGCGCAGGAAATCCACAAGAAGATGAGCCTGCGCGCGTCGGTGACGTCGGCCCTGTTCTTCGACAACGTACGCGTGCCGGAAGCCAATCGACTGCCGAATGTGAAAGGCCTCAAGGGTCCGCTCGGCTGTCTGACACAGGCGCGCTACGGCATCACCTGGGGTCCGATCGGTGCCGCGATCGCTTGCCTTACCGAAGTCACCGAGTATTCGAAGAACCGCATCCTCTTCAATCGTCCGCTCGCAGCGAACCAGGCCGTGCAGCTCAAGCTGGCCGACATGGCGCGCCGGATCACCATGGCGCAATTGTTGTCGCTGCAGCTCGGTCGTCTCAAAGACGCGGGCAAGATGCAGCCGACGCAGGTCAGTCTCGCGAAGTGGAACAACTGCCGCATGGCGATCGACATCGCGCGCGAAGCACGCGACATCCTCGGTGGCGCAGGCATTACCACGGAGCATTGCCCCATCCGCCACGCGCTGAATCTCGAATCCGTGATCACCTATGAAGGCACTGAGACCGTGCACCAGCTCGTTGTCGGCCGCGAAGTGACGGGCATCAACGCGTTCTGATCGATCAATCTGGAGGTGGAACATGCGCAATGCGCTGTTTGCGTTTGCGGGCATGCTGCTCGCGGTGCTGGTGGGCCTGGGTCTGTTCCACACGTTCGTTGACAGGAAGACGCCGCTGGAACATGCAACGGTGGATGCCGATCACGCGTCGGTGCTGATCCGCGACGACTTCGCGCGTGCTGCCGGAAGCATGAAAACTTCGATCGCCGAATTTTACGCATCCACCGGCGTAATGCCTGCCGACAACGCCAAAGCTGGGTTGCCGGAACCTTCAGCGTACCGCGGCCAGACCCTGCGCTCAGCGACCGTTGAAACTGACGGCAGCATTACCCTTGAGTTCGATGGTGAATCGGGTCGCGATGGCGGGCGTATCCACTTGGTCGCCGACATCGCGCAGGCTAATGCGATGGGCGTTCAATGGCGCTGCGAGACCAGCGATTACCCGCTGATCACTCGTGCGTTGCCGGGCTGCACTTACAAACCCGCCGAATCCGCGGGCGCGCAGACTGCGATCCAAACCGCACCAACGAATGGGTGACGTGCGTGTCGGATATTTACATCGAAACCGAACGCCTGATCCTGCGCCTGCCGCTAATCGAGGATTTCGATCCCTACGCCGAGCTGCACGCAAATGAAGATGCAGCGCGGCATATCGGCGGCGTCCTGCTGCGCGCGCCTGCATGGCGCAAGTTCCTGCAGATGCCGGGCGCGTGGGCGATGCAGGGCTATGCGATGTTTTCGTTGGTCGAGAAGGCGAGTGGTCGCTGGGTCGGACAAGCCGGACCGTGGCAGCCGGTAGGCTGGCCCGGCACCGAAGTGGGCTGGGCGCTCCATCCGTCGTCCTGGGGCAAGGGCTACGCCCGCGAAGCGGCCGTTGCGTCGATTGATTGGGTGTTCGCGAACCTGGGCTGGAGTGAAGTCATTCACTCGATCGCCCCCGAAAACCACGCCTCGCAGGCGCTCGCAGCGCGGCTCGGTTCGACCAATCGCGGGCCGGGCAAATTGCCGCCGCCGCATGCAGATGTGCCAATCGACATCTGGGGCCAGAGCCGCGAGCAATGGCTCGCACGACGGCAACAGGAACATTCGAAATGATCACGGTCTACGGCTACTCGCCGTCGGGCAACTGCCACAAGCTGCGTATGCTGCTCGGACAACTCGGTCGGGATTACCGATGGGTTGAGACCGACAGCGCGCATGGCGCGACGCGCACGCCTGAATATCTTGCGAAGAATCCCAACGGCCGCGTGCCGATGATCGAAACCGACGACGGCCGCATCATGGTCGAGTCGAACGCGATTCTGTGCTGGCTCGGCGAAGGCTCAAAATATTTTGGCGGCGACAGCTGGCAGCGCGCGCAGACCTTGTCGTGGATGTTCTTCGAGCAGTACAGCCACGAGCCGTATGTCGCGGTTGCTCGGTTCATTTGCGGCTGGACGCCGATCGACAGTCCGCGCCGCGCCGATTTGCCCAGGTTGCGCGAGCGCGGCAATCAGGCACTCACGGTGATGGACAAACATCTGACAACGAATGCGTGGTTCAGTGGCGACCAGTACGGAATCGCCGATATCGCGCTGTTTGCCTACACGCATTGCGCGGGCGATGGCGGCTTCAATATCCCGGCGTATCCAGCGATCTGTAGCTGGCTCGATCGCCTGCGTGCAGAGCCGGGTTTCGTGGCGATGCCACCGATTGCACCGGAGAATGCAGTATTGATCGCACGATCCGTGTTCGGACAAGCGTGATCGACCAAAGAAGATGCAAAGGAAAGCTTCAACGTCATGCCCGCGAAAGCGGGCATCCATTTCAGGTGAAAACTGGATTCCTGCTTGACTCGCTTCGCTGTTGAGAAGCGCGTCTTGGGAATGACCTCCAATACAATCAGGTAACTACGATGCACGCGAGCCCGAACCCCATCCCCGCCCGCCACAAGAACGTCAATCGCGCCGAAGTCTGCGACCAGAATTTCATCGAGTTCGTTCACAACTGGAGCGGCACGCCGCAGCGTGCGCCGCGCGCCGAGCAGCCCGTGCTTTCGGACAGCCTGTGCACCGCGCAGGATTTTCTCGATCTGTTTGAATCGCAGCTGATATCGCGTCATCTCGACCTGATGGCGCGCGTGTTGCGCGTGCAGAACAAGGTGTTCTACACGATCGGATCGTCAGGGCATGAAGGCAATGCGATGGTCGCGCGACTGACGCGACATACGGATCCGGCTTTCCTGCATTACCGCAGTGGTGCATTCATGGCCGAGCGGTTCCGCAAACTGTCCGGCACGGATGGTCGAAAGCTCGATCCGATCATGGATTCCGCGCTGTCATTCGCCGCTAGCAAGGACGATCCCGCTTCCGGCGGTCGTCACAAGGTCTGTGGATCGAAACCCTTGTGGGTATTGCCGCAGACGTCGACGATCGCGTCGCACTTGCCGAAGGCGCTGGGCACCGCGGTGGCGGTTGAGCAGGCGAAACGCATCGGCCATCAGTTGCCCGTTCCGGACGACTCGATTGCGATCTGCTCGTTCGGCGACGCTTCGTCTAACCATGCGACCGCGCAGACGGCATTCAACACGGCGCAATGGACCGCTTACCAGAAGCTGCCGGCGCCCGTGCTGTTCGTGTGCGAAGACAACGGCATCGGTATCTCGGTGAAGACGCCGGGTGGCTGGATCGAAAATGCGTTCAAGCACCGCAATGGTCTGGACTACTTCTACGCCGACGGTCTCGATCTGGCGACCGGCTATGAACAGGTCGCGCGTGCGGTCTACCACTGCCGCACGACGCGCCGACCCACTTTCCTGCACCTGCGTACGACACGCATCATGGGCCACGCCGGTACGGATTTCGAAATCGAGTGGCGCAGCATCGACGAGCTGATGACGGTCGAGGCCAGCGATCCGCTGCTGCGTTCGGCGGCAATCGCGCTGGAATCAGGCCTGTACACGAAGGAATCGCTGCTCGCCCAATACGAGGACACGCGCAAGAAGTGTTTTGCTGCGGCGGACGAAGCCGATCGGCGGCCGAAACTCGATCGACTCGAAGACGTCATCGCGCCGCTCGCGCCGTACACGCCGGCCAAGGTCAACGCGGAAGCGCAACGCGCCGACTATGCCGAGAAGCGTCTCGCAGTGTTCGGCAGTGCGGAGAAATTGCCGGAGAAACTTCCGCCGCGCCATCTCGCGATCCAGATCAACAATGCGCTGCACGATCTGTTCGCGAAATATCCGGAGACGCTGTTGTTTGGCGAAGACGTCGCGCAGAAGGGCGGCGTCTATACAGTTACCAAGGGCTTGCACAAGGCATTCAAGAACGCGCGCGTGTTCAACACCCTGCTCGATGAGACGATGATCCTTGGGCTTGCCCAGGGTTTCGCGAACATGGGCATGTTGCCGATTCCGGAAATCCAGTATCTCGCCTATTTTCACAACGCCTGCGACCAGATTCGTGGCGAGGCGGCGTCGCTGCAGTTCTTCTCGAACAACCAGTACAAGAATCCGATGGTCGTGCGCATGGCCGGCCTCGGCTACCAGCGCGGTTTCGGCGGCCATTTCCACAACGATAATTCGATTACCGCGTTGCGCGACATTCCCGGCCTTGTCGTCGGTTGTGCAAGCCGCGGCGATGATGCTGCAACGATGCTGCGCACGTTGACTGCATTGGCGAAGGTCGATGGCCGCGTCTCGATTTTCCTCGAACCGATCGCCTTGTACATGACCAAGGATCTGTACGAAGCCGGTGATGGTCAGTGGCTCACGTCGTATCCGCCGCCGGATCAGTCGATGCCACTGGGCGAAGGTCGCGTCTACAACGCTGATGCCAGCGACGTCGTGATTTTCAGTTATGGCAATGGTGTGCCGATGAGCCTGCGTGCCGCGCGCGAAATCGAGACCAAGCTAGGCTGGCAATGCCGCGTCGTCGATCTGCGCTGGCTGGTACCGCTGAACGAACCGTTTATCGCCGAACAAGCCAAGAATGCCAAGCGCATCATCGTCGTCGATGAAGGACGTCATAGCGCGGGGATCGGCGAAGGCGTCATCACCGCAATCGTGGAAGCAGGGCAGGGCGCCACGCCATTGCGCCGCGTCGTCGGCGTAGACACCTACACGCCGCTTGCGGGTGCCGCGTTCCTGGTGCTGCCGGGCGAGGCGGATATCGTCGCAGCGGCTGGGGCACTTGCAGCGGCCCCATAGCGCAAGGTCAAAATTTCAAGCTGTTTTCAGTAAAAGCGTTGGTTGTCGCCGAGTTCCAGCAATGGGCGGGGGATCGATCTGGGCCTGGCCAGTAGCCGTGCCAGTGACGGCCGGGTCCGATGAATGGGTTGACCAACGATGCTCGCGCCCGAGCTGTACTGCGTCGGCCGGCGCCCAATGGCTTTGTGCCGGTCGCTCGAATTGCCTATGATCACACGAGCATGACCGAACGCCGCGCCCTCACGATTCTGTTTGCCGATGTTTCCGGCAGCACGCGGCTGTTCGAGACCAAGGGCGACGAAACGGCGAGGCGACTCATCGGTACGGTGCTGATTGCGCTGGGCGAAGTTGCGGCGGCTCACGGTGGCCGCGTGATCAAGACGATCGGCGACGAAATCATGTGCACCTTTCCGGGCGCACTGCACGGCTTGCTCGCGGCGACCGACATGCAGCGCCGGATAAAGAACGATGTCCAGTTTCAGCGCGACAATCTCGCAATTCGCATCGGCTTGCATCATGGCGAAGCGCTGATCGAGGACAACGACGTGTTCGGCGACGCGGTGAATATCGCTGCGCGCATGGCCGACAAGAGTCTCGCGCGGCGCGACCAGATCGTCACGACCGCGAGCACGATCCACGGGATAACGCACACGACCGGTCTGCGCGTGCGCTCGCTCGGGCAGGCGCGCGTGCTCGGCAAGCAGGCGCCGATC
>JBBRZD010000033.1:0-15802 GCA_038237055.1 Lysobacterales bacterium | reverse complement strand
GAAGTGGCTCGATGCTCGCGAGCATCTGCGCGCGCAGCCGCTGGCAAACCAAAACGCGTGGGCGCATTACCTTTCGGCGAATGTGCCAGCCGTACCGGATGCAGCGTTCGCGCAGGCGCTTGGCGCGCGCGGTGATGTGTTCATCACGCAGGGTTTCATTGCGCGCAACGATGCGGGGGAAACCGTCCTGCTCGGCCGCGGCGGATCGGATACGTCGGCGGGCTACTTTGGCGCAATGCTGAAAGCCGCATGCGTCGAAATCTGGACCGACGTGCCCGGCATGTTCAGCGCGAACCCGCGCGTCGTGCCTGAAGCGCGGCTGCTCGCGCGGCTCGACTACGAGGAAGCACAGGAAATCGCGACGACCGGTGCGTAGGTGCTGCATCCGCGCTCGCTCGGACCATTGCGTCGCGCCGGCGTGCCGCTCGTCATCAAGGACACGAACAGGCCGCAACTTGCCGGTACCGAGATTCGCGCGGTCGCGTCGGACGCGGCGCCGTGCGTGAAGGCGATCAGCGCGCGCAAAGGCGTCACGCTGGTGTCGATGGAGACGGTTGGCATGTGGCAGCAGGTTGGATTTCTCGCCGACGTGTTCGCCGAATTCAAGCGACACGGATTGTCGATCGACTTGATCGGCTCGGCCGAAACCAATGTCACGGTGTCGCTAGATCCAAGCGAGAACCTCGTCAATTCGGATGTGCTGTCCGCGCTTGCAGCAGATCTCGCGAAGATCTGCCGCGTGAAGGTGATCGCGCCGTGCGCGGCGATCACGCTCGTCGGCCGCGGCATGCGCGCGCAGCTGCATCGCCTGTCGAGCGTGTTGGCTGAGTTCGGCGCGCTTGACGTGCACATGATCAGCCAGTCATCGAATAATTTGAATCTGACCTTCGTCATCGACGAAGCGCTCGCTGACGGATTGATCCCGCGACTGCATGCTTTGCTGATCCACGCCGACGCACTTCGCGCCGAAGACGGCGCGGTATTCGGCCCGAGTTGGCGTCAGCTCGGCGAAACCGTCGCTGCGGTATCACGCGAAACTTGGTGGCGGCGTGAACGCGAAACGCTGCTGCGCATGGCTGCCGAAGAATCGCCGCGCTACGTGTATTCACTCGATCAGGTACGTGCCCATGCGCGCTCGCTGCGTGAGCTCGTTGCGGTGGATCGCTGGCACTATGCACTGAAAGCAAACCCGCACCCGGCGATTCTGCGTGCGTTGCACGAGGAAGGCTTCGCGTTCGAATGCGTTTCGTTCGCCGAAGTCGAAGCCGCGCGCGCCGCTGTGCCGACGTTGCCAGCCAAGCGCATCCTGTTTACGCCGAACTTCGCTCCGCGGGAGGAATATGCCGCCGCACTCGCTGCTGGCGTACGCCTCACCCTTGATGCGTTGCATCCGTTGCAGCATTGGGGTGAGCTGTTCGCGGATCGCGAAATCCACCTGCGCGTCGACCTTGGCGTCGGTCGCGGCCACCATGACAAGGTCAAGACCGGTGGCGCCAGTTCGAAATTCGGCGTCGCCCTGCACGACGTGGAAGAATTTCGCGCACTCGCGCGCAAGGCTGGCGCGCGCATCGTCGGCCTTCATGCGCATCTTGGCTCCGGCATTCTCGACGCGTCGCACTGGCGTTCGGTGTATGCACAACTCGCCAGTCTCGCCGAAGGATTCAGCCGGATCGAATCGCTTGATATCGGCGGCGGCCTCGGCGTGCCGGCGCGTGCGGACGAGACGCCGCTCGACCTCGTTGCGCTTGGCGATGCGCTAAGCGAGGTCAAGCGTGCGTATCCGAACTTCGCGCTATGGATGGAGCCAGGCCGCTTCCTCGTCGCGGACGCCGGCGTTCTGCTCGCACGCGTGACGCAGACCAAACGCAAGGGCAGCGTGCAATACGTCGGCATCGATGCCGGCATGAACTCGCTGATCCGGCCGGCGCTGTACGAAGCGTGGCACGAGATCGTCAATCTCACGCGGCTCGATGAACCGGCCGACGCGATGGTGCAGGTCGTCGGGCCCATCTGCGAAACCGGCGACGTGCTCGGCGCAAACCGTCGGCTACCCGCCTGCCATGAAGGCGACGTGATCCTGATCGCGCAGGCTGGTGCTTACGGAGCGGTGATGGGGTCGCATTACAATTTGCGCGAGCCGGCTACGGAGACTGTGCTATGACCGGGGCGCGGATGATTGCAGTGGTTGGGAGCATGGGTGCAGCATTGCTGGCGACATGGCTTGGCAATGCGGTGTACGTGGGATTCACGCCCGACCCAGCGCATTTTTCAGAGACCTCCGCCCTATGGATCCTCTTCGGCGGGCCGGCAGCGTTAGTAGCCGCCATAGCGACATTCCTAACTACCAAAGGTCGCGTGTGGCTTGAGCATCCTATCGGGTACTTAAAACTCTTTGGAATTGCCATCCGAACTGTTGCTCTTGCTTACTTGCTTTACCTGCCGATTCAGATCGCGTGGCTTATTGTGCTGGTCCCACTACATCTCATGAAAGCGCCTGTGGGACCGTTTAATCCCGGCGAAATCTTTGTACTTGCCTTCATTGATCTCATTGCAATGCTGTTCGGCATCCTGCCGGCAACGATCATTCAGATGGCAGTCTTGTTTTTCGCACGCAGCACTGTGCCTAAAGATGACCTCAGTGATGCCCAGCAGTCGCGGAGTGACCCATGACTCTGGTCGATCCGCGAACTACGCAGTCCTTTCGGTTCCTTCGCCGCGACTACGCCGTTGGTGTGGCGTCGCTCGTGTATGCGTTCGACGATGGCCCCGAGCTGGTCGAACGCGTCGTGTTTCCCGATGCGCCGGCGCTTCAGCCTGCGCGCGTGGCCGCATTCGATGCCGCGCTCGACCTGCTGCATGTCATTGCCGGAGTGAGTTACTACAAGGCCGGCGTGCCAGCCGATATCAGCGTCGAGTCCACGCAGCTGGACACGACGACCGCGACGTTCCTGGAAGCGCTGTATTTTCACGGGCTTGGCGAGTTCGCGTATCACAACAAGCTCGATTTGCGCGGAAGGATCCGCTTTCCCGTTTGTCTTCCCGACGCAGGCCGGGATCCAGTTTCGAAGATGGGGAAGGGCGAAATGGAACCGGGCCTGCGCCGTAGTGGTGGGCAACAGAACAATGCGTCCGCCCTCCCGCGTCGCACCCTGGTTCCGATCGGCGGCGGCAAGGACTCGCTGGTCAGCGTCGAGATTCTCAAAGCGGCAGGCGAGGATGCAACCGCGGTCTGGGTCGGCAACTCGCCGTTGATCGCCGCGTGCGCCGAGCGTACCGGTCTGCCGATGTTGAACATCCGCCGCGAGCTGTCGCCGCTGCTGTTCGAGTACAACAAGGCGGGCGCGTACAACGGTCATATTCCGGTCACCGCGATCAACTCAGCGATTCTCGCGGTCGCGGCCATCCTGTATGGATTCGATGCGATCGCGTTCTCGAACGAGCGCTCGGCATCCAGCGCGACGCTCGAATACGATGGTCAGCCGGTGAATCACCAGTGGAGCAAGAGCTGGGAATTCGAACGCAGTTTTGGCGAATTGCTGCAATCGAGCGTCGCCTCGGATTTGCACTACTACTCGTTGTTGCGCCCGCTTTCAGAACTTGCGGTCGCCGAGCGTTTCGCGCGCAGTGCGCGCTATGACGATGTGTTCTCCAGCTGCAACCGGAACTTCCGCATACTCGGGCCGAAACCTGCCGACCGCTGGTGCGGACAGTGTCCGAAATGTCATTTCGTGTTCCTTGCGCTGGCGCCGTTCATGCCCAAGCCTCGGTTGCTCGCGATCTTCGGTCGCAACCTGCTCGACGACGCCAGCCTCGCGACCGCGTTTGATGCACTGATGGAATTCCGCGAGCACAAGCCGTTCGAATGCGTCGGCGAAGGCGTCGAATCGCGTGCGGCGATGCAGGCGCTGGTCGAGCGTGCGGAATGGCGCGAAGATGCACTGGTCGCGCGCTTCGCCGACGAAGTGGCGCCGCAACTTGATGCGCGTGAACTCGTGCTGGCCCCATTGCTGGTGCCGACCGGCGAACACCGAATCCCGCAACGCCTGCTGCAGTTCGTCGATGCGCATCGCTGATTTCGTCGGCAAGCAGGTTGCGGTCTGGGGTTTTGGCCGCGAGGGCAGGGTTGCGCTGGCCGCCCTGCGGGCACGTTTGCCGGATCTGCCGATTACCTTGTTCTGCAGCGAAGCCGACGCGTTGGCGCTCGATGATGCCCCCGCGGTGATTACGACAGCGCCAGACGCAGCCGCGCTGTCTGCCTTCGACATCGTGATCAAGTCGCCCGGCATCAGCATTTACCGCCCGGAGATTCTGCTCGCGCAGCACAACGGCACGCACTTCACATCAGGCACTGCGCTGTGGTTTGCCGAACACCCCGAAGCGCGCGTGATTGCAGTGACCGGCACCAAGGGCAAGAGCACAGTGTGCGCCTTGATCGCACATCTGCTGCGCGCTCTCGGGCGACGCGTCGCGCTCGCAGGGAACATCGGTCTGCCACTGCTGGAGTTGCTCGATCCGCCGCAACTACCCGATTGGTGGGTCGTTGAACTTTCGAGCTTCCAGACGCGCGAAGCCGGCATGGTCGACGTGGGTGTGATCAACAATGTGTACGAAGAACATCTGGATTGGCACGGATCGCGCGAACGCTATGCCGACGACAAGCTCGCACTCGCCGCGGTGGCGAAAATCCTGGTGACGAATGCGTTGCAGCCGGAGCTGCAGTCGCGTCTGCACGCGCACCCGCAGCGTATCGTCTTCGGCGATGCCAGTGGCTGGCACGTAACCGCGCATGCGATTTCGCGCGGTACGCAGCGCGTGCTTGACCTCGCAGTCTCTCCGTTGCCGGGGCTGCACAATGCGATGAATGTGTGCGCCGCGCTTGCTGCGATCGACGCGTGTGGGGAGGACGCCATCGCGGCCTCTCCGGCGATTGAAAATTTTCATCCTTTGCCGCATCGCCTTCAGACGCTCGGCGTGTGCGACGGTCTTACCTTTGTCGACGACAGTATCTCGACGACGCCGCAGGCGGTGCTGGAAGCGCTCGCGAGTTTCAAGGATCGTGCAGTGACGGTACTGGTCGGCGGTCATGATCGAGGTCTTGACTGGCGCGCGTTCGCGCAAGCCGTGCATGAAATGCCGCCGCACGCGATCGTTACCATGGGCGCGAACGGATCGCGTATTCGCGACGTGCTGCATGCCGAGGGTGGCGAGTATCGACTCGAATCCGTCGCAACCCTCGCGGATGCGGTTGCGGCTGCGCGCGCCGTGACGCCGACCGGCGGCGTCGTGCTGCTGTCGCCCGGTGCGCCAAGCTTTGATCAGTTCAAGGACTACGCCGCGCGTGGTCGCGTCTTTGCGAATCTCTGCGGCGTCGATGGCGATGCGATCGGCAGTATCGAAGGCTTGGGCATCGCTTGAGACGCGCCGGGGCCCGGCGTAATTTTTTCCTTCGCCCGCATGCAGCTGCGGATACCATGAGCGCATCCCCTGTGCTCAAGAATATCCTCAAATGAATCGCTACCTCGTCCTCGTGATGCGCGAACCGGATTTCGATCTTTCCCTCGTCGATGCGCACATGCAGTTCATCGCGGAACTGCGCGACGCCCATCGTATCGAGCTTTCCGGCGGATTCAGCGACAAGTCCGGCGGCGCATACCTGCTGCGCGCGGAGACGCTCGACGAGGCGACCGCGATCGCGTCGCGCGACCCGTTGCATTTGCAACGCGCCTCGCGCGTCAGCGTGCATGAGTGGCTGGCGAAATAGCCAGAGCGCTGCGCTGCTATGCTCGCTGCCGTCGACCTCATGCCATTACGATGAACTCGCCAATAGATATCTCGGTGCGCGTTTGGGACCTGCCGACACGGATTTTCCACTGGTCGCTCGTCGGTTTGATCGTACTGCAATATGCGAGCGGCGAGTTTCAGCTGTTGCCGATGCGGTGGCACTACTGGTTCGGTTACTCGACGCTCGGCCTGATCGGATTCCGCGTGCTGTGGGGGGTTGCCGGTTCGCAGACCAGCCGCTTTACGCATTTCCTGCGCAGTCCACGCGCGGTGCTGCGCTACGTCGCCGACCTCGCGCGAGGGCGTGCCGCACATGAGCCGGGGCACAATCCGCTCGGTGGCTGGTCGGTGCTGCTGATGCTCGCTGTGGTCGCCCTGCAGGCGATCAGCGGTCTCTTTACCAGCGATGACATCAGCGAAGATGGCCCGCTCGTTGCGCGCGTTTCCGACGCAACTGTCGCGCTGATGACGAGCATTCACCATCTCAATCGCTATGCGCTGCTGCTGTTGATCGCGTTGCATGTCGGCGCGGTCGCGCTGCATTACGCGATGCGCAGCGAGAACCTCGTCGCCCCGATGCTGCACGGGCGCGCGCGCTTCGCTCGCACGCATGCACTGCGTTTTGTCTCGTCCTGGCGCGCGCTGGCGCTGCTTGCGCTCAGCTTGGGCGCTGTGTGGGCGCTGGTTACCTGGGGTGAGGCGAAGTAACCGGGGGAGCGGCTTCACCCACAATGCTTTGCTTTGGCGGCGACACCATCCCCACCTAAATCCTCTCCTCGAAGGGGAGGACTTCAAAGCCGTGCGCTCGACTCCTCCTCTGGACGGAGCGGACTTCGAAGCCGTGAGCTCAAGCCCTCCCTTTCAAGGGGAGGGTTGGGTGGCGATGGTGTTTCCGGGATGCAAAATGCACCGCAGCCGAATCGGCTGCCACCGCTATCCGCGTCACTCTTCCTTGCGGTATTTGTCGTGGCAGGCCTTGCATGCTCCGGCCGTTTGCTTGAACTGTTCTTTCATCTTCGCTTCGTCACCACCCTTGGCAACCTCCGCGAGCAGCTTCGATTGCTTGACCAGGTCGTCCATCTTCGACGTGAAGTCGTCCGTGTTCTTCCAGATCTCGGGCTTCGCTTCGGTGTCGGCGCCGGTGGCCGAGCCTTGCGGGAAACCTTCAAGCAACTGCGGAGCAAGGAACGCGACGCGCTCGGCGCGTTTGGCGAATTCGGCGGCATCCCACGGCGTCTTGCCGCGCACCATTTGGGCCATTGGTCCGAAGTTCCAGCCGATGAGTGTGTACGCGCTTTGTCGGTAGGCGATTGCGGCTTCCGGTTTCACCGCAGCAGTCGCGGCGGCGACGCTTGCAAGCAAGGTGGCGATGGCGAGGGTCAGTATGGCGAGGCGCATCGGGTTCTCCGGTCAGTCGTCGGGCATGCAGTGTAGCAGCGGCGCCGTGCCGCGCACGACCACGCCGGGCAGGCGCGAGAGGGCTATGCTAGGGGTTTAAACGATACCGGGAGTCAGCCATGTTCGCTCGTCCGTTCCTTGCCGCTTTTGCCTTTCTTCTCGCCGCGCCGCTGCACGCGGCGATGGTCTCAAATTCCATCGACTACACGATCGGCGGCAAGAAGATGCAAAGCATCCTCGTGTATGACGATGCGGCGAAAACGGCGCGGCCCGGCATCGTGATGACGCCCGACTGGCTCGGCATCACAGACAACAACATCGCGTTGGCGAAACAGATCGCCGGGAAGGACTACGTGATCCTCGTCGCCGACGTCTACGGCGTCGACGTGCGCCCGAAATCGCCTGACGAAGCAGGCAAGGCTTCGGGCGACATGTACAAGAACCGCGGCGACCTGCGCGCGCGCATCAACGGCGCGCTAGCCCAGCTCAAGGCGCAGGCGGGCAAAGCACCGCTCGACGGCAAGCATTGGGGCGCAATTGGTTTCTGCTTCGGCGGCGCGACCACGCTTGAACTTGCGCGCAGCGGCGCCGACATCGCCGGCGTCGTCACCTTCCACGCGAACCTTGCGACCGACGACACTTCGCTGGCGAAGCAGATCAAGGGCCGTGTGCTCGTGCTGCACGGCGCCGACGACAAGTTCGAATCGCCCGAACAGATCGCGACCTTCCAGAACGAAATGCGCGATGCCAACGTCGACTGGCAGTTCCTGAGCTTCGGCGGCGCCGTGCATTGCTTCGCGATCCCGAGCGCGGACGGCTCGGTGCCCGGTTGCCTTTACAACGAACGCGCGGCCAAGCGCGGTTTCATGCAGATGCACCTGTTCTTCGATGCACTGTTTGGCACATCAACCGCAGCGATGAATCACAAGGCCGCCGCCGCATGAAACTTTCGGCCATGTTCAAGCGGTTCGCGAGCGCCGCCTCGCGCGCAACCGGCAAGCCGATCACCTTCGTGCTGGCCGTGTCGATCGTTGTCGTGTGGGCCGCGACCGGACCGCTATTCGGCTTCAGCGATACCTGGCAACTCGTCATCAATACCGGCACCACGATCATCACGTTTCTCATGGTGTTCCTCATTCAGAATACGCAGAACCGCGATTCCGAGGCGATGCACATCAAGATGGACGAGATGATCCGGGCTATCGAAGGTGCGCACAACGCGCTGCTCGATCTGGAGGAGCTCGAGGACGACGAACTCGACACGATCCGCAAGCGCTACCACCAACTCGCCAAGAAAGCGCGCGACGACATTAGTGCAGGCGAAAGGGATGTCGGCTGCGACGACATCGGCGCGGATGGCGACGAGGACGATAATTCAGCGAAGAAGAAAACCGTCCCGAAGAAGAAAACCTAGCGAGTGCGATCGACCGCGTAATCGGCGAGCAGCGCGAGCGCGTCGCGCGCTTCCGATGGGGGCAGCGCTCCGAGCGCAGCGCGCGCCCGCTGCGCGTAAGCGTGCGCGCGCTCGCGCGAGGCCTCGATTGCTCCCGTCGCGCGAATCGCACCCAGCACGTCATCCAGTGCATCGAGTCCACCGGTCTGAATCGCGGCCTTCAAACGCGCCGCCTGCACCGGCTCACTGCGTTCGATCGCGATGATCAGCGGCAGGGTCGGCTTGCCCTCGGCCAGATCATCGCCGATGTTCTTGCCCAGCGTGTCCGCGTCGGAGGCGTAATCGAGCACGTCGTCGGCAATCTGAAATGCATAACCGAGGTCGAGCCCGTACGTCGCCAACGCTTCCTCTTGGTCAGCTGGCAAACCCACCAACACCGCACCCAGCCGCGTAGCAGCGGCGAACAGCACAGCCGTCTTGCGTTCGATCACATCGAGATACGCCTGCTCGCTCGTATCGGGATTGCCGATGTTGAGCAACTGCAACACCTCGCCCTCGGCGATGCGATTGGTGGTGTCGGCGAGAATGCGCATGACGCGCATGCTGTCCAGCTCCACCATCATCTGGAACGACCGCGAATAGAGGAAATCGCCGACCAGCACGCT
This sequence comes from Lysobacterales bacterium, assembly GCA_038237055.1. Lineage (GTDB taxonomy): Bacteria > Pseudomonadota > Gammaproteobacteria > Xanthomonadales > Rhodanobacteraceae > Dokdonella_A. The sequence goes on along the minus strand of JBBRZD010000033.1, from coordinate 6,565 downwards.
CGCCGCATTGCCCCACACGGCATTCGCGGTCTTGCGCCCGCGCCGCAGATCCGATTCGTCGACCACATCGTCGTGCAGCAGGGTGGAGGTGTGGATGAATTCGATCAGCGCCGCGAGCGGCAGATGATCGCGACCTTCGTAACCCGCCGCGCGCGCCGCGAGCAGGTGCAGCATCGGTCGCAGCCGCTTGCCGCCACCCCCGATGATGTGCTCGGCCACCTGGTTGATCAGCACCACATCGGATGCGAGGCGGGTACGTATCAGAGCATCGACCGCAACCATGTCGGCAGCGACGAACGCCTGTACGTCGGTGAAGCGTTCGATGCACGGCGCGGCTGGGGGCGGAGCGAGGGTCAAGGACAGGCCTTTGGATGTCGCAAAGACGGGCATTATACCGATGCACCCGGCCACTTCCGGTGTTCGGTCGTCGCTGCATGTATCGTGGCTTCAATCGGCAAACTCTGACATTGCGCCGCGGCGTCCGCCGACACGCGCGCACGCTCGATGCCAGCGGCAGGGCGGGCGGCATGCGGTATCCTGTGCGCTATCGGTAATCGTCAAGGTAGAGGAATCACCCCATGGCACGCGGCATCAACAAAGTCATCCTGGTCGGCAATCTCGGCAACGACCCCGAAGTCAAATACACCGCCGGCGGCATGGCGATCTGCACCTTGAGCCTGGCCACGACCAGCGTGCGCAAGGACAAAGAGGGCCAGCAGGTCGAAAAGACCGAATGGCATCGCGTCAAGCTGTTTGGCAAGACTGGCGAAATCGCCGGCGAGTATCTGAAGAAGGGCCGTCAGGTCTATATCGAAGGCCGCATCGAATACGGCATGTACGAAAAGGACGGCGTCAAGCACTACACCACCGACATCATCGGCGACGACATGCAGATGCTCGGCGGCGGTGAAGGTGGCGGTCGAAGCGAAGGCGGCGGTGGAGGCGGTGGCTTCAGCCGCGATCGCGGCGAACGTTCTGGCGCCGGCGCGCCCTCGCGCGGCGCGCCGCAATCTGCTTCGCGTCCGTCATCCGCACCGCCGCCCTCGGACAGTTTCGAGGATGACGATATTCCGTTCTGAGCGAGCCGCTCATGGTTGCCGAAGGCCCGCGCTGTGCGGGCCTTTTGCGTTGGCGAACTGCGCCGTGCAACGGCGCATCTTCGCGGAAAGCCGATCGTTCTACTGGTGCGAGTGGCCATTCGCCGCGCCGCAAGCCTGACGCCAATGAGGAAGGAGTGCAGAGGGAACGTCTCCTCTCGATTCGCCTTGCGCACACGCTGCCGCTACGATAGACGCGGCTGCGCTATCGACTTTTCGGCTCGGGAACCCACGACAAAATGAAAACCCTGCTCGTCACCGGCGGTGCCGGCTTCATCGGCGGCAATTTCGTGCTTGGCGCGATGGCGCAGGGCCGTGTGCGCGTCGTCAATCTCGATGCGCTGACTTACGCTGGAAACCTCGATACGCTGGCTTCGGTAAGCGACAACGCGAACTACACCTTCGTGCAGGGCGACATCGGCGATGCCGCGTGCGTCCAGCGCGTGCTGGCCGAGCATCAGCCGACCGCGATCTTGAATTTCGCGGCGGAATCGCATGTCGATCGCTCGATCGACGGCCCGGCCGCGTTCGTGCAAACCAATGTCGTCGGTACGCTGACCTTGCTCGAACAGGCGCTCGTGTACTGGCGCGCGCTGTCGCTCGATCGCCAGGATGGGTTCCGCTTCCTGCACGTATCGACGGACGAGGTCTATGGATCGCTCGGCCCGGTCGGACGTTTCCGTGAGGATTCGCCGTATCAGCCGAACTCGCCGTATTCCGCGTCGAAGGCCGCATCTGATCATCTGGTCCGCGCATTCCATCACACGTACGGACTGCCGGTACTGACCACGAATTGCTCGAACAACTACGGGCCGTACCAGTTCCCCGAAAAACTCATTCCGCTGGTGATCCAGAAAGCGCTCGCGGGCGAGGCGCTGCCGGTATACGGCGACGGTCGCAACGTGCGCGACTGGCTCTACGTCGACGACCACTGCGCCGCGATCCAGCGCGTGCTCGAGATAGGTCGCGTCGGCGAGGTCTACAACGTCGGTGGCGATGCCGAGCGCGAAAACATCCATGTCGTGAAGACGATCTGCGCGCTGCTCGATGAGCGTCGTCCGTTCGCGGATGGGCGCAAGCGCGAATCGCTGATCAGCTACGTCAAGGATCGGCCCGGCCACGATCGGCGCTACGCGATCGATGCCGGCAAGGTCAAGAGTGATCTTGGCTGGCGCCAGACCGAATCGTTTGAATCCGGACTGGCGCGTACGGTCGATTGGTATCTCGACAATCAGCCATGGGTACGGCGCGTGCTCGATGGCAGCTACCGGATGGAGCGTTTGGGCGTCTAGGATTCGCTTCTGTTGGAGCGGCTTCAGCAGCGATGCTTTGTTGCTGTATTGACACCATCCCCACCCAACCCTTCCCTCGAAGGGGAGGGCTTTGAGGCAAGAGAGCAAATTGGCACGGAACAATATGGCAACGAACAAAGGCATCATCCTCGCCGGCGGTTCCGGCACGCGGCTGTATCCGGTGACGCAAGCCGTGAGCAAGCAGCTCTTGCCGATATACGACAAGCCGATGATCTACTACCCGCTGTCGACGCTGATGCTCGCCGGCATCCGCGACGTGCTCGTGATCAACACGCCGCATGAGCAGGTCTTGTTCCAGCGCCTGCTCGGTGATGGCTCGCAATGGGGCATCTCGATCAACTACGCGGTGCAGCCTTCCCCGGATGGTCTGGCTCAGGCGTTCATCATCGGGCGTGAGTTTGTCGCAGGAAAGCCGAGTTGTCTCGTGCTCGGAGACAACATTTTCTACGGTCACGGGTTCACCGAGACGCTCGCACGAGCTGCTTCGCGCGCAGAGGGCGCGACGGTATTCGGCTACTGGGTGCGCGATCCCGAGCGTTATGGCGTGGCGGAGTTCGACGCTGCCGGTCGCGTGATAGGGCTGGAAGAAAAGCCAACGGAACCGCGATCGAGCTGGGCCGTCACGGGACTGTATTTCTACGATGCAAACGTGTGCGATTACGCCGCCGCATTGAAGCCTTCGCCGCGCGGAGAACTTGAAATCACCGATCTCAACCGCTGCTATCTCGATGCCGGCAACCTGATGCTGGAGAAACTCGGTCGTGGTTACGCGTGGCTCGACACTGGCACGCACGAGTCCCTGGTTGAAGCATCCAATTATGTCGAGACGATCGAACGCCGCCAGGGTCTGAAGGTGTGCTGCCCGGAAGAGATTGCGTTCCAGCAAGGCTGGATCGATGCGGAGCAGGTGCTGCGTCTTGCCGCGCCGCTGGCGAAGAACGGCTACGGCCAGTATCTGCTGGGCCTCGCGAAACAGGGCCGCGATTCGTGAAAATCATCCAGACCAACCTTGCAGGCTGCGTCGTGATCGAGCCTGCGGTGCACGGCGATGCGCGCGGGTTCTTCTACGAGAGCTTCAATCGGCAGCGTTTCGTCGAAGCCGGCTACGATCTCAATTTCGTGCAGACGAATGTCTCGCGCTCGGCGCAAGGCGTGCTGCGCGGTCTGCATTACCAATGGCCGAACCCGCAGGGCAAGCTGGTTTCCGTGCTCGAAGGCGAGGTCTACGACGTCGCGGTCGACATCCGTGTCGGGTCTCCGACGTATGGCCGCTGGGCGGCGGCGATTCTTTCCGCCGAGAACAAGCGCCATTTCTGGGTGCCGGAAGGTTTCGCGCATGGTTTTGCCGTGCTGTCGGAGAACGCGACCTTCGTGTATCAATGCACCGCGTTGTACGACCGCGCGTGCGATGCGAGCATCCGCTGGAACGACGCCGCGCTGGCGATCGACTGGCCGATTGCCGAACCGTCGCTGTCGGACAAGGATCAGCGCGCGCCGTATCTTGCGGACGTGGCGCGCGAGAAGCTGCCGACGTTCTCCGTATGATCACGGTTTGCAGTAATTGTTTGTCCATTGAACCCACTTCATCGTGATGAAGATCTTGCTACTCGGCGCCACCGGACAGGTCGGCTACGAACTTCTGCGCGCCCTCGCACCGCTCGGCGAAATCATTCCGGCAACGCGCAATGGCGAACTGGCCGACGGTGCTTCGTGTCTGCGCGTCGATCTCGCCGATGCCGAGTCGCTGTCGCGCGTGCTCGATGGCGCGAACGCGGATGTGATCGTCAACGCGGCCGCCTATACGGCCGTCGATCGCGCCGAGGACGAGCCCGAACTGGTCGATCGCATCAACCATCTCGCGCTGGCGCAGATCGGCAAGTGGGCCGCGCAGCGCGATGCACTCGTCGTGCATTACTCGACCGACTACGTATTCGACGGCAGCGCGACGCAACCGTATCGAGAGGGCGACGCGACCGCGCCGCTGGGCGTGTATGGGCGCAGCAAGCTCGCTGGCGAAGACGCTTTGCGTGCGAGCGGGGCAGCGCACCTGATATTCCGCACCGCCTGGGTGTACGCCGCACGCTGCAGTAATTTCCTGCGCACGATGTTGCGCCTGGGTGTCGAGCGCGAGGAACTCCGTGTCGTCGCCGACCAGATCGGAGCGCCGACGCCGGCGCGCTGGATTGCTGACACGACCGTGCACGCGCTGGATCGATGGCATCAAGCGCCGATGGCGTCCAGGCCCGCAATGCAAGGCACATACCACCTTGTCGCGGGTGGCCAGTGCAGCTGGTTCGAGTTTGCCTCCGCCATCTTTCGCGAGGCAGCCTCGCGGGGTCTGATCGATCGAGTGCCGCGCCTCGTGGCGATTGGCACGGCCGACTACCCGACCCGGGCCCTGCGCCCGGCGTATTCCGTGCTCGACTGCCGCAAGCTCGAAAATGCGTTCGGGTTACAATTGACGGACTGGCCGAACGGCCTGAGCGCGGTGCTTGGGGAAGTGGCGCGCAACACCATCCCCACCCAACCCTCCCCTTGAAGGGGTGGGCTTGAAGCGGCGCCTTCGCGACCGCGGAGTCTCGATGATGCTCGTACCTGTAATTCTTTCCGGCGGTGCCGGCACGCGTCTCTGGCCAGTTTCGCGCAGCGCGTATCCGAAGCCGTTCATGCGCATGGGCGATGGCGAGTCGCTGCTGAAGAAGACGCTCGACCGCGCACTGCGTTGTGCCGATGGCGGCCCCGTGCTGACCGTCACGGGGCGCGACTACTACTTCCTGACGCGCGACGAATACGCGCAGCATGCGGACGCGGATCTGGACAAGCTGCCGTTCCTGCTCGAACCCGCCGGGCGCAATACGGCTCCGGCCGTCGTGCTCGCCGCGTTGCACGCGCGTGATCGCGTGGGCGCGGACGCCGTGCTGTTGATCCTGCCGGCCGATCACCTGATTCGCGACATCGACGCGTTCCTCGCCGATGCGCAGCGCGCTGCCGCGCTCGCCAACGACGGTTGGCTGGTGACTTTCGGCATCCGCCCGACGCATCCGGAAACCGGCTTCGGTTACATCCGCATGGCGGAGACGATTGCCGACCGGGAAGGGCGACAGGTCGGCGCATTCGTCGAAAAACCAAGCATGCAGACCGCCGAGAGCTATGTCGCATCCGGCGACTACGTGTGGAACTCCGGCATGTTCTGCTTTCGCGCCGACGCGCTGCTCGCGGTCGCTGCGCGAACCTGCCCGGATGTGCTGAAAGCGGCCGAAGCCTGTCACGCACACGCGATGAATCACGAAAGTCCGATCGAGTTCCACCGTGAGGCGTTTCTCGCCCAGCCGGACATCTCGATCGACTACGCGATCATGGAGCGCGCGCCGAAAGTCGCCGTGGTGGCGGCGTCGTTCGACTGGAGCGACATCGGTTCGTGGAAGGCGATGAGCGATCTGGACGAGGCGGACGCTGACGGCAATCGCGTGCGCGGCCAGGCAATCGTGGTCGAGAGCGAAAACTGCTACATCCAGTCCGACACGCGCATGGTTGCCGCGGTCGGCGTGAAGGACCTGGTCATCGTCGATACCGGCGATGCAGTGCTGGTCTCGCATCGCGAACGCGCGCAGCAGGTCAAGCTCGTGGTCGAGCGCCTGCGTGCAACGAACCATGCGTCAGCGAGCGTGCATCAGACCGTGCATCGGCCGTGGGGCAGCTACACGATCCTGGAGGATGCCGACGATTGCAAGGTCAAACGGCTCACCGTGAAGCCCGGACATGTGTTGTCGCTGCAGTTGCATCATCGGCGCAGCGAACACTGGACCGTGGTCGCCGGCACAGCGAAGGTGCGCATCGGCGAGGAGGAGTTCCTACTCGAACGCAACGAGTCCGCCTATATCCCGATGAACACCGTGCATCGCCTCGAAAATCCGACGGCGACCGACATCCATTTGATTGAAGTGCAGTGCGGCGATTATTTCGGCGAAGACGACATCGTCCGCCTTGAGGATCGTTACGGGCGAGTCGCAAAAGCGACGCCGTGAATATATCCTTTACGCGACAGCGCATGGCGGAGCGCGCATTCAGATCGATGGCCCCGCAAGGCCGGATAGTGCGATTGCATGCACCGCGAGGCGACGATATGGCGCGCTGCGTATTTGTTCACATGCTTAT
>JBBRZD010000032.1:0-16017 GCA_038237055.1 Lysobacterales bacterium | reverse complement strand
GCCGGCACGATTGCGGATTTTCCTCGATGTCTGTCGGGCCGTCGATGCGGCGCACCGCGCCCTGATCGTCCATCGCGACCTGAAACCTTCCAACGTCCTCGTGAGCGCGGAAGGCGAGATGAAGCTGCTCGATTTCGGCATCGCCAAGCTGCTCGGCGAGGACGACGAAACCCATACACGTCTTGCCGCATTCACGCCCGCGTACGCATCGCCCGAACAACGCACAGGCGGCCTCATCACTACTGCCACCGATGTCTACGCACTCGGTGTGCTGCTCGGCGAACTGATGACCGGCGAGCGTCTCGGCGAGGGTCCCTCGCGAACGCCCTCCGCGTGCATCACGGATGGCCATGAATCCGGTGTGCTGCCCGCCGCTCCGGCCGCGACCCGTCGCTTGCTCAAGGGCGATCTCGACAACATTGTGCTGAAGGCACTCGAGATAGATCCGGTGCGCCGCTATGCATCGGCGGGCTACATGGCCGACGACGTCGGACGCCTGCTCGATGGGCGCCCCGTCACCGCGCATCCACCGTCACGCTGGTACCGCACGCGCAAGTTCGTCGGCCGGCACAAGGGCGGCGTGGCGACCGCGTTCTTGTCCGTACTGGCGATTCTCTCGGCGCTGGGCATCGCGCTATGGCAGGCAGATGCAGCGCGTCACCAGGCGCTCCTGGCGCACGCCCAAGCCGAACGCGCCGACATGATCGGTCAGTTCCTGGTCGGCGTATTCGACCATGCCGAGCCGGACGCAAACCTCGGCCAGGCCATCAGCGCACGACAACTGCTTGAGGGGGGCGAGCGTGAACTGGCCGCCAGCGCGACGACGATGCAGGCTGACACGCGACTCGACCTGTCGGTGTTGATCGCGCATTTGTACTGGGATCTTGGCGACGTCGCGCGTGCGCAGCCTCTGCTCGACCAGTCGCTCGCCGCGCTCGCCCGCGCAGACGTCCCGGATGCGCTCAGGGCGCGTACGCTGGCCGCGATCGCGAAAGTCGAATCGGACAAACGCGTCTTCGACGCGGCGATGGACCATGCGAAGCAGGCGCTCGCGATCGCGCGGCACATCGGTCCGGCCGGATTCGACACGGTGTCCGAGGCGCGCCGCGTTCTCGCCGCGACCTTGCATGGAAAAGACGATTCGCGCGCTGCCGAGCCGATCCTGCGCGAGGCGCTCGCCGACGACCGCGCGCACTACGGCGATCGCCATCAGACCGTGATCGACGATGGCATTGCGCTCGGCAACGTCCTCACGGAGCTGTCGCGCTTCGACGAGGCGATCCCGATCCTGCGCGAGACCGTCGATCGCGCACGCGTCGTGCACGGCCCGGTGCACAGCAGCGTCGCGAACGCGCTGCAGGAATTGAGCGGCGCGCTGGCGTATTCGGGCGACTACGCCGGCTCCGAACGTGCAGCCCGCGAGGCAGTGGACATCGATGAAAAGGTCTACGGGCCTGAGCACAACGAAACCATGAACGCGCGCGGCAACCTGTTCTGGTCGCTGGAACGCCATGGCCGCTATGCACAAGCCCTGCGCAGTCGGCTGGACATGATGCCGCTGCTTGAACGGGTTTCAGCCACGCGTCCGGAAACACTCGCTTCGGCCTACACCTCGGTCGGGCAGGACTACGCAAAGCTCGGTCGCTTCGATGAAGCCGAGGCGGCGCTGCGCAAGGCACTCGGCATCTGGGCGAAGCTGCAGGGCTCGAACGACGAATGGGACAGCGCGGATCCAATGGTCGGTTTGGCCGAGGCGCTTCGCTGGCATGGCCGTTATGACGAAGCCGAGGCCGTCATGCGACGCGCGATCGCAATTGAACAAAAACACGAACCAGCCGACTCGGGATGGCTCAATAGTGATCGCGCGGCACTCGGTGACATGCTGCGTCAGCAAGGACGTTACGGCGAAGCGTTGCGCGAGATCACCGCCGCCGCGGACGCGCGGCGTGGCGCGAAAGCCGACCCCTTGCTTGGCGTGCTGCTTGCGCAATGGAGCCAGGCGCAACTGGACGCCGGTGATGCGAACGCAGCGTTGGCGACGGCTACGCGCAGCGTCGGCATGGCACGCACGCTATTCAAATCTGGCCAGGCTAGTCTCGGCACGCCATTGCTTGCACTGGCGCGCGCCGAATTGGCGCTTGGCCACGCCGACAAGGCGGAACCTTTGCTGCGCGAAGCGATGAGCGTGCGCAGCCCGCCCAACCCCGTCGGCGATCCGCGCGTGCTTGAAATCCAGGTCGCGCTCGTCAGCGCACTGGACGCACTTGGCCGCGTGGGCGAAGCGCGCACGTTGCGCGAAGCAATCGAGCCGTTTCTGAAAGCCTCCGCGTCACCTTACGTCGTGAACCTGCGTCAACGCCTGAACTCGCCGGACTCGAATCGCAAAACCGGCCCCGCGATGCATTGAGACTCGAATCGCGGATGCGCGCGTCGCCGCGTCCGCGATGGCACAAAACCCGGCCGGCGACCGTTCCCCTTCATGGTCACAACGATGTGACGTTGCCGAGGAGAGCGCCATGTCCATCCCGCCCCGCTACCGCATTCTGCTCGCGATGCTGTTGTTGCTGCCGTGCGGCCAGGCGTTTGCGATTTGCTCGCCCTTCCAGGGCCACATCCGCGTTGGCGCAGACCCGGTGCATTGCCAGGCCAACGATATCCAGTCGGCGATCAACATGGCCGGCGTATGCCCGGTGACCATCGATATCACCCGCGAGCACCTCTACACCAACCAGCACCTGACCATCAGCGACAAGTACATCACCTTCCAAGGCTGGGGCGATGGCGTGACGTGCGCCGACATTCCCGGCGAGCCCGCCTATGCGCCGCCCGCCAGCGACGTACCTCTGGTGACGATAGATGGCAGCGGCAATGGCCGTGTGCTCACGATCACCGGCAACAGCAATGTTGGTCTGCACAATCTGATGGTGACTGGCGGCCAGACGAGCGACAACGCGCGCGGCGGCGGCATCAGCTTCGATGGCCAGGGTTCGCTCTATCTGATCAACAGCACCATCAATCTCAATCACGGCGGCTTCGGCGGCGGCATCAATGTCAATGGATCAAGTGGCCTGACCAAGCTGTACCTGATGGATCACACGCAGATTCTCGTCAACACCGCCGCAGTTTCCGGCGGCGGCATCCGCATCGAGGGCAACACCCGCATGTATGCCGTGAGGCCTTTCACGCTGATCGGATTCAACCACGCACCGAATGGTTACGGAGGCGGCCTCGAAGTGCTCGGACCCGCACGCGCGGACATCGGATCGCCGGGTTACAACGGCCTCGGCGTCCTCTACAACAACAACGCAGCCTACGGCGGCGGCATTGACATCCTGACGTTCAGCATCCAAACGGGCGCGACCGTGCGTCTGTTCACGACCGACCCGAACAATCCCGTGCAGATATCAGGCAATTTGGCTTCGCACAGCGGTGGCGCGGTGTATCTCAGACCAGAGGACGACTACAACGGCATCGGTACATCGACACTGTGCGCGAACGATTTCCGCATCAACGGAAATGCTGCATCGGAAGGCGCGGCGATCTACAGCGACGCTGGTTACTCGCTATACAGCTCGCTCGGCGGCTTCATCTTTTTGAATAGAAATCCGGGTTCTTACTGCGCCAATCCTGAACCGCCCGCCGCGCTCGGGGCCGTCGCCTGTGCGCCGGGTGTGGCGTGCAACGAGTTCGTCGGCAACAAGGCAGAGGATCAGAACGGCCAACCCACGGCGGGTGCGACGATCCTGCTACAGAGCAGCAGTCTGTTTGAAGCTGACCGTTTCAGCGCGCGGCAGAACACCGGCGCCCATGTGCTGCGTGAAGTTGGAGACGGTACGGGCTACTTGGCCTCCGCTCACCTGACCAACTGCCTTTTAATAGACAATACGCTGACGCAAGAACTGATCGCGCTTACGGATGGCGATCAAGGAAGTCTATCCGTCAATTCCTGCACGGTGACCGGCAACGCGATCGGCGCGCCATATGCGTTCCACGCGCCGGGCGATTTCCACCTCAACAACAGCATCATCGATCAGCCTGGCCGCGCAACCGTCGATCCATCCATCACCGATGGCAACGCTGTGGCACACGTGCTGACCAACGACCGCAGCACCTTGCCCGACACCGCCTACATCCAGCTCGGCGCACCGAGCTTCGTCGATGCCGCTCACGGCAACTACCACCTCTTGCATAGCTCGCTCGGCGTCGACGACGCCCCCGTCGATCCGAGTGTTCCCGCACTGGATCTCGATGGCAGAACGCGCGTGGTAGACCTGCCCGTTATCGCGAACAATTTCGGACCGATGGATCTGGGCGCTTACGAAATACAGCCAGCCTGCGCGGGCAACGACACGATTTTCTGCAATGGCTTCGACGGGTAGTGGAGCGTTGTGTCCCCGACGGTCGGGCCGCAATCCGACGCGATACCGGCCGAACGCCGCAATCAAGCGCAGGGCCTAGAGGCCACGAACAATGGAAGAAAAGCATGACAGGCGTTCACGATGTCGAGACTCTGGAGACCGCGCTTGTGTGGATCGGCATACCATTCGTCGCAGGCATGAAGGGGGCCGAGCCGAACGGTAGAATCGACGCCCATGGAACACAGCTTCTGGTTGCAACGTTGGCGTGAAGGCCGCACGGGATTCCATCAGGATCGCGTGATGCCGCTGCTGGAAAAACACTGGACCGCACTCGCGCTGCCGACCGGCAGTCGCGTGCTCGTGCCGCTCGCCGGCAAATCGCTGGATATGATTTGGCTCGCCAAACACGGACATCGCGTGCTCGGCGTAGAACTATCGGCACTCGCGGTCGAGCAGTTTTTCGCAGAAAACGGTCTGCAGCCGCAAGTGCACGAGTCGCGCTACGGTCGCCACTACGTCGCCGGCGCGATTGAAATTATCTGCGGCGACGTGTTCGCGCTGGATGATTTCGCGTTGGCGGACTGCGCCGGCGTCTACGACCGCGCCGCGCTGATCGCGCTCCCGCCCGCCATGCGTGAACGCTACGTCGGCGAACTCCACGCGCGCCTTCCGCCAGACTGCCGCGGTCTGCTGATCACACTGGAGTATCCGCAGGCGGAGAAGGCCGGGCCGCCGTTTTCGGTCGAGGAATCCGAAGTCCATCGTCTTTACGGCGCGCACTGGAATATCGATCTTCTGGAACGCCACGACATCCTCGCTTCGCAGCCGAGCTTCATCGAGGAAGGCGTCACTACCCTGACAACAGCGGTGTATCAATTGCAGCACGCACGTTTGTGAAAGCCTCCTCGCCAGCGCAACGCCGGCCGTGACGCGCTTCGCTCAGCCAGCTCCAAGATAACGATTCTTGAGCTTCACGTAGTGCTGCGCCGAGTAGTACAGGCGCTCGATTTCCTGGTCGGACAGCTTGCGCACGCAGCGTGCGGGATTTCCAACCCACAGTTCGCCTTCGCCAACGATCTTGCCGGGCGCGACCAACGCGCCCGCACCGATCATGCTATGTCGGTTGACGACAGCACCGTCGAGCACGGTCGCGTGCATGCCGATCAGACAGGCGTCGCCGATCGTGCACGCATGCACGACCGCCGCGTGGCCGATCGTCACGTCAGCGCCAATCGTCAGCGGAAACCCTTCGTCGGTGTACTCGCCCGCGTGCGTCACGTGCAGGATCGAACCGTCCTGCACGTTCGTGCGAGCGCCGATGCGAATGAAGTGCACGTCTCCACGCGCGACAACGCCCGGCCAAAGCGAGGCGTCATCGCCAATCTCGACGTCGCCGATCACATGCGCGGCAGGATCGATGTACGCGTTCGCGCCGAGGCGCGGGCGAATGCCCTGATAAGGTCGTATGTTCATGTGTGGTGATCCGATTAGTGGGGCAAGCCTAGCATCCCGGTGCGCTTGATTTCGCGCCCGCGACCCGCCACGTTAGGCAGCCTGCCCGCTTGAAATCCTCTGATGACAACGACCAATCCCCTGCTTGAAAATACCGAGCTGCCGCGCTTTTCGGCGATCCGTCCCGGACATGTCGGGCCTGCGGTCGACAGCGTGCTTGCCGACTACCGCATCGCGATCGACGCTCTACTCGCGTCCGAAGCGCCGCGCGATTTCGCGCGCGTGATCCTGACTGGCGAGGAATGCGAGGATCGTCTGAACCGCGTATGGGCGCCCGTCTCGCACCTGCACGGCGTCGCCGATTCGGAAGATCTGCGCAAAGCGTATTCGGCCGCGCAGGAAAAGATCGTCGAACATGCGAGCGAACTGGGTCAGAACCGCGAGCTGTATGCGGCGGTGAAGTCAGTCGCCGATATGCCTGCGATGAAGGCGTTGCCGCGCGCCGCGCGCACTCTCGTCGAGCATGAATTGCGCGACTTCAAACTCTCGGGCGTCGCGCTGGAAGAGCCCGCACGTTCGCGCTTCCGCGAAATCGCCAATGACCTGGCCCGGCTTGCAACCGAATTCGATGAAGCCGTGCTCGATGCGACCGATGCCTGGAGCGAAGCGATCGAGACGGAGTCCGGGCTTGCCGGGATTCCCGAATCGGGTCGCGCAACGTTGCGCGAATACGCGCAGGAGAAATCGCTGGACGGCTGGCTGGTCACGTTGAAGCAACCCAGCGTGCAGGCGGTGCTGACCTATGCCGACGATCGCGCGTTGCGCGAGCGTGTGTATCGCGCGTATCAGACGCGCGCATCCGACGAAGGCCCGAATGCGGGCACGTTCGACAACTCCCAGCGTATCGATGAAATCCTCGCGCTGCGCCACGAAGCGGCGCAGCTGCTCGGCTTCAGCGATGCCGCAGAGGAATCGTTGGCGACGAAGATGGCGCCCTCGCCGGATGCCGTGTTTGCGTTCCTGCACGATCTCGCCGCGCGCGCGAAGCCGGTTGCGCAGCGCGAACTCGCTGAGCTGCGAACCTTCGCCGCCGATGAGCTCGGCATCGCCGACCTGCAGTCATGGGACGTCGGTTACGCGTCGGAGAAGTTGCGTGAGCGCAAATATGCGTTGAATGAAGAAGAACTCAAACCCTATTTCGCACTCGATCCGGTGATCGCCGGCCTGTTCGCAATCACCGAGCGCGTGTTTGGCATCACGTTGAAGCAACGCGCGGACGTCGACGTCTGGCACGCGGACGTGCGCTACTACGATCTCATTGACGAAAATGGCAACGTGTTCGCGGGTGCCTATGTCGATCTGTTCGCGCGCAGCGGAAAGCGCGGCGGCGCATGGATGGACGTGTGCGTAAATCGTTTCGTGCGCGACGCCGGCAGGCACGATGCCAACACGCAATTGCCGGTCGCATTCCTCACCTGCAACTTCGCGCCGCCCACCGCAACGACGCCGTCGCTGCTCACCCATGACGACGTGCTGACCCTGTTCCACGAGTTCGGTCATGGCCTGCATCATCTGCTGACCGAGGTCGACTACCCCGGCGTCGCCGGTATCAACGGCGTCGAGTGGGACGCGGTCGAGCTGCCGAGCCAGTTCATGGAGAACTTCGGCTGGCAGCGCGAAGCGCTCGATCTTTTCGCGCGCCATTGGCAGACCGGCGCCGCATTGCCCGATGAACTGTTCGCGCGCATGCAAGCCGCGCGACATTTCCATGCCGGCCTCTTCCTCGTGCGCCAGCTCGAATTCGCGCTATTCGATTTCCGCATCCACCGCGAATTCGACCGCGCACGTGGCGCTCGCGCACTGGAAATTCTCGGCGAAGTGCGCGACGAAGTCGCCGTGCTGCATCCACCGCAATGGCAGCGCTTTCCGCACGCGTTCACCCACGTCTTCGCCGGAGGTTACGGCGCCGGCTATTACAGCTATCTCTGGGCCGAAGTGCTATCGGCTGACGCGTTCGGGCGCTTCGAGGAAGCTGGCGTCTTCGACCGCGCAACCGGCGAGGCGTATCGCAAGGCGATCCTCAGCGTCGGTGGTTCACGGCCCGCGCTGGAGAGCTTCGTCGAGTTTCGAGGACGCGAGCCTAAGGCCGATGCGCTATTGCGTAGCTATGGGCTTACGGCCTAAAAAGAAGGCTGTCAGAAAAGATGGGCTTCTTACATCGTGGACTATGGGGACTACCACTGATGGCCATGCACAATCCTCCGCATCCCGGTGAGTTCATCACCGAGGTGTATCTGCAGCCGAATCATTTGAGTGGTCGCGAACTGGCCGTATCACTCGACGTCGCCGCCTCCACGCTGAATCGGATTCTTACCGGAAGCAGCGGCATCAGCCCGGAGATGGCCTTGCGCCTTTCCAAGACGCTGGGTCGCCCGCCGGAAAGCTGGCTCGCGCTGCAGAACAACCACGATCTGTGGCAAGCGCGAAAGCGCGTGAATCTTGCCATGGTCGGAAGCGTTAGGCTTACGGCGGTTTGATAAAATGTTCAACCGATCGATGCCCCTTTCGATCAGCGTCCGTGGATTATTTCTCTCCGGCAGTTTCCCTTCCATCTCGATCTCGCGGGTGTATAAATTGCAGATCGTGATCTACCCTCATGTGTGTGTGACTGCATCGCTCGCGACCGACCAGCGCCACTTGTGAGAAACGTTCGGAACCATAAGTCGAGCTTACTGAACCATGACCTGTCGCATACCGCACTCGGTACCTATTTGTAGCTAGCCGTGACCGGAGGTTGCAATGCAATTTGCAGCGATAGATGTTGAAACTGCCAATGCTGATCTTTCTAGCATCTGCCAAGTAGGCGTCGCAATCTTCCAAAATGGTGTCCATGCGAGTTCATGGTCCTCGCTCGTTGACCCAGAAGATGAATTCGATGGCTTCAATGTCTCAATACACGGCATCGATGAGCAAGTCGTTAAAGGCGCTCCGAAATGGCCCTCTGTAGCTGCGGAGTTGCGCGCGTTGCTTGCGGGGTCGATTGCTGCATGCCATACGCCGTTTGACCGTGCCGCGACAGCGCAGGCGTGTGCCAAATACCGCGTAGAACAATTTGACTGCCGCTGGCTTGACACTGCCCGTGTGGTACGTCGTGCGTGGCCGGATAAATTCGCCACAACTGGTTACGGCTTGCGCAACGTGGCCAAATTTCTTGGTATTGATTTCAAGCACCACGACGCCCTAGAGGATGCCCGCGCTGCGGGTGAAGTCTTGTGCAGAGCTAGTGCCCATGCCGGACTAACCGTCGATGATTGGTGTGCTCGGGTACAGCGCCCAAACGACCCATCCTCTGCCCAATCAATCATCCGCGACGGAAACATCGAAGGTCCGCTTTTTGGCAACGTCGTAGTTTTTACGGGCTCACTTGTCATTCCGCGCCGAGAGGCCGCTGACCTAGCTGCACGAGCCGGGTGTGATGTTGGCGCTACTGTCACAAAGAAGACCACCTTGCTGATTGTCGACGACCAAGACATTTCTAAGCTCGCTGGAAAATCCAAGAGTTCTAAGCACATAAAGGCCGAAGAGCTAATAAGCCAAGGCTGCCAAATTCGGGTACTTCGCGAGTCTGACTTCCAAAGCATTGTTGTAGCTCAGGCAGTTTACGGCTAACCATTCGCCCAACCGGACGCGCGAAACACCTCGATAGCCCGGTCGATCGCCGCATCATCGATATCCAGATGCGTCACCAGCCGCACGCTCGGCAGATAGCCGATGCTCGCGCGCACGCCGTGCGCTTGCAGGTGCGCCTCGAGCGCACGCAGACGCGCTGCATCGACGTCGATGAAGACCATATTGGTGGACTGGCTTACGACCGTGATGCCAGCGATGCCGCGTAAACCGGCGCCCAGACGCGCGGCGCGTGCGTGATCGTCGGCGAGGCGCGCGACATGGTGGTCGAGCGCATACAGCGCCGCTGCGGCGAGGATGCCGGACTGGCGCATGCCACCGCCGAGCATCTTGCGCCAGCGTTTGGCCTGTTGAATGAATGCGGCGCTGCCGAGCAATACGGAACCGACTGGCGCGCCAAGTCCTTTGGACAGGCAGATCGTAACGCTGTCGAACGGCGCGGCGAGTGCGCGCGCCGATATGCCGCCGGCAATCGCCGCGTTGAACAATCGCGCGCCGTCGAGGTGGACGGCGAGACCGCGTGATCGCGCCCACTCGGCCGCCGCGATCACGTAATCCTGTGGCAGCACGCGGCCATGCCACGTGTTCTCCAGCGCGAGCAGGCGCGTGCGCGCGAAATGCGGATCGTCCGGCTTGACCGCCTTCGCCAGCGCGTCGAGTGGCAAGGTGCCGTCGGGCGCTTGGACTATCGGCTGCGGCTGGATCGAGCCGAGCACGGCCGCGCCACCACCTTCGTATTTGTAGGTGTGCGCTTCCATCCCGACCAGATATTCGTCGCCGCGTTGGCAATGGCACATCAGCGCGATCAGGTTGCTCTGCGTGCCGCTCGGCACGAACAGACCGGCTTCAAAGCCTACATCCTCGGCAAGGCGGCGTTGCAATTGTGCGACGGTGGGATCCTCGCCGTAGACGTCGTCGCCAACCGGCGCGGCGGCCATCGCCGCGCGCATCGCGGCCGTCGGCTGGGTCACGGTGTCGCTGCGCAGGTCGATCACGGGCATCGGATTCACTCCTTCAGGATCGGGCAGCGTACCGAGTACGGCACGTGGTCCGCTACAATTGCACGATGAAGTTAGCGAGCTGGAACGTCAATTCGCTGAACGTGCGCCTGCCGCATGTCGAGCAATGGTGCGCGTCCGCGCAGCCGGATGTGCTCGCGTTGCAGGAAACCAAGATGGAGGACGCGAAGTTTCCGGTCGCGGCCTTGCAGGCAGCGGGTTATCACGCAGCGTTCTCCGGGCAGAAGACCTACAACGGCGTCGCGATCCTCGCGCGCCAGCCGATCAGCGACGTCATGCACGGCGTCGCGGGTTTCGACGATCCGCAGCGGCGGATTCTCAGCGCCACGATCGGTGATGTGCGCGTGGTTAACCTTTACGTCGTCAACGGCCAAGCGGTCGGCAGCGAGAAGTTTGCCTACAAACTCGACTGGCTGGCGAACGTGACGGCGTTCCTCGCCGAGGAAATCCGCCGCCATCCGAGCCTCGTCGTGATGGGCGATTTCAACATCGCGCCGGACGATCGCGACGTGCACGATCCCGAGGCGTGGCGCGACCAGATCCTTTGTTCGGTGCCCGAACGCGAAGCGCTCAAGCGGATTCTGGACCTCGGTCTCGCCGACAGCTTCCGCCTGTTCAACCAAGACGCGGGACACTACAGCTGGTGGGACTATCGCCAGGCTGCGTTCCGACGCAACCTCGGACTGCGCATCGACCTGGTACTGGTTTCCGATGCGCTGCTTGCGCGCTGCCGCAGTGCAACCATCGATCGCGAACCGCGCACCTGGGAGCGCGCCTCCGATCACACGCCTGCCGTGCTGGAAATTGATGATGTCTGAGTGGCTGGTTTCACCGACCGACAATGAGCTGGAGGAACTGGACCAGTTCCTGCGCGCGCACGGCAGCGAGGAGGATTTGCTGCTCGACGGCGTTCACGGATTCCTGACCGCACTCGCGATCGGACCGCTGCCGGCAAAACCTGAGGAATGGCTACCGGAAATCCTGCACGAGCCGTTTATCGATTCGAGCCTGGGCGAGCGCGTGCTGACCCTGCTCGCACGCCTGAACGATGCGATCGCACCCGAGCTCGAGACCGGCAGCTATGAACCGATCCTCGGCGAACTCGATATGGAAGAAGGTCCCGCCGCTTTCACGGCACGTGGCTGGTGCGAAGGTTTCTCGCGCGGCATCGACTTGCGCGCACCCGCTTGGGAAGGCCGCCTCGGGCATGATTCGGAACTGATGGAATTGCTCGGACCGATCATCGCGCTTGCGATTGACGATGGTGTGTTCGAGAGCGACGCCGAATTCGCGCCGCTCGGCGACGAGGAATACGACGAGTGCCTCGCGCAAATTCCCGCTGCCGTCGGTGCGGTCGCACAGTACTGGCACGATCATCCGCTCAGCATCGAAGAGCAGAACGCCCCGCCGACCGATGGTACGCAAGTCCCGCCACGTCGACGCAGTGGACGCTGGGTGCATTGAGGGCCGGGAATCGGGAATCGGGAATCGGGAATCGGGAATCGGGAATCGGGAATCGGGAATCGGGAAAGTCTAATTTTTCGTCATCCCGGCGAAGGCCGGGATCCAGTTTTTCTTTCTTCCGACCGCAGAGCTGGATCCCGGCCTTCGCCGGGATGACGAGATCTGCAGATCATCGCTAGGCATAGGCAGGCCCTGCTGCCGGTTCCAGCAAATCGATTGTTTCAATAAGCAACCCAGCCTGTTGCTGATGCGCGCAAGTCCCCAAGCGGTTCCCGCGCATCAAAACGCGATCATCACGACTGAGCCTGCAACGATCAAGCCGCCGCCAATCGCGATCGGCCAGGTGAACGCCTCGCCGACGAACACCACGCCGAGAAGAATCGCGAATACAACGCTGAGTTTGTCGATCGGTGCGACCTTGCTGACTGGCCCGAGCTGCAGCGCGCGGTAGTAGCACAGCCATGAAAACCCGGTCGCAATGCCGGACAGGATCAGGAAAATCCAGGTCTTCGTCTGGATCGGACCTGTCGGGCGCCACTCTTCGCGCAGGCTGAGGATCGCCGCCGTGACGACGAGGATAACGATCGTGCGAATGAACGTCGCAAGATTCGAGTTGATTCCCGCGACACCGATCTTGCCGAACAACGCGGTGAGTCCGGCGAAGAACGCCGAGCCGAGCGCAAACAGGACCCAGCTTTCACGAAGATTCACAGTTCGGCTCCTATGCCCTGATTGGTTCGAGGTACCTTATTTGGACGCTTGTCGTTTGGTTTCCGCGGGTTTCAGCATTTCATCGAGATAGTTTTCGATCAACATGTAGACATGTTTTTTCAACGCCGGCGTCGACAATCCGTGCTTGCCACCGGGATAGGTCATCAGACGAAACTGCTGGCCGCTCTGTTGCAGCGCCGCCATCAGCTTGGTCGAGTTCGCGAAGAGTACGTTGTCGTCGGCCATGCCGTGCACCAGCAGCAACGGTGACTTCATTCCAGCCAGCCAATGTAGTACGCCGGAGAGTTCATATCCTTGCGGATTGTGCTGCGGCGTATCGAGATAGCGCTCGGTGTAGTGCGTGTCGTACAGGCCCCAGTCGGTGACGGGCGCGACCGCGACACCGACGGCAATCTTGTCGCTCGCTTTCGCCAACAACATCAGCGTCTGGTAGCCGCCATAACTCCAGCCGAAGATGCCAATGCGCTTGGCGTCAACCCACGGTTGCTGCGCCAGCCATGCAATGCCGCTGAGCTGATCCGCGACCTCGGCCTTGCCCAGTTGCTCGAAGATCGCGTCGGAGAATTTGCGCCCACGCCGTGGCGTGCCGCGATTGTCGAGCGCGAACACGACATAGCCGTGCTCGGCCATGACCTGCTCGAAATGATTGCCCCACGCGCGATTCACATACTGCTTGCCGGGTCCGCCGTAGTAGGTCATGAACACCGGATAGCGTTTGCCCGCTTCGAAGCCGAGTGGCTTGTACACGCGATAATGCAGGTCCTGCCCGTCTTCGCTTTTCAACACACCGTAGTCGGGTGTGACGAGGCTGTCGCGATATGGCCAGTAAGGATGGCCGGCCTTCAGCTCGTTCGGCTCGATCCAGGCGATGCGGCTGCCGTCCGCCTTGTGCAGCGAAACCTGCGGTGGCGTCGTCGCGCTCGAATACGTATCGACCCACGCTGACGCGCTCTCGCCGAATACCGCGTCGTGCCAACCTTCGCCGGTGCTGATGCGCGCGGCCTTGTCGGCGTTGCTGCCATCCAGTCGCGCAACATAAACCTGCTGCTGCAAGGGATCGTCACGGTTGGCCGAGAAATAGACGTTGCCACCGGTTTCGTCGAGCGCGAGCAGCTTGTCGACATCCCATTCGCCGCGCGTCAATGCGCGTCGCAGCTTGCCATCGAAACCGTAGACGCCCAGATGCGCGTAACCATCGCGTTCGGACGTCCAGACGAAGGCATCTTCGGATTTCAGGAATCGCAGATCGTCGTTGAGACTGATCCACGTCGAACTCGTCTCGCTCAGCAGCGTCTTTGAATGCAGCGTGTCGATATCGACGGCGATCAGATCGAGTCGCCGCTGGTCGCGTGTCTCGCGCTGGAAACTCACGCGCCGCGCATCAGGCAACCAGTCGACACGCGCGAGATAGATGTCCTTGTCCGCGCCAAGATCGATCCAGCGCGTTTCACCACCATGCGGCTTGACCAGGCCCAGCTTCACGACCACATTCGGCCGCCCCGCCGCCGGATAGCGCTGCTCGATCGTTTCACTGTGGTCGGCGTAAACTTCGGTGCGCTTGACTTGGTCGACGCCGGATTCGTCGTAGCGTTCGTAGGCGATCGTCGAGTCGTCTGGTGCCCACCAATAGCCGGTCGCGCGCGCCATTTCCTCCTGCGCGACGAATTCCGCTTCGCCGTTGTGAATCGGACCGCTGCCGTCGCGCGTCAATTGATAGTTGCGCCCGCTGGCAAGATCGACCGTGTACAAGTTCTGACGACTGACGAACGACACGAAACCGCCGCGCGGCGACACTTTCGGATCGATGATGTCCAGACCCTGCGGCGTCAGCGCGCGCAAATGGGCGTCGGCTTTGGCATCGAAGTCGTACAGCCACAAACGCTCGCCAAGTACGAACAGTACCTTGTGGCTATCGGGTGCCCATCGATACGAAACGATGCCCTTCAGTTGCGCAGTGCGTTCGCGCTCGCGCCGAGCTTTCTCCGCATCCGACAATTCCTTCTGCTCGCCGAGCGCGCTTGAGTCGACCAATCGTTGCGTCTTCCCACTGACAACGTTGTATTGCCACAGGTCGAGCTGGTTTTGATCGTCATTGCGACCGCGCAGGAAAGTGACGCGACTTCCATCCGAAGCAATCTTGAGCGAACGCGGCGAGGGACCGTTGAGGTCGGGGTCGCTGTAAATACGGTCGACAGTCAGACGTTCGGCGTGCACGAGAGGACTCAGTAGAAGCAGGACTACGACGACGAAGGGGCGCATGGGAACTCCTCCAGCAAGGGTCGCATTACACCTCACCCTTGCAGTCCGGGCCAGTCACCGTGCAATCCAGCGTGCCGCCTTCAAGCAAGCCGCGCACCTATCTCAGATGGGTTCGCTGCCGGAAGCCTGTGCTTCAGGCATCGTTGCGTCAGCGCTTGTCGCCCAAGCCGAACAAGATGCGCTTCTCCTCGTCGCTCATCGGCTGACCCGACGCAGGATTGACCTCGGGACCTCTCGCGTAAGCACGCAGCGTCGCCGGGCGCGCCGCAATCGCTGCATGCCAGCGCTGCACATGAGCGAAGGGTGACAAATCCATAGGCGCTTTCGAGTACGGATTGATCCACGGATAGCAGGCCATGTCGGCGATGCTGTAGTCGTCGCCGGAGATGAACGCCTTGCCTGCAAGCTGGCGGTCGAGCACGCCGAGCAATCGCTGCACCTCCTTGGTGTAGCGATCGATCGCATACGGAATTTTCTCCGGTGCGTACACGTTGAAATGCCCGTACTGCCCGGTCATCGGTCCGAGGCCGGCCATCTGCCAGAACAGCCACTCGTTGACCACGATGCGACCGCGCAGATCCTGCGGGATGAAGCGCTTCGTCTTGCTGGCGAGATAGAGAAGGATCGCGCCCGATTCGAACGTGCTGATCGGTGCGCCGCCATCGCTGGGTGCGTGATCGACGATCGCGGGCATGCGGTTATTCGGCGAGATCGCGAGGAATTCCGGCTTGAACTGTTCACCCTTGCCGATATCGACGGGTTTGATACTGTAGTCGAGTCCGGCTTCTTCGAGGAACAGCGTAATTTTGTGGCCGTTCGGTGTAGGCCAGTAGTGCAGGTCGATCATGGTCGTCTCCGCGTGAGCATTCGATGATGGGGCCGCAGCCGAGCTTCTCAAGCGCCACGCGTTTCAAGCATCGCGCAGCCGATCGGGCAGACCGCTCCAACGCTGCAGGCGGTGCGCGATTGCCGCTCGCACGATCGATTCTTCACCGTGCACGACAACGCGCGTCCGCGCACGCGTCACCGCGGTGTAAAGCAGTTCG
>JBBRZD010000031.1:0-16020 GCA_038237055.1 Lysobacterales bacterium | reverse complement strand
ACGCAACGCGTCCGCAAGGTGCACAACGTAATCTCGATTGAGCCCGCTGGGGCCGGCCGCGCCAGCGATATGCCGCGCAATTTCCGCTTCTGAGGAGGGGCCCAGATATGCCGCGTTGGCTTCCGAGGCGATATAGACCAGCCCTTCCACGCTGCTGCCGTCGTCGAAGGCGAGCGGTACCACCTGGCGCAGGTAGCCGTTCTTCTCACGTCGATCGAGATGGTCGAACACTTCCGGCGTGATCAGATACGCCATGCCGACACACACGGCTCCAGGATCGGCGACGAGGGTCGCCACGCGACCTGGCGCTTCCGGCGTGCCGCGGTGATCGTGCGAGCCCTGCCAGAAGCGTCGCGACCAGCCGCGGATACGCGCCGGTCGGCGTTCGAGCCAAGTGAAGTCTGATTTCCAGATCAGCGAGCCGTAGCCGAACAGCCAGACTTCAGCATGACCGTCGAAACGATTGAGTTGCTTGTTGATCGTGGTGGTATCGGTGGACATCGGATAGGCGAGAATAAGCGGTGCAATTTGTATGGTAATGGCAGGCTGATGCCCGCGTAGGTCATAGGTCATGATCACAAGGGACGCTGCAGGCTCTATCGTGTGTGCCTGTACAGACCGGGGGTCAAGCTATGCAAGGTATTAGTTGGATGGTATTGGCGGCGGCGATCTGCGCGAGCGGCGCGTGGGCGGCCGATGGCGCAAAGATGGTCTCCGCGAGGCCTGCGGGCATCGATATTGCCGGAATGGATCGCACGATCAAACCAGGCGACGATTTCGATGCCTACGCCAATGGTGGCTGGCACAAGGTCACCGAAATTCCGGTTGACCGTTCCAGCACCGGCGTGTTTTTCAATGTCTTCCAGAAGGCCGAGCAACGCAACGCGCAACTGATCCGCGATGCGGGTACGGGCAAGGCTGCCGCGGGTTCGAATGCACGCTTGATAGCCGATTACTACACCGCGTACATGGATGAGGCGGGCATCGAGAAGGGAGGACTTACGCCGGTGAAACCGACGCTTGCAATGATTGATGCGATCGCATCGAAGACCGATCTTGCGCGCGTGCTCGGTTCTGGCCTGCGTGCGGATGTCGATCCGATCAATGCGACCAATCTTGCCACCGAGCATTTGTTCGGGTTGTTCGTTGCGCAGCAATTGCAGGACCCGTCGCACAACGTCGCTTACCTGCTGCAGGGCGGCCTGGGAATGCCCAATCGCGATTACTACATCTCCACCGACAAGGACATGGTCGCGATCCGCGCGAAATACCAGGTCTACGTCGCTAAGTTGCTCAAGCTCGCCGGCATCGTTGATGACGCTGCCAAGGCGAAAGTCATCGTCGAGCTGGAAACGAAGATAGCAAATGCTCAGGCCACTCTCGTCGACAGCGAAGACGTGCATAAAGCGAACAATCCGTGGGCGAACGATGCGTTCGCCACCAAGGCGCCGGGCCTCGACTGGACGACTTATTTCAAGGCCGCGGGGCTCGACGGCCAGAAGCGGATCGTCGCATGGCAGGCCGATGCGATCCGAGGTCTGTCCGCACTGGTCGCAAGTGAATCGCTGCAGACATGGAAGGATTTCCTCACATTCCATGCCATCAACGAGAACGCCGAATTGCTGCCCAAGGCCTACGCCGAGGCGAGTTTCGATTTCTTCGGTCACACCCTGCAGGGGACGCCGCAGCAGCGCGACCGCTGGAAGCGCGCGATTGCGGCGACCAATGCCGATCTTGGCGATGCGGTCGGGCAGCTCTACGTGAAGCGCTACTTCCCTGCATCGTCAAAGACGCAGGTGCAGCAGATGGTTGCCAATATTCTTGCCGCCTTCAGCGAGCACGTCGACACGCTCGACTGGATGACTGCGGCGACGAAGAAGAAGGCGAAGGCGAAGATCGCGACGATCCGCGTCGGCGTCGGATATCCCGAAACCTGGCGCGACTACGCGTCGACGGAAATTCGCATCGATGACGCGCTTGGCAATCATCAGCGCGCACGCGTCTACGAATATCACCACCAGTTGGCGAAACTTTCGCAGCCGGTCGATCGCGGCGAGTGGTGGATGACGCCGCAGATGGTGAATGCGGTGAATCTGCCGCTTCAAAATGCGCTGAATTTTCCGGCGGCGATCCTCGAAGCGCCGTTCTTCGATCCGCGCGCTGATGCCGCGGCGAACTACGGTTCGATCGGTGCTGTGATTGGCCACGAAATCAGCCACAGCTTCGACAACAACGGCGCGGAATTCGATGCCGAAGGTCGTCTCGCCAATTGGTGGACGCCCGAAGACGAAACGCATTTCAAGGCTGCCGGTCAGCGCCTTGTCGAACAGTACAACGCATACGAGCCGTTGCCGGGCGTGCATTTGAACGGCCAGCAGGTGCTCGGGGAAAACATTGCCGACGTAGCCGGTCTGACCATTGCGTATGCCGCTTATCACAAGTCCCTCAATGGCAAGACCGCACCCGTGACCGACGGACTCAGCGGCGACCAGCGTTTCTTCCTCGCGTTCGCGCAGTCTTGGCGCAGCAAGGCACGCGACGCTGCATTGCGCCAGCAGATCATCACGGACGGCCATTCGCCCGGTCGTTTCCGCGCACAGACCGTGCGCAACATCGACGCGTGGTATGACGCGTATGCACCGAAGGCGGGTGAAGCGCTTTATCTGGACACGAAGTCGCGCGTCAGAATCTGGTAAGGATCCAGCCCTGCCGTGGGAGCGGCTTCAGCCGCAATGCTTCAGCCCTCTCCTTCAAGGGGAGGGTTGGTTGGGGATGATGTTCGACGCATCCCGGCCAAAGCCGCTACTGCATCAGCTTTTGAGCCTGTAGCCGGTACGGAAGATCCACCACACGACGACGAGGCACAGTGCGAGAAAGCCGAGCGTCATTCCAGCGCTGACGACGACGTTGACGTCGGAGACGTCGTAGAAGCTCCAGCGGAATCCGCTGATCAGATAGACCACCGGATTGAACAAGGTGATCTTCTGCCACAGCGGCGGCAGCATGTTGATCGAATAAAACGCGCCACCAAGGAAGGTCAGCGGAGTCACGACCATGAGCGGAATCACCTGAAGTTTCTGGAAATCATCCGCCCACAAACCGATGATGAAGCCAAACAGGCTGAAGGTGACGGCGGTCAATACGAGGAAGAACGCCATCCAGAACGGGTGTGCGATGTGGTACGGCACGAAGAAACGTGCCGTGATGAGGATCAGGATGCCGAGCATCACCGACTTCGTCGCGGCAGCGCCAACGTAGCCGAGCACGACCTCGACGAAGGACACCGGTGCCGACAGCAACTCGAAGATCGTGCCGGCCCACTTGGGCATGTAGATGCCGAACGATGCGTTCGAGATGCTCTCGTTGAGTAAGGTCAGCATGATCAAACCGGGAATGATGAAGGCGGCGTAGCTGACGCCGCCGATCTCGCCCATGCGCGAACCGATCGCCGCGCCGAATACGACGAAATAGAGCGACGTCGACAGCACAGGCGATGCAATCGACTGCGTGATGGTGCGGAATGTACGCGCCATTTCAAAACGATAGATCGCGCGGATTGCGTGCAAGTTCATGCGGCGACCTCTTTGACATTGGAATGCACCAGGCTGACAAAGATGTCTTCCAGCGAGGTTTCGCTCGAATGCAGATCCTTGAAGTCGATGCCTTGCTCGGCAAGGCGCCGCAGCAGCGCAGCAATGCCGGTCTCGTCGGTTTGCGTGTCGAACGTGTAGACGAGGGCGCTGCCATTGCCGGTCAGTTCAAGCGGCAGGCCGGCCAGCGCCTCGGGTATCCGTTGCAACGGATTCTGCAACGTCAGCATCAACTGCTTCTTGCCCAGCTTGCGCATCAGCACGGCTTTTTCCTCGACCACGACGAGTTCGCCCTTGTTGATCACGCCGATGCGATCGGCCATCTCCTCGGCTTCCTCGATGTAATGCGTGGTCAGGATGATGGTTACGCCGCTCTCGCGCAAGCCGCGCACCATGCGCCACATGTCGTGACGCAGTTCCACGTCGACGCCGGCGGTGGGTTCGTCAAGAAACAGGATCGATGGTTCGTGCGCGAGCGCCTTCGCGATCAGCACACGGCGTTTCATGCCGCCGGACAGCGTCATGATCTTGCTGTCCTTTTTGTCCCAGAGCGAGAGATCGCGCAGGACTTTCTCCAGATGTGCTGAATTGGGCGCCTTGCCGAACAGGCCGCGGCTGAATTTCATCGTCGCCCATACGGTCTCGAAGGCGTCGGTCGACAATTCCTGCGGCACCAGACCAATTTTCGCGCGCGCCGCGCGGTAGTCACGCACAACGTCGTGGCCATCGGCGACGACGCTGCCGGCGCTCGCGTTGACGATGCCGCAAATGATGCTGATCAGGGTGGTCTTGCCGGCGCCATTGGGACCCAGCAGGGCGAAGATTTCGCCGCGGCGGATATCCAGGTTGATTTTGTTGAGCGCGCGATAGCCCGAGGTATAGATCTTGTCGAGATTGCGTACTGTAATGATCGGCGGCACGCGCGTTCCTCGGTGGGTCGTTGACAACGGAGTATCGTATCCGACTGCGAATGCTTGGGTTCGATTCGTTGCGCGCGAGAGCAAAGCTCATCAAAGGGACGTTGATGCGTTGCCTGCTTAGCCATTCTTTTGCCACAAGTTCGTCGTTCGGACACCATGGTTGATGGCTACGATGCGTGGCGCCCCGCCGCGTATGTCCGCGCCTTATCAGGATCACCCGATGAACCGTCGCAATCTGCTCAATGGCGCCTTGCTCGGCGTTTCCGTACTCGCGCTTCGTCCCATGCGGGCGCGCTTGGCTGCCAACGATGACGCTGCCGAGCGAATCGAAGCGCTGGAACGACGGCATGGTGGGCGCTTGGGTGTATCCATTCTCGACACCGACAATGGGCGTCGCGTGGCGTATCGCGGGAGCGAGCGATTCCTCATGTGCAGCACTTTCAAGGTGCTTGCGGTGGCTGCGGTGTTGGCGCGCGTGGATCGCGACGCCGAACGTCTGGACCGACGCATTGTTTTCGGCAATGAAGCGCTGTTGAGCTATGCGCCCGTCACGCGCCTGCGTGCAGGCGCGCCAGGCATGTCCGTAGCCGAGCTGTGCGAGGCCGCGATTACCGCAAGCGACAACACCGCAGCGAACCTGCTACTCACAAGTATGGGCGGACCTGCGTCGGTCGCCACGTTCGTGCGCGGACTCGGCGACACGGCCACTCGGCTCGATCGCATGGAACCGGATCTCAACATCGGAAGCCCAGGCGATGTCCGTGACACCACGACGCCGGATGCCATGCTTGCAACCCTGCAGAGTGTGTTGATCGGACGTGTATTGACCGACGTCTCGCGTGAGCGGTTGCTGACATGGCTGCGTGCCACCACTACTGGCACTGACAGGCTGCGCGCCAGCTTGCCTGCGGGCTGGACGGCAGGCGACAAGACCGGCAGCGGCAGCCATGCCGAAACCAACGACGTCGCCATCTTCTTCCCGCCGCAGCGCAATCCCCTGCTGGTGACGGCTTTTTACGCGGCTTCGTCTGCGGACGCGGCCACCCGCAGCGCCGTGCTGGCAGAAGTAGGGCGTATCGCGGCGTCGATCTGAGGCCGCGCGTTATTCTGAAACGGGCTCGATAGATCCGCCTGGCGCAGCCTCCGGATCAACTCAGCCACGCTTCAAGTTCCCGCAATGCTTCCTGTTGGGGGTGGTCCGTCGTTCCTTCCGGCGCATTGCGACTTCCTTGATATTCGACGACGAGTTCGCCGAACGGGTCGTCGATCGATTCGGTTTCCTCCAAAACCAGCTCCAGGTCCTCCAGCGCCTCCCCAACGCTGGTCACCTCCAGTGGCATGCGGAGTACGACCAGCCACGTGATAAAGGTCGAAGCAACGCTGAATTCGCGGGCATTGCGCACAGCGACCGCGAGAGTCGAAGAACGACTCGCAAAGTGCTGACGCGCTGCGGCTTCGGATTCAAATAGGGCAACCGCTTCGCCTTCCGCCTGCATGTCGCCTGTGTCGATGTTTTCGTAGCTGGAGATGACAACGTAGCTCACGGGGTAGCCTTTGCTTGTTCGGGAACGAGTCTGCGACCATCCTCGCACGCGGGCGCGGGATGGAAAAGCGTCATTCCCGAGTCAACCGGGGCCGAAGATTGTTCAGCAGCGTGAGTTGTTCCCGCGGCCCAACCACCTTGCAAACATGTTCATGATGCCCGTCGATTTCAGTGGCGCTGCTTCTGCGCCCTGCATCGTCTCGGTCACCTCGCCTGCCCGCTGACTTGCATTCAAACGAACTCTCGAGCTAGCCAGAAATAGCAGTCGAGTAGACGCTGCGTCGGCCGCTTGTCTATGCTCCCGCGCTGCGTCGACTGCGCAACCGCAACACGTGAGGAGTAGGGACGTGCAACAACAGGCGATTGCGGTGCTGGAAACTAAACGACTTCTGCTCGACGCGCTCCGCCCCGATGATGCGGCGACCCTGTTCGAGTATCGCGGTGACACCGAGGTTGCCCGCTATCAGGGCTGGAAGCCGGCGAATGTCGATGACGCGGCTGCCTTCATTTCCAAGCAGTCGGAACAAACGTTCGGCGAAGCGGGCAGTTGGTGTCAGCTGGCCATCCGCAGCAAGGAGACCGGCGAACTTGTGGGCGACTTCGGGGTGCATTTTCCGCAAACGAAAAACGGTCCGATCGAATTTGGCTTGTCATTGAAGCCCGAGCACCATGGCAAGGGCTTCGCGCGTGAAGTCATGACGGCAGCCGTCGATCTGGCGTTTGGAAAATGGGGCTACAGAAGATTGGTCGGCTCGGTCGATCCGCGTAATTCGGCCAGTGTCGCGTTGTGCCGATCGCTCGGCTTTCGCCAGGAAGCCCACCATCTGGAAAGTTACTGGTTCCGAGGGGAATGGGTCGACGACATGATCTTCGCGCTGCTCGCGCGGGAGTGGCCCGTTTATGGGCGTTCGTCACGGACGTAAATCTAGTGGGTCGCCTGCTGAGCCGGTTTCGAATCCATTCGTGAAGATCACGTCATCCGTGCATGTTGAAAACTGTCCATCTGCATTGAACACGCTGCCTGCGTCCAGATTCGCAACGGTGTGTTGCACGGATTCGCCTGCAGTTGAAGTGGTGCGTATCTGGAACGGCGGATTGACCGGGCCGCCGCCGGTGTAAACGAAGCGGTTGTAATCCTGTCGCGCCATCGCTTGCCATGTTGTGGCGACAAGGATCGACATGCCGCTGACACCTTGTCGGTGATGGTCGGCAACGAGGCCGATGTAGTAGGGGTTGGATCCTTCGGATACGCGGGCGATGACGTGGCCAGTCTCCGGACAGTCAACGCGCGTCCATGAAATCGGTACGCGGCCGTCGATGACATGGGCGATCTGTGCAAACGCCGTTGGATGCAGATCGAGATCACCCGTCGCACATTCCGGACATTCGTCGACGATGCGCACTCGCACCGTGCCCAGCGGCCCGGTTACTTGCAGACACTCGCCGCAATGCGCGGAGCCGCTCCATTGCGGGCCGTTGATCGCCGCAATCAGTGGGTCTGAGGTGTCGGCAGGATACGAACATGCGCCAGACCCGTCGGCCGCGTAGTAGGTGGCTTCGCCGCTCGACTGGAAAGCAGGCGGGCACGTCGCCGATGCAGCGCCACATGCAATGCCTGCAGCGATGCAGAACAAAACCCAACGAGGAAACATTCTTTTTCCCTGCGTGCTACGGAATTACATCGGCATCGTTCGTGACTGTGATGACAGGTGTCGTGCCCTGCGTCACATATACCCGAGACCGTCATGATGCATTCGGAATGTCTGGCGAACTGCGGATTCAAGCTCATCCTGGATAAATTTGTTTTCTGCGTAAGGCGACTGGACATGAACGCGACGATCGAAAAGTCGCAGGATTCGACCGTCGACAGAATTTCCGTGCCGCGGCCCATTGAATGAGAGCCGCCAACGATCAGCACGCCGCCTGGTGGCAGCAGCGCCGCGGTATGCGAGGCGCCCTCTGCCGAAATAATGCCGTGGGCGCCCATGCATCCAGCGAGGGGTTGTAAATTTCGCTTCCCGGCGTATCACCGGATCCGATATAGACGCCGATGGCAATGATTTTGCCCGAGGAGAGTCGCGTGGCCGTCTGCGAGGATCGTGCGAGGTTCAAATCCGCTGCAGACACCCAATTCGTTCGCCCGCGCAAGCGGATGCATGGTCAATAGCACCCAAGCCGGCAGTGCGAATAGCGATTTCGATGGTGATCGGCGATTTGCCATTTGCACGCCCAATCTTCGAGCTCTGCGTGAGTCGCGCACTAACGTGTTCACGCTGCTGGCATTCATATTTGCGACGCGGTCGGCATGCAACGTGCGCGGCACTCACTAGACTGCCGCGGGACGCGCTGCGGTGGGGAACCGGGTTTGACCATCAGGCTCATCGATCGGGGTTCGCCGGCAGGGCCGCTACCGTCCAGGGCCTTCGGAAATTTTCTACAAAGGGACAACAACATGGCTAGACGTCGTGCGCGCATCGCCTTCGCTGCAGGGGCCGCCATCGTGTCGCTGAGTGCCTATGGCACAGCGAAACTCGTTGGCATCATGGCGCCAGTGATCACGGTCACGCGATCGCAGGAGAGTCGGCCGGGTCCGGCAGTCGCGACACCAACCGATTGCAGCGTGGCCGGTGACGTGACCTTCTGCGACGGCTTCGACCCGTTGCCTACCGTCATGCCAGGCACGACGCCGGCGGAACTGGGCCCACCGTCGACGGTGGCGTTCAACGGCCTGGGACTAATTGTGGATACGCTCAATCATGCGCCCAGGCATGCCGTGCCTACGCGCTGGGCCGCTCCGCCCGCGCCGCTGGCGAGTCCCACAATGCCGAGCATTCCGTCGGTGACCGTGCTCAGTCGCCGTGACGCGCTGATCGTTTATGTGTCGGCGGTGAAGGGCGCAGCGGATTATCGCGCCTATATTGTCGATTCCTCGGTGACCTTCGCCGGCACGCAGCCGCGCGGCGCAACTGTCGCCTGCGCGGGTTTCCGCCAGCGTTACGGGCGCAATATCGATGCCTTGTTGAGTGGCAGTCCCGTCGTCAGCGCCGTGTACCATCGCGAATTGTTGCAGGCAATCGAAGTGCCAGGGCTCGTCGCGAATGGCGACTACAAGATCGTGGTCGAGGCACTCGCGTCGCCATGCCCGTTCCCGGGCGTAATGGGGCATACGAACGCGACGATTCCGCTTTCCACGGTGAATACGAGCAGCAGCGGCGGCGACGATTTCAGCTTCCGCAGTTTCGCCAATATCAAGACGATGTACGGCAACGAAATCCTCAACGGCCAGGGCAGTACGTTGGTCGACTACAAGAACGTCAATGCCGCGCACGAGGCGCCCGTGGAACTCATCGGCCAGCCCGTGCCGCCGAACGACGCAGTGATGCCATCGGATCCGCTCGTGCTTGCGCGCAGCACGCTCAAGGTGTCGCGGCCCGCCGGCGACGAAGCAGTAAACGGGCCGATCTTCGATGTCGGGCCGAATGCAACGTTTGAAGACTTCGCCAGCGATGCCGTGATGACCACGCTGCACACGGAGACACGTTCGGAAGGTGCAGGGCTCGTCAGCGGTGGCCAATTTGGCGACTGGTATTTCTGGACAATCGCGGTTCAGCCGGCGCTGAACGCGCTATCGCAATGGGAGGATGGCAACAATCCCAAGGGTGTGCAGGTGTGGCGTCGCCATGGTCGGCTTTACACGACATTCGGCGATTGGGGCCAGGATGTCCTCGGCGCCATTTACTTCTCTTCGACAAAGACCCAACCACAGCAACTGGACACGACCAAGTACGTGCATTCGTTCTTCCGCGTCGATTCCGGTGCGACACCGCGTCGCTACTGGCATTGGATGATGTGCGGTGGCGCGACGCGCGACGAACTCGCCGATCCAGTGACGCATATTCCTCGCGGACGCCCCGTGGCGCAGCCGTTTTTCTACGAGGCGCAGGGCAGGAATCCGAGCGCGCCGA
Organism: Lysobacterales bacterium; assembly: GCA_038237055.1. GTDB lineage: Bacteria > Pseudomonadota > Gammaproteobacteria > Xanthomonadales > Rhodanobacteraceae > Dokdonella_A. The sequence goes on along the minus strand of JBBRZD010000031.1, from coordinate 6,002 downwards.
TGCTTGGCGAACCGAACAATGCCTACCACGACAAGGAATGCCTCAACCTGATCCAACTCGGAGGTTACTGGAACTGGGGCCCGCCGCCGAACGCGGGTGCGACTTGGTATGACGAACCGCATTCGCAGCTGCATGCGTTCATCAGCCCGCAGGGCATGGAGAACGGCATCATCAACCTCAAGCCCGCGGGTATCGATGACTACGATCCTGATGCGACGGGCGGCATGTTCTGGCGCCTCGATGCGAACCACCATCCGACTAGCCCGATGTTCGAGCCGTTCGACCAGCAGGCGCCGCTGACGCATTTTGACGTGTTTACCCGGCACGACCGCGTGATCCTCTATATCAATGGCCGCCAGGCTTGGTGCGGAGATCTCAGCGAACGGCCGCTCACGATGAATTACGGCCTCATTACCTACGGCAACGTCCTCTACCACTCCAGCGCCGAAACCAGTGCCGCCTACACCGGCGTGGAGGGAGGATACGAGGGTGCGGTGGGCGCGAGTTTTCACTATGTGATGAATACGCCATGGGCGGATACACGCATCTGGGATGCGGTCGGACAGAGCGAGAAGATCGACATCCCGACACAATTCACCTTCGATGCCGGCGCGTGCTTCAAGCCGAAATCGACGGCGGTGCAGTAGGCGTTTGCCGGTCCAGACGAAGGTGTACTCGGTGGCGCGCGCGCGATAGGCTGCGCGTTGCGCCACTCCGACACTGACTGCTCGTCTCATGCGAAACCCGTTGCAGGATCAATTACTGAAGGCCGGCCTGGTCAAGAAGTCCAAGGTAACGGAAGTCGCGCGCGAGCAGACGAAACAGCGTCACGGCAAGGCGCCACCGATGCCAGGCGCCGATCAGGTGAATGCCCGTCAACTGCACGCCGAGCGTGCAGAACGCGATCGCACGCTCGCTGCCGAACGCAACGCGCAGGCACATGCGAATGAATTGCGCGCGCAGGTTCGGCAGATAGTCGAGGCTAGCAAGGTCAAACGCGAGGGCGAGATTGCTTATCGCTTTAACGATGAAGGCAAGATCAGAAGCGTGCTAGTCAACGACGCGTTGCGCAAGCAGCTTGCGAATGGATCGCTGGTCATCGCGCGACACGAGCAGGGTTACGAATTGCTGCCGCGCTCGGCCGCGGAAAAAATCTACACGCGCGACGCCACCGCGATCGTGCTCGATCATGGGCGTCGCGAGGCGGGTGATGCGCAGGTCGACGACGACCACTACAAGCAGTTCCAGGTCCCCGACGATCTGATCTGGTAAGGCCTGCGCAAGCCGCGCTTGAGACCGTGCTTCCCAACGGCTCTCACCGCAGATTTCCAGGGTGCCTCGCAGAGTGCAAAGCTCCGGATGCCGTTCGACGGAACGTTTCGGGCGTGTTGTTTCGGCATGCTGCCGAATCGCTACGGCATGGATGATCGTCCGTTGCCTGAAGTATTTGTCTATCTGGGCCGTCGAAAGGTTGGAGCAATCCCATAAAGGCGAACTGATTCACATTGCATGAGCGTTGCGGGTCACGGTGACGTGGATGTCGGTGCCGTACCTTGCGCCGGCGTCATCAACCAGGAAGAGGACACGACATGAACCAGGTTTTACGTACCACCATCGGCATCCTTGCTTCGCTCGCCGCGACCGTCACGTTCGCAGCGTCTCCCGTTCGCGGTGCAGGTGACCTTGCGCGCTCGTCCGACATTCCGCAGCGTTCGGCCACACCATCACTGCTGGTTCCCGGTCTAGCCGGTCCGACTGCCGCCGATGTGGGTGATGCCGATTCGTTCGGCCGCGCCGTGAACTGGTTCGGCCTCGCTGCGGAATCAATTGAGCTCGAGACCGACTGCACGGGCGTCACCGGCAATTGTCACGTGATCGCGCCGTCGCCGGCCTACACGGCCTTCAGCTTCTCGGATATCGCGCACCTCACGCTGCCGGCAAAATCGGCGCATTCGTTGCTGTGTTACTGGTTTTCGCCACTGTTGACGATTTCCTACAACAACCCTACAGCCACACCCGTGGTGGCACATCTCAACTATGTCCCCTCCGTCACCATCGAGAATTCGGTGCTGAACGATCCATCGTTGATCGATCCGTCAACGGGTGTTCCGTTCGGCGGCCAGTTGCTAACGGGCCTGACCTCGTCCGAGCATCGTGAAGTGCCGCTACCCGCCGGCATCGCGCTGACCGAGCGGACGCGCGATTCGACGGTCTGCATTGCAGGCCTCGTCAGTCAAAGCGCACTCGTGAACACGTGGGGCTTGACCAACGCGCAGGCGAAAGAGTTCTTCAAACACAAGACGACGCTGCGCCTGAACATTGACGGCAGCACACAGTATGTTGACAGCGCGTCGCTGTACTTTGGCCTGCGTGTTGTCGGCGACTGATCGCGTTGCAGGGAAACCCGACTTTCGCATGAGGCGGTATGTCCGCCGCGCGCATCAAGTGCTCGCGGCAGGAGCATCGACGGTTGGACGGATCGTGATGCCAGGTTCAGGGTGTCCGTGATTCCTTGCGGCATCGTCCTGCAGCGCCTGTCTGGTCACGACTCGAAGCCGTTGTGGAATAGGCCGTCGGATAGATCGTAGACGGTCAGATTCACGATGCCATTGCTGATGCTGAGACCCTGCGGAGCCACGCACATCTGCAAGACGGTATCGCCTGCGTAATCATGAAAGCTGATATTTCCAATCAGCCCAGGACATCCCAATAACGAAGTCACGTTTTCTGGTTGTACTGCATCTGCCGTAAATGCCATGGTCAGCAGACTACTTGAAACGACAAAAAATGAACGGATCAGCATGCCAGCGGTTGCCTCACTTTCGGTTCAACGTCCATCGAACGCAACGATGCGAGGAAATTCTCGCGAACGCCACGTGACCGTACCCAACCCCGCAGCAGAAAAATGTAAAAGGAAACGAAAGAATTCCGAAGCAGACGTCGCTGGCTGCGCGCTAGAAACACCCAGGCGCGATTGCACCTGGTCGCAAAACAATGATCGTGTTTAGTCGGCATGCATGGGCGCGATGCTTGTGAAGAAGGCGGTGACGAACGTCCCCGTCGAAATCCAGAGTCTTATTGAGCGGTTCCTGCGATCGAAACGCACGAGCGTGCATCGCCCCCGATGCGTTGTGCCCGATACCGGCCGAAGAAGCCGCTGGTCCGCATGCATATCTTTCTCCTGCAGGAGCGCCGGGGACGCATAGCCCTTGGCGGTTACCCACTGTTTGTCGGTGGTCATCAAATCGAAATGTTGCTTGAGTGGCATGACTTTCCGGTGCGATTGCACAAGTGGCGGACGCAATGACAACAAAAGGAATGTCCCGGGGAGGGAGTAGCCGCTAAAATCGCCCGTTTCCAGAAGCTTGGGTGCCGGATGCCGGACGGGAATCCGGTTCCGGACGGACGCGGACGCCCCTCTCAGCTGCGCGCTACGACAAGTTGACTGCTGCCATGAATTCAAGGACTGCAATGCCCTCACTGCCGCATGTTGCGGAACCACCCCTCGCCGCCGCCGTGCGTGCGAGCATCCAACTGCTCGAAGCGGTGGCTGCCGACCGTACCGTGCTCGATCATCTGCCAGCCGAAGATCGCAAACGGCTGCATCAGGCCGTGGCGAGCGTTTATCACCCCGACCCCATACTGCGACGTCAGAAACTCAAGGCGGCCGAACGCGAACGCAACGCCGCGCAGATCGAGCGCGAGGAAGCGCTGCTGCACGCGACCGGCATTCGCGAATTGCGCCGACGCCCGGTGTTCACGACGCCAAATGTATTTCCGCCTGAAGGCTTCATCCCGAACGACAGCGAAGAGAACGAACCCGAACGCCGCGAGTCGGTCGAACTGCAGCATTGCTATGTCTGCAAGCAGAAATACTCGCTGATCCATCATTTCTACGATCAGCTGTGTCCGGCCTGCGCTGAGTTCAATTTTTCCAAACGTACTGAGACCACGGATTTGCGCGGGCGCGTCGCTTTGCTGACGGGCGGACGCGTCAAGATCGGATATCAGGCGGGGCTCAAGTTGTTGCGGGCGGGGGCGAGCGTGATAGTGACGACACGCTTTCCGCGCGACTCGGCTGCACGCTATGCGGAAGAACCCGATTTTTCGGAATGGGCCGGTCGTCTGGAAATTTTCGGACTGGACCTGCGTCATACGCCGAGCGTGGAAGCGTTCTGCCATGAACTCGTCGCGACGCGTAGCCGTCTCGATTTCGTCATCAACAACGCATGCCAGACCGTGCGGCGTCCGCCTGAGTTCTACGCGCACATGATGGAAGGCGAAACTGCCGCCGCGAGTGACGTACCGCAGCATCTGCGCAAACTGTTGGGGCGCTACGAAGGTCTGCGCCGCTACGACATGCTGCCCGAAGCTGGCGGCATGTCGTCGCTGGAGAAAACGCGTGCGGCCGATGACATACCGGGCATAACGCATGCCGCAGAACTGTCGCAGGTGCCGCTTCTGGACGAGGAATTTGCCGGACAGCACCATTTGTTTCCACAAGGAAAGCTCGATCAGGATCTGCAGCAGATCGATCTGCGCGAGCGCAATTCGTGGCGGTTGCTGATGGCCGAAGTTCCATCGGTCGAATTGCTTGAGGTACAGCTGGTCAACGCAATCGCACCGTTCATCATCAATGCGCGACTGAAACCTTTGATGTTACGCACGCCGGAACGCGACAAGCACATCGTCAACGTGTCTGCCGTCGAAGGACAGTTCTATCGTAATTTCAAGACCACGCGGCATCCGCACACGAACATGGCAAAGGCGGCGTTGAACATGATGACGCGCACGTCGGCGACCGATTATAAAAACGACGGAATCCACATGAACGCGGTCGACACCGGCTGGGTCACCGACGAAGATCCGGTGGCACTGGCGGAGCGCAAAGTCATCGAGGAACGCTTCCACCCGCCACTGGACATCGTCGACGGCGCGGCGCGCATCGTCGATCCGATCATCAACGGCTGCAAGACGGGCGAGCATGTCTGGGGCAAGTTCCTCAAGGACTATCGACCGACGGATTGGTAGCGGTCCGATGCGGCAAGTCGGTCATGATGTTTGCTGCATGGGCGCGCCGGCGCGGCATCTTTCATTTGAAAGACGGATATGCAGAACGTGTCAGATCAGAATTCACTCGATCCCGCCAGCTGTGTTACGCGCATGGTTCGAATGGGGACCCTTGTTGCGAATTGGCCCGGCGTTCATACCCGTCTGACATCAGCGCCACGATGGACGCTGGCGGTGGGCTCGCTCTTCTCGCGGGGCGCCTACGGCATTAGTGCGCTGAGAGCAGTTCACCCACGTTCAGCGTAAAAGACGGAAGTTGTCTGACACTTTGCACGTGTTAGCCCAAGGAGAATGCCATGTCAGTCGAAACCACCAAGTCCGTTGCCGATCATCTTGCCGATTCACTGAGCCAGCTGAAGGAGATGCGCCACTACTCCAAGACCAACGTCGAGCACCTGACGTCAATGTGGATGTTGTTCGATGGTGAGTTATCCGGCCTGAAGAAAATTGACAAGATTGACGACCTGATGAGTCGTCAGAGTCAGTTGCATGATGCGATTGAAGCAGTCGTTGCCGATCTTGAAGACGTGCTGCAGGGGATCAAGGAAGAAACGGCACCGCAGGCCGCGGAGTAGTCGGAGCTTCGCTCGCGCGACGTCCCGCCCCAACACGGTCGGGGCGCTTGGCGCAGATTTCGACGTCGTTGTTGAACAGACTCTGCAGATCTTCGCTCGGACCACTGAATCGAATGCGGCCAGATAGGCGTCGTTATCGCTGCTGTACCATACTTGCGTCATGCCGAGTCCCGCCAACCTGTTTGGATTGATCGTCTTCAGCGTGACGGGCTTCGCGATGTTCAGCTATGCGCGCAAACAGGGGAAATGGCGCACTGCGGCGATTGGCGCCGCCTTGATGGTGTATCCGTATTTCGTCGACCAGACTTGGGTGCTGTACGCGGTTGGCCTGGCGCTTTGCGCGGCGCTTTTCGTTTT
>JBBRZD010000030.1:0-16617 GCA_038237055.1 Lysobacterales bacterium | reverse complement strand
GTTGAAGAGGCATTGGCGGCGTTCGAATCGGGACTGGGCGTCGCGCCGAATCATCCGGCGCTGGGCTTGCATCGCGCGCATGCATTGCGCCGCCTCGGGCGCAATCGCGAGGCCTTGTCAGCGTACGCAAACGCAGTGCAAATCAGCCCTGATCTGCTGGATGGCTGGCGTGGCCTTGCGCGCGTGCAGGCCGTGCTGGGGCAGGTTGACGATGCCTTGATCAGCCGAGCGCGCGCGCTGAAATTGGCTCCGCGTGATCGCGAAGTCGCATTCGAACATGCAGTCGCGCTTATGCTGGCTGGCAAGGTTCGCGACGCCGTACAAGGGTTCGAGGCTGCATTGCAGGTCGATGCCGACAATGCGCAAGCCTGGTCCTGGCTCGGTCGTGCGCGACTGAGACTAGGCGACCTTTCGGCGGCGCGCGTGGCGTTCGAGCACGCGCGGGCACGCGACGCGCAGGATCCAGTGATCGCACATTTCCACGCAGCAACCTCCGGCACGTTACCCGATGAAATTGAAAGCGACTACATCCAGTGCCTGTTCGACGACTTCGCCGACCGCTTCGATCACACGCTGGTGCAGCGGCTGGCGTATGACACACCTGCAAGTCTTGCGCGCTTTTTAAGACAATGGAACGCCGACGGCGCCGTGAACGTGCTGGATCTCGGCTGCGGGACTGGCCTCATGGCCCAGGAATTGGTTCGGCCTGGACGCGTCATCGATGGCGTGGATCTGTCATCAAGGATGCTCGCTCACGCACGTATAAAGGGTGGATATCGCGAGCTGCATACTGCCGAGATCGGCGCATTCTTGCGCAGCTCGTCGTTGCAATGGGAGCTCATCATCGCAGCTGACGTATTCATCTACATGGCTGATCTGCAACCAATTTTCGAGGCAGTGCGCGCACACGTCGCTCCCGGTGGCTTCTTTGCATTCTCGATTGAATGCAGCGCGAGCGATTGCACCGAGTTGGTGGCCGCGACGGGACGCTATCGACATGCACCGGAGCGTATTTGCCGCGAGTTGAGTGAAGCCGGCTTTGTCGTCATCGCACGTGAAGCCCTTGTGTTGCGGCTTGAATCTGGTCAGCCAGTTGCGGGTGAATTGCTGCTTGCGCGATGTGCTGTCGTCTGAAGTCACGTCTGGACAACGAGCAGGATTACCAAGATCGCCAAGATCGCCAAGCTCGCCTCTGATCGCAATACCGTGTCATGGTTCGCTGCCCATACGAGGGTGCGATTTGTGTCACGCAAAACGTTCGCGACATTGATGCCATTCGCGGGCATCGGCGCGGAACTGAGCTGTTTCCGACGATTCGAGTTCTGAGACTCAAGGGAACGATGGGGGGCGTGTCTGCCCGATATCGCAGCACGCGCATCATGCGATCATGGACCGTCGGAACCATCGATCACGATGACCGGCCCATGTAGCCAAGGGGAAAGATCATGTTGTATCAGACATTACGATTCACGCTGTTGGTGTGTGGCCTCTGTCCGTTGCTGGCTGGCGCGGGCGAGGGGACGGCGAAGGGAAAAATGATCGTCAACGGGAAAACAATAGAGCTTACCCACGCCTATGCGATTGCGCAGCCAAATACGTTCCACAAGGAGAAGGAAGATATTCGGGTCATCTTCAGCGACAAGCCTATTGGCGACGAAGCGCTTCGACACGATCGCGATCAGCTCGACAAGCTCGCAGCCGGCGGTCAGTTCCATGCAATCGCGGTTACGATCGGCGACGACATGTCCGGGCACGGCAAGAGCGCAGACGGCAACGACATCTACACGGTCGAAATCAACAAAGGGTGGATGAATACGGGCGGTCTTGATGTGTTCGAGATGACATCGCTCGACAAGAAGGCGATTGCTGGGCGCTTGCACATGAAATCGCCGCACAACTTCAGCGATGAACACGCAACGTTCGACTATGACGTGACGTTCAGTGCACCGATCCTTCACTGAGGCGCATCAACGCGCGAAGACTACGCTTTCCCTGGAATTTCCAGCAAACCAAGGGTTCGGCGGTTTTCGAAATTAGTCCGCCGGATCGTCAGATGTCGATGGAAGTGGTCAGCGTTGCAGGACTGGCGCAATCCGAACGCAGTGACGGGATATTCGCACCGTCCGCTCGTAGGATTGGCAATCACCACGCGTTCGTTGTGAACGCGTGGTGATGATCGAGTTTGCGCGGAAGGCGCGGGCTGAAACGCGCAGAAATGTTTCGCGCGGAGAGCAAATCAGCAAGCGTGCGGATTGCGCACTACATCACTCCTGCGCCAGCCACTCCATCACGCCGCCATGCTTGGAACATGCGCTTTCCCGCCGTTTGGCGTAGCTGAATGACAAATCGCGGCATTGGGCGCTGGCTTCGAGGCCCGTACCGCCGCCGGATTCCTTGGGTTCCGCTTCCGTGACGCACTTGCCGTCGGCGTTCAGATGTCCAACAACCGCGCTGGACGCGCCTTGAGAACCCGCGCCACGCTTGACGCAGCTGGCGCCTTCTGCCGCCATCGCAAACGAAGATGTCGCGCCGAGGGCCAGGATTGCTGCGTATGCTGCAATGCGGAAACCAGTTTGCTTGTTCATGCCGCCACCTCATGTAAACAGGGATCGGTATGTTTAAAGCATATTGCATGCCAGTCGTTGGTTGGCACGTGATGTTTGCTTCGTCACGAGGCGGAGGAACGACAGCGCGGAGAAAAAACGCATGCGCATGCCGGCAGCGTTTTCGGCGGCGGTTTTACCTTCGGTCGGTCATTTCCATGCCTACTTCGCGCGTGCTGCGGCCTTTGTCATGCAATTTCCGTAGCGCTGGTTGACCCGCTCCGCGTACCACTCGGTGGTGAGTTTGCGAGTGATTTTCGGACTTTTCAGCTCGATGCGTGGAATTTCTGCGCGCGGCAATGAGCGGCGCTCCATGCTTTCAGCGAGCGCGAAAACGCGCTGATAGAGCGTTGTCTGTTCGAATTCGACGCTTTCGCCCTGCTCAAGAGCGCGGTGGATCTGGGCATCGCTCAGGTCGAGACGGCTTGATAGCGATCGGGTCGCCCGCTCGGTCGCGCCGATTTGGCCGCTGTCGTAGCTGACCAGATCGCCGTCGAGCGCTAGCGGAATTCTCGCTGCCAGGCTGACGGCTTTCTCGAAAGCCGCATTGCGGCTGGCGTACAAACCGGCATTGAAATCGGCAAAGCGGTAGAGCGGCTGCCCATAGTTCTCTGGATAACCCAGGAGATGCGCAATGCCGAAGTACACGCCACCATGTCGCGTGAACACTTCGTGGCGAATCGATCCGTCGATCGGATACGGATACGGATGTTGTCGCACGTGCTGCTCGGCAAATGCGACGCTCACTTGCATCGGTCCTGCGGTGCGCACGGGGTTTGAATCCGCAAAAAGCCGGTGTCCCAATGGCACGGAGCTGATGAGGTCTTCGTAGATTCCGCTCAATTGGCGCTCTGTGCGCGCCGAGTCGATCCGCTCGCCGTAGCGTTTGCCATTGGGTGACGAAAGCAACAGCACGCCTTTCACAAGAAGCAGCGGCACGTGATGCTGCTCGGCGCGATGTTCGATCTCGGTGCGCGCAATCTTTCCCAGGCCCGGCACGATGGGGTTGACGGTGAACGTCGATTCCTGCTCCGTCACCGCAAGAGTTGCACATAGATTCTGCGTGGTGGCCTCGATATCGAGGGCTGCGAACGCGGCGTAGATATCGGTCGCCCAGCCCTCACGGTCCGCGATTTTTGCGGGCATCAAACGCACGATCTGCGCGCGTACTTCGGTTGGGTGGCGCGGAACTTGCGCCGGTCGCGGCGTAGCACAGCCGACCAACAGGGCAAGTTCCGCGAAGCCGAGCGCGGCCCAGAGACAGCGGCCAAGACTCACATTCGAGCGACGCGAGTCGACAGAAATCCGGGTCATTGCCGCCTCTATGTCTTGGAAAGTGGGGTAGCAAAACAGACGCGAGAGTATCTTTTCCTGCGCTGGCGATGAAGGCTGCGGATCGGCAACTCGAGCCGTGACGTCCGACGCAATCGATCGGCCCCTTGCACTGCCTTGCGGCACATCCGCGCGCTCATCGTCCCGTACGATCATGCAAGACTCGCTCGCAAGTACGTTCGCTTTCTCCCATCGAGGTTGCCAATGACCGCTCGTGCCATCACTCCGCAGTATTCCATCCACTGGTCGCAGGTGCTTCTGGGTGGCCTGCTCATCGCACTGGGCGACATGAGTTTTGCCATCACAGTCTGGTTTTCGTGGACGGCGCCTGGATTTCTCAGTGTTTTTCAGACGATCGCGGTGGGTGTGCTCGGCAAGGCCAGTCATGATGGCAGCGTGCCGGCGGCTGTTCTGGGCGCCGCGCTGCACCTGTTCATGGCGACTCTGTTCGTCGTCATCTGCACGCTTGTCGCGCGTCGCGCGCCCGCGATCCTGCGTCGACCGCTCTTGCTGGGTCCGGCATACGGTTTGGTGTTGTACATCGTGATGAATTTCGTCGTGATGCCGCTATCGCGCGTCAACGCGTCGCCGTCGTTCAAGCATCTGGATTGGATTGCGTACAGCGTCATCGCGCACATGCTATTCGGCACAGTTGCCGTGCTGTTCGCGCGGAGGGCCTTGCAAAGCGACGCTTGAAAGCACGCTCTGCTCCGACGTCGAAATCAGGGGCAGCGCGCGGCTTATAACCAGGGCGCCGCTGGCAGGCGTGATTCCGATGTTGCCTTCCGTGAGACTGCAGTTTCACTCGCCTGGTTTTTTTCAGGTTCTGTTCGCGTCCGAACAGGATTCAGGCTGATGGCTATATGCTCGTCCGCCTGAAGGTTTGAGCAATGCGGGAGGATGCCATGGCAACCGGTTGGGCAGGCGACGGCGCCGTACAGGACCAGATCGACGCGACCGTCAATGACGCCATCAAGCGGGTGCGCAGCAATATGCGCCAGGGACCCAGCTTCAAACACTGTGAAGAATGCGCGGTGAAGATTCCCGAGGCAAGGCGCAAAGCAGTGCCCGGCGTGCGCTTGTGCGTGTCCTGTCAGGAAATTCGAGACCAGAAGCAGGCCGGCACTAGCGGCTACAACCGACGTGGCAGCAAGGACAGCCAGCTGCGTTGACGCACGCAAAAACGTGGCTGTCTCCTGCGTCAATTTCAGATCAACGTGCTGTTCATTGCAAGGAGACTGACATGTCAAATCCCCCTTCATTGAAAGCCAGAGATTTCGATCCCGAAGTGCTGCGACTGTTTGACCAATATGTGCATGGTGCGATCGATCGTCGCGGTTTTCTCGCCGGCGCGGAGCGTTTCGCCGTCGGCGCGGCTGGGGCGGCGAGTCTGCTAGCGGCGTTGAATCCGAAATTCGCAGCGGCCCAGCAGGTATCGCCTGACGACAAACGGTTGTCTGTGAAGTACGTCAAATTCCCTTCACCCAAGGGCTATGGCGAGGCGCGCGGCTATCTGGCGCGGCCTGCGAAGGCCAAAAGTCCATTGCCGCTTGTATTGGTCGCGCACGAGAACCGTGGCCTCAATCCGCACATCGAGGATATCGTTCGTCGATTGGCGCTGGAGGATTTCATCGCGTTTGCGCCTGATGCCCTGTTCCCCCTCGGCGGATATCCCGGCGACGAAGATGCGGCACGCAGACTGTTTGCAAAACTCGACCAGGCGAAGACGCACGAAGACTTTCTCGCTGCGGCCGAGATGCTTGTCCATGCCGATGGTGGCAACGGACATATGGGCGCGGTCGGCTTCTGCTACGGCGGTGGCGTCGTGAACTTCCTCGCGACGCGCCTGCCGCATCTGCGCGCGGCGGTTCCATTCTATGGCGTTGCGCCGCCCGTTGAAGATGTTGCGAAGATCAAAGCTGAACTTTTGGTCGTACTCGCTGCGAAAGACCAGCGCGTCAATGCAGGGTGGCCGCCATACGAACTGGCGTTGAAGGCGGCGGAAGTGCGCTATACCCTGTATCGGCCTCGCGGTACGCAGCATGGTTTCAACAACGACACGACGCCGCGCTACGACAAGGAAGCGGCCGCGGAAGCGTGGCGTCGCACGATCGCGTTGTTCAATCACGCGGTGCGCAAACGTGGTTGATTGAAAACATGATTGTGCGCAGGACGCGCAGCCGCCCGCAGCGCAGAGGAATTGGTTGCTCGATATGGTGGCGAGGAACTCGCACTTCTTTTACCCAATTGCAATATGCGCGATGCCCGCCGCATTGCCGAGCGTCTGCGTCGTCGAATCGAGGCGCTTGCCATAGCGCATCCCACATCACCGGTTGGGCCGCACGTCACGGTCAGTATCGGTGTCAGCGCGGTACGTCCGCACGCGTCGCATCCGCCGGACGCCCTGATCGAAACGTCGGACCGCGCGCTCTACGTCGCAAAGGCGCGGGGGCGCAACCGCGTGGTCGCGCGCGCCGTCCCGCAGGCGTTGATATCTTGGCGCTCGCGCGACGCGTTTCCAGCATGTCTTGCGTTCGCATCAGGCCTGTAATTCGCAATAGTCGCGGTGGCGCTAGACGAATGCCTGCCCCGTGCGCTGTTGGCGGCGCTGATAGCCCTTATTCGCAGCCGGCCTACTCAATCAAGGGCTGGCCCACTATCCTGTGAGGCCTTGTGGCCTTGCGCCGCTTCCTGGCTGATGACCCCATGAACGATACGCCTCCCGATCGCCTTGCTTCGAATCCGAAAAGCTCGTTCCACGACGCCACTTTGCTGGAGCGCGGAGTCGGTATTCGGTTCAACGGCAAGGAGCGAACAGACGTCGAGGAATATTGCGTCAGCGAGGGATGGGTCCGTGTAGCAGCTGGCCGCGCGCGCGACCGTCACGGCAATCCGATGACGATCAAGCTCAAGGGCGAGGTCGTGCCGTACTTCCATGACCTGCCGGCTCAGGATGTGCCAGTCCAGGATGTGCCGCGGGGAGCATGAATTTCTGGTCATGATCTGCCGCTGCCATGGACGAAGCCGTAAGCATTGCATCCGAGTTTCCGTGGGCGCCGAACGGCTGCATCGAAGTGCGGCCAGTCAAGGATTTCGCCAGCGTTCGCCGACGCGTCGGACTCTGACTGCGAGGGCAAGCGCGTGGTTTGACCTCGCCATGCAGCGGCAGCATCTCCGATGCGGTTGGCAGTCGCTGGATGGAATTTCTTCCGCGCTTTCCAGCCCAGCAGCAGGAACAGCACGAGCACGATTCCCTGCGCAATCGCGAACGGCGGTTCGGCTTGGGTCGGTGCCATGGACTTGAGCGCGGGCACATTCGCGAACAGCTGGGCGAACAGCACGTTCACGTTCAAGTACAGCACCATGACAGTGGTGACCACGTAGATCGAACGAAACGCGCCGGCCAGCTTGCGTGCGTACAGCGCGTCCAACGCAATTGTGTGCTTCATTGAATACGCAGTCGCGCGACGAAACTTTAAAAGTGCGTTGTTTTGCGAATAGCGGTGATGTGGCAAGGCATCGCATGTCCACCTTTTTCGTTCAGGCAAAACGATCGCTGGTGCGATCCAAGATGCCACCCGCGGCCGCCGTGCCTGCCGAAACCGCTGCCTCGAGCCTTCAATCAGCTGAATGGGCGAGGTTGTTTTTCATCGGCGCGCTCGGCATTCAGCGCGCGTTTTCTGCCGGCGCGCCTACTGCAGCGGTCGTAAACGAACGACGCCTTGCAGGAAGTATTCAATGAGCATCAAACGCACCTCGCTGAGCACCGGTCTCGTCGTCGCCTTACTGGCCTTGGTCCCCGGCTTTGCCGCAGCCCAGAAGGACATGAAATCGGATATGCAGGCCACGCCGGTCGACGCGAAGATCGAACTCCGCAACGATTCGAAATGGTCGATCCAGCAGCTCTTCTTTTCCTCGATCGATACCAGCAAGTGGGGTGCCGATCAGCTCGGTCACCACACGCTCAAGACGGGCGATACGTTCACGCTGAGCGAAATCAGCTGCGGCAACTACGATGTCAAGCTGATCGACGAGGACGCCGACGAGTGCATCGTGAAGAACATTTCCCTGTGCTCCACCAGCAAGGTATGGACGCTGACCGACAAGGACCTGATGAAGTGTCAGGCGCATACGCCGCAATAGCTGCACGCTGCAGCAACGGCAGTTCGCTTCTCAAGTGGAAACGGCCCGCCGGTTGGCGGGCTTTTTCTTGCATCACGGCACGTCTTTCAGAGTGCGGATCGTTCGTTGGCGCCGATCGGCACCGCGCCATTTGGCCGCAAGCGAACGCGTTCAGACTTCGCGTGTCATGCCCGGTAGCGACAGGGTCACCTCGGTGCCGAATCGCGTATGCAACAGTTCCGCAAGGGCGGCGCGAGCCGGGTTTTCGCCATGAACGAGCACGACCGGCGGGTGGTTCCCGGATGCGCCGTACCAGTCGAGCAGACCTTGCTGGTCCGCGTGCGCCGAAAGGCCGCCGACGGTGTGGATCTGCGCACGCACCGGGATGTCCTGACCGAACAGTTTCACGTGCTTGAGACCGTTGACGAGCAGGCGCCCGAGCGTGCCGCTCGCCTGGTAGCCCACGAAGATCACGTGTGAATTCGGATCCGCGAGATTGTTGAAGAGATGGTGACGCACGCGTCCGCCATTGGCCATGCCGGAGCCCGCGATGATGATCGCTCCGCCGCGAATGGCATTGATCGCCTTGCTGTCATCGACGCTTTCGCTGATATGCAGGTTCGGCAACGCGAACGGTTTGATTTTCCCCGCCCATACCTTGACCGCGTCCGCATCGAACAACTCTTCGTGACGGTCGTACACAGCCATCACCTTCGCCGCCATCGGGCTATCGAGGAAGATTTTCCACGATGCGATGTTCCATGCTTCGTACTGGCCCGCAAACCAGTACAGCAGCTCCTGGCTGCGCCCGACCGCGAATGCAGGAATGACGACATTGCCGCCAGCGGCGCGAGCCTGTTCAAAGATGGTGCCCAATTCGGCGATGGTGGCGGCGCGGTCCTTGTGATTGCGATCGCCGTAGGTGGATTCCATCAGGATCAGGTCCGCGTTGGGCGGTGGCGTCGGATCGCGCAGGATCGGCGTTCCTTTTACGCCGATGTCGCCGGAAAAAATCAGCGTCTTCGGCACGGGATCGCTCGCGTGCAGTTCGAGAATGCTGGATCCGAGGATGTGACCCGCATCGTGCAGGCGCAGCGTCACGCCGGGCAGGATTTCGGTGGCGACTTCGTAGGGGAGGGGGCGCAGCAGCTTCTGCGTCGCGGCCACATCATCGCGTGTATACAGCGGCTGTACTTCCGGCGCGCCTTGCGCCCGATCGCGATTCGCGAAGTCGGCTGCATGTTCGGCCAGTGAAGCGGCGTCCAGCAGCATGATTGGCATCAGGTCGCAGGTGGCCGCCTGTGCGTAGATCGGGCCCTTGAAACCGCGTTTGACCAGCAGGGGTACGCGGCCGATGTGGTCGATGTGCGCATGGCTCACCACCAGTGCGTCGATCGTTGCCGGTTCGAACGTAAACGGCTCCAGATTACGCGCTTCCGCCTCGCGGCTGCCCTGGATCATGCCGCAATCGAGCAAAATGCGCTTGCCTGCCGCTTCGAGCAGGTGACTGGAACCCGTGACTTCGCCACCGGCTGCACCGTGGAAGGTAATTCGCATCGCAAGTCTCCGCGTCGGAAGGAGCGATGACGTTACCAGTACTGGCGCGCGATGCGTAGCGCATCGCTCCACCTTGCGTTGGGGATATCGTGACCCGACATGCAGGATATCCGACAGAGAGCTGAGATGAATCCCACGCCGATCCTGATTCCATGCCCGTATTGCGCCGCAATGAACCGCACCGCAGCATCGCGACTCGACGAGTCGCCCACCTGCGGGCGTTGCCATAAACCGTTGTTCACCGGGCTGCCAATCGCGTTGACCGCGGCTGATTTCGACAAACACGCGCTGCGTAGCGAGCTGCCCTTGCTGGTCGATTTCTGGGCGCCCTGGTGCGGACCGTGCCTGAGCATGGCGCCCGCGTTTGAGGCCGCAGCGAACACGCTGGAGCCGCGGATGCGCCTGGCCAAGGTGGATACGGAAGCAGAATCCGCGCTCGGTGCGCGCTTTGCGATCCGCAGCATCCCGACGATGATTCTGTTTGCCGGCGGTCGCGAGATCGCGCGACAGTCCGGCGCGATGAGTGCGCAACAAATCGTGCAGTGGGCGCGCACGCATTTGCCGCCGGCATGAGGAAGCGCGCTTGACCGATCCCGCCGATCCGCCACCTTCACGACCGCCCGAACCCGATGCAGCGGACTGTTGCGGCGAAGGGTGTGTGAATTGCGTGGTCGATATCCACGAACCTGCTCTGGCGAAGTACGAGATTGAGTTAGCTGGGTGGCGCGCGCGCCATGCGGAAGGCAACTAGTGCGCAAATAGCGAACAGTATTTTGCGTTGCGCGGGATTTGTTGGGAATTCAGGTACTCAGGCCGACGCGGGCATCGGCTGCGCCAGCGCCGATCGACGATAGCTGAGCAGGCGGCCGCGGAATGGCGGCGTGTCTGCCTTGCCCATCGCGCTGCGTTGCTCGATGACGTCGTAGCCTTGTGCAGCGAGTGCGCGCGTAAACGGCCCACTGTTACCACGGCCGGGATCGGTGATCAGGATCTCCGCATCCGGATTTGCATGCCGCAGCATGAGTGCGGCGAGCAGGTTCGAATGGTCGCGCTCATACAGAATGTCGCTGCCGATGATCAGATCGAAGCGTCCGAGCTCTGGGGTCGGAACCGCCCATTGCAGCTCGCGATAGACGACAGCGGGCAGGTCGTTCAGCGCCGAGTTGTAGGCAAGGAATGGCTCGGCCAGCGGATGGTAGTCGCTGGCGATGACATTCGCGCCCCGGTATTGCAGGACAAGGCTGGCGAGACCGAGCCCGCAACCGATTTCCAGGATTCGCTTGCCGGCAATCGCATGATGGCTCATCGCTTCCGCGAGCACGCGACCGGATGGCCACACTTGTCCGAACAGTCCCCATTGCGCGGAAGAAATGCCCATGCGTTCGGCGTGGTGATTCGGGTCGGCGAATTGCTGCAGGTCGCTGAGCGCGCGGATGCGGTAGTCGTGTTCGCCGAAACGCAGAACCATCTGGCGGGTGGTGTAGCCCTGCATGGACGCTCCCTGGTGCGTCATCTCGCAGCAGCGAAATGATGTCGTAAAAAGGGAGCGAAGCGGCGACACGGAAATGTCGAAGGGACGCGTGTAGCTGACGAGCAGCACGCGCCATCGTACGCGAAAGCGTGTATGGCCGGTTCGCGTTACGTTTGTCGACTGGACCCTGTGGTGTTTACTGTCTAGGATCGGGTGCATCACCGCCTGGAGATGCCCCTCGTGCAGCGACTGCTGATTTCACTTGCAACTCTTTCCATTTCGTCCGCCGCGATCAGTGCGGGCGCACCCAGCTTCGATCCGAAGCGCCTCTCCGACGAAGTGAAAACGCTATCGTCGGATGCATTCGAAGGCCGCGGACCGGCCACCGAAGGGGAGGCAAAAACGGTCGCCTACGTGATCGGTCAGATGAAGCAGGCCGGTTTGCAACCCGGCGGCGATCTCAAGAATGGCAAACACACCTGGACCCAAGCGGTGCCGCTGCTGCGTGCTGAAATCGTCGGTACGCCGAAAGCGTCGGTCGCGATCGACGGCAAGGCACAGGCGCTGACGCAAGGCAACGAGATCGCGCTGCGTGCGGCAATGGACGGCTCGAAGGCGGTTGCGATCAAGGACGCGCCGCTGGTGTTCGTCGGATATGGCGTGACTGCGCCAGAGCGCACATGGGACGATTTCAAGGGCGTCGACCTGCACGGCAAGATCGCGATCGTGCTGATCAACGACCCCGATTTCGAAACCGGCAAGGGCGACTTCGGCGGCAAAGCGATGACCTACTACGGACGCTGGACCTACAAATACGAAGAAGCGGCGCGACGCGGCGCGCTCGGTATGTTGATCGTGCACGAGACCGATCCTGCGGCGTACGGCTGGAATACGGTGAAGAATTCGAACACGAACACGATGTTCGACATCGTGCGCGATCATCCGGCCTCAGCCCATCCCCAGGTCGAAGGCTGGGTGCAGCGCGATTTCGTCGTCAACCTGTTCAAGCGCTCCGGCCTCGACTTCGACGCCCTCAAGAAGCAGGCGCAGACGCGTGAATTCAAACCGGTCGTGCTCAAGGACGCCACGTTCTCGGCCGACTACGCGGTGGATGAGAAGGTGATCAATTCGCAGAATATCGTCGGCCGCGTCGAAGGCAGCAAGCGTCCCGACGAAACGGTGATCTACAGCGCGCACTGGGATCATTTGGGCGTCGGCCAACCCGATGCGAAGGGCGACCGGATTTACAACGGCGCTGTCGACAACGGCACCGGCACGGCGGCTTTGATCGAGCTGGGCCGCGCGTTCGCGCACGCGCCCAAGCCCGAGCGTTCTGTCCTGTTCCTCAATGTAACAGCGGAGGAAAAAGGGCTGCTCGGTTCGGCCTACTACTCGTCGAAACCGCTGTATCCGTTAGCGAAGACTGTCGCGAACATCAACATGGATGCGCTCCAGCCGACGGGCCTGGCGCGAGACTTCACCACATCCGGCAGCGTCAAGTCGGACTTGCTGGATGCGATGATTGAGGATGCGAAAGCGATGGGACTGGCATACACACCCGATGCGCATCCAGAAGCCGGATACTTCTTCCGATCCGACCACTTCTCGTTCGCGAAGGTCGGCGTACCCTCCATTTCATTCGGTTCGGGCAACGATCTCGTCGACGGCGGTACCGCAGCGGGCGAAGCCGCGGGCAAGGACTACGTCACCAAACGCTATCACCAGCCTGGCGACGAATGGCAGGCAAGCTGGAGCTTCACTGGCATGGCGCACGATCTGCCGCTGCTCTACAAGGTCGGCGCCGATCTCGCCAACTCCGCGAGTTGGCCGGATTGGGCGAAGGATTCGGAATTCCGTGCCACGCGTGATGCAAGCGCGGCTGACCGCAAATAGTCGCCGGCCGGCAAGGTGCGAAAGACGCAGCTTGCCGGCTGTGGCCGTCGAGCAACTGAGGAAGCCTGCGAGTTAGGCAGATGGGTTGTTCGATTCGATCAGGCGCTGACGGGATTGGCGGCATGCACAATTGCCGCCGATTCAACTCAGGCGATCGCGGCGCTCAGTTCCAGTCAGATCGGCGCGAGTGATCCGAGCTCAACGACGAGCGTGTTGATCGTTCGAGAAGCAGCGGCGACGATGGAGTCAATGTTCAACGCGCTCCACAAGTGAACGCGGCTGACGTCGTATTCGCTCCAGCGTGAACGGAAAACACCGCGGGTATAGGTGCCATCCATCGGCACCTTGCGGTCGTCGAGCTGGAAGTGGATCGGATCACCATCGTGTGGCAACGATGCAGAGCAGGGAATCCATTGCATGTGCACGAATGTTCCTTTGAAGGAAGAGCGCACGATCTGCACGGGAGAGTGCCGCATTCGTGTGTAAGGGCGACCACAGCTTGCATCGCTTGGGGCAACAATGCGCTACGGCGAAACAGTTATCTGTACGGCGCCGCACACAAATAATAAGTATTTCGTTAACTATCGAGCATGCGCGCGTAAGTGTCGCGACCCACGCGGTAGCACTCGCAGGAAGCCGCTTCAAGGCCCGCTCGATCGCGAATCGTGATGATGCCGCGCGTATAGCTGATCAGATTCCGCGCTTTCAATTCGCCGGCGGCTGTGGTGATGCCGACACGACGCACGCCGAGCATGTAGGCGAGGAATTCATGCGTCAGATGAATTTCATCGCCCGGCGCGCGATCGTGGGACATCAACAGCCAGCGAGCCAGGCGAGCATCGATGAGATGAAAGCGCGTGCACGCGCCGGTTTGCGCCAGCTCGCACATCAGCACATATAAATAGCGATTGAGCAGGCTGCGAAACGACGGGTTCCGCGTGAGCTCGCGTCGAAACGCCGCGGCCGGCATTCGCAATGCGGATCCACCGCCCTGTACCAGTGCGCGTTGTGGCGCGACTGGGACGCCGAGCGCCAGTGAAATACCCAGCATGCCTTCGGAGCCGACCAGACCGGTTTCGAAGGCTGCGCCGTCATCGAGCAGGGTAATCAGCGAAATGAAGCTGTCGATCGGGAAATAGACATGGCGAACGCGGTCGCCCGGCTCGCACAGCATCGTGGACTCGGGTAAATCGACTCTTTCGCATTGGGCAATCAATCGTTGCCGATGCACGTTCGAGAGGCGAGCGAGCAGGCCATTCGCAACGGCGGGCTTCATGATGGGTCGAGATGGCGATTCATGCACGGACTCCCAATGGAATAGGCGATCTAGTCGTGTCGAGCCTGCGAAGCGTTTCTGTGCCGCGATTCAGCCCGACGTGTGCGATTGGTGACGACCCAGCCCGCGTTCCCTGAGATCTCCTTCCTTCGCGATGAGGGCTGCGCGCGGTGTGCTTCGTCTCCCCAGCTTGAATGACATTGCGATCTACGCTGCGACAGGGTGCGCGCATGCATTGGGCGTTGACGGTGCGTTATCACACATAGAGGCAATCTCACTGCGCACAGACGGTTCTGCGCCGCTGCACCGCTTCGCCTGTCACGCAGCGGCGTGACTCCATGCCTATGTACGTCAGCGCACCGACCGATTCGGACAAAGCGAGCAATCTTCGATCCGAGCCGCGGCGTCCTGACGTCGAAATGGCTTACCATGTCAACGCATGGCGCAGCGATGCGCCAGCATCACGGACCAACGGGTCCAGATCGTCACAGGAGTACGCAGATGTCGCTTGGAACCATTCTGTTGATCGTGGTTGTGCTCTTGCTTGTGGGCGCACTTCCAAATTGGGGTTACAGCCGCTCATGGGGTTATCGTCCCAGCGGTGGTCTGGGCCTCGTACTTGTGATCTTGCTGATTCTGTTGCTGCTCGGACGGATCTGACGCTTCTTCGATGTGCTGGCTGACAGCTGATCGGGGCAGAGGGATTCACGACTCAGCCGATCCGAAGGAGAGTTCGGATGTCGATTGCCGAAAGATTCCATGAGCTGCAGCGCAGGACATCGATTTCGCATTTTGATGCGCTGCATGCGCCGCCAATTTCCCGGTCCGATCTCGACGTCGAGCGGGCCGTGGGTTTTTTGCGCACGCCGCGCTCCGTCACGAAGTCGCTACGTGTGTGCGACTCAACTCTCGCTGCGCGATTGGCCGCGGGGCTGATTGCAACGGGCTTGTGGTTCGAGTGCAGGCAACTGGATCACGAAAAATGGCATTTCGCGGTTGCTACTGAAGTCCATGCACGCCTGCTCGCCTTGCATGAAGCGCTGCTCTGCTCGAAGAAATCGTACGAACGCGTGACGCTCAAGTCGCTGTTATTGCTGGAAGCAGGCGGTCGTACTCATTCTTGACCACGGCATAGCACTCGCAAGTGCGCTTTTCGAGCCCCGCGCGGTCGACGACCGTGATGCGACCGCGTTGGTACTCGATCAATCCAGCCTTCTGCAAACGGCCAGCAGATTCAGTGACGCCTTCGCGGCGCACACCGAGCATATTGGCAATGAGCTCCTGCGTCATAAGTAGTTCATTGCAGGACAGGCGATCCAGGCTCAATAGCAGCCAGCGACACAGCTGCTGATCCAGTGAATGATGGCGATTGCATACCGCCGTCTGCGCCATCTGCGTGATCAGCGCCTGGGTATAGCGCAGCAAAAGATGCAGCGCCGGGCCAGCCCGGTTGAACTCCCGCATCATCAAGTGCGCCTTCAGCCGGAAGCCGCGGCCTGCGCTTTGCACAACGGCGCGGCTGGACGTGGATTCGCCGCCCATGAACAGCGAAATTCCAACGATGCCTTCATTTCCGACGACGGCAATTTCCGCCGATTCTCCGTTCTCCATTACGTACAACAACGAGATGATCGCCGTTGTCGGAAAATACACATAAGCCAGTTTGATGCCGGACTCGTACAGCACGCGGCCGAGCGGCAGATCCACGGTTTCCAAGTGGGGCATCCAACGTGCCCATTCGTCTTTCGGGAGGACCGCGAGCAATCGGTTTTGCCGGGGGTCAGGAGCCAAGGTCATGTGCATCTCGGAGTGAAGCCAGCCAGCGTTGCTGCAGTGATGATGATCGTCGCAACCGTCCACACACTTGGGAGTATAGGCCGTTTGTGTTGGTCACGGTGAAACCGCCAGCGTCGGCGCCGGAGCGGGTCCAGAAGCAAAATTTACGACAATATCAACATCGGCTATGTGCGATAGCGAACAGACGTGACACGGCCTGCCATGGCGTCCTTTGGGTGCCAAAGCCGGCTGCGGCAGTCGAGCTGATCGTCCGTAGCCGAATTTGTTCGCTAGAATTTCTCGCCGGCCGGCAATACGCGCCATTCGCCGATCGGCAACTTGGTCAGCGGGATGCGCCCGATGCGCAGGCGGCGCATCGCGACCACTTCAAGTCCCACGGCGGCACACATGTGGCGTAGCTGCCCGCCCTGCACGTTGCTGATGGCGAAGCGCAAGCGTGTTTCGCTTTGCCAGCTGACCTTGCATGGCGGTAGTGGGCGTCCGTTGTAGCTGAGACCGCGCGCGAGCGTGCCGAGCGCATACGGACCCGCTTCGCCGCGAACTTCGACGACGAATTCCTGTTCGAT
>JBBRZD010000029.1:0-16672 GCA_038237055.1 Lysobacterales bacterium | reverse complement strand
TGCGCATCGCGAATACGCAACGCATAGCGCTGGTCGACGGGCGCATGCAACAGCGGAAACAACCGATCCATCGCACCACCGTTGACGCCGGAATCGATCTGCGCGCGCCGCTTGCCATCACTGCTGCCATCGGCGCGAAGGTAGGGCAGGAGCTCGTCGACCAACTGTTTGGCGGGGCGGCCATCGATGGCGAGTAGCTCACTGCCGGCGTCGATGCCATCGACGGCGCTACCGATGATGAGGAGCCGTCGCTCGACCAGGCGCAGCGTGAGTGGCAGCTTGTCCGCACGACCGAACAGCTCGGTCTTCACAGCGTCGGACTGGTTGAGGTAGTTGGTCCATGTGTGCCCGCAACGCAATGCTGCTGCGATGCGACTCGCAAGCAGGTACATCGTCGCCCGATCCGTCCCGCCCGCGACGGCTGCGTTGGCGCGCTCGAACTCAGCGTTCAGTTGGGCCGGCGTGATGTACCGCCATGCGCCCGGATGCAGCTGCGTCAGGCCGTGTTTGAGGATGCGCAGATCACGCAAGCCTTGTTCGGCGGTGATCGGGGAATCCGGCCCCGCGCCAGCGCTGGGGGCGAAAGTGACGAACAGCAGGAATAGCAGCAGCAAGCGCGACATTGCACACCTCCGGTCAGGAGTCTGCGAGTTTCGTCACCCTCGTTTCGCCTGTCGTCCCGGAATCTCAAACACTGCGTATTTTTCAGGATTTGGCACCTTCGCCCTGTACGCTTTCACGATATTGGGACGGCGTTTTTCCCGTCTGACTCTTGAACGTGCGGTTGAAGCTCGTCTTCGAGCTGAAACCCGCCGCGTACGCCAGCGTCAGCAGATCGCCTCGCGCGCCTTGCCCGAACTGACGCTGCACTTCATCGACGCGCAGGCGACCGATCGCATCGCTGAAGCTCAAGCCGAGCCCTTCGTTGAGCGCGCGCGACAGATACGCCGTGTTCGTGCCGAGGTGACGCGCCAGCCGATCCAGGCTCAGGTCAGGATCGCGCCACCAGCCGGCAGCACGCGTATTCTCCAACCAGACCTGCCCTTGGTTGGACCAGTCGCGCCCTTCGACGGAACGACCGGGCGGCGACACGCTGCCCGGACCGGATGCGGCCGCATCCGAAAGCGATGGCGCCGGCAATGGGTAACTTAGTTCGGCGTGGCGCCAACCTTCGAGTCCGAGATAGAACACCAGCACCGTCAGTCCGATGTAGAACGGAAAGCGTTCGTAGTAGTTGAGATGCCACAGCACAGATGCTGCGCTGACGGCAGCCCACGCGAGCAGCATCATCGACAGCGCGAGAATGAAGTTGCGCAACCACTCCAGGCGGAAGTCGTCGCGGTTGCTGATGTGGTCAGCAAGCCACGCTTGATACGCACGATGCCGGCGCCAGGCGAGCGCGAGGTAGATCGCGATGGACGCAAGCTCGGCGGTCGTCTCGAACGGCACGACCCACGGCACCTGCACATCGCTATCCCACGCATTCTTGAACGAAAGCGGGCAGGCGAAGAGGACGGCGTAGTAGCTCCCTTGCACCAACGCCGGTATGAAATGTCGCCACCAACCAAGCGGCAACGCCGTCGACGTCAATCGCACCACATGCAGGTACAGCAACGGCCCTATCGCTAAAGCGAGATCGAACGGCGCAAACGACAGCCACGGCCACGCGTCGTAAAAGCCCGCGTAGCCGAGCACATACGGCATGAGTTTCAGCGCGATGACGATCAGCAGACCAGCGAGCAGGCGATTCGCCACAGCATTCGCGCGCATGCGCAGCAACCCCGCAGCGACGGCGAAACCAAATAGCGCACCAAATGCGAGAGCGGTACTCCAGGGGCCGAATCGGATCATCGAATCGCTTCGCAGGCACGTCGTCGGGGGTGGCGCGGCGAAAGACCGCGCATGGCTCCG
Organism: Lysobacterales bacterium; assembly: GCA_038237055.1. Lineage (GTDB taxonomy): Bacteria > Pseudomonadota > Gammaproteobacteria > Xanthomonadales > Rhodanobacteraceae > Dokdonella_A. The sequence continues at coordinate 14,761 of JBBRZD010000029.1, read as the reverse complement.
ACACTTTATCGGAATCGTTGCAACGCTTGCGCACGCTGCCGACGCAGCACAAATCGACTGCAGACGTATCGCGATGCGCCGAGCGCGCGTCTAGTCGAAGCCGTTGGCGAAAATCGTGTCTCCGGCGCCAATCAGCATGCAGTTGGAGTATTCGGAGGTCATCAGTGCCTGCACCTTCAATGTCGTCGAAAACCGGCGTGCAAGCGCGGTGAGGTAGCGGCCCGCGGGCAGTGATTGCGCCGGCTGCGCGAAGGTCCCGTGGCCGACGGCGTCGGTGGTCACGCTAGCGGACGCCGCGGGGTACGGCGTCTGCCCACCGCCGTAGCCAGTCGGATCGCAGGCGTCGTTGAGGAAGAAATGAATCTCGTAGGTGCTGTTCGGCACCGCGTCGAGCGAGCCGGCGATGCTGCCGATCTGGCTTCCCGAGTCCGCCATCACCGAGGTGATCAGCGGATGATTGAGCAATTCGTTGGGACCCAGATCGCCGTCGCCGGCGTCGTTCGGATTGACGCCGGCAGGCGCGAGGTCGAGCGCAAGCCCGCCGTTGTTCGCGCTTGACAGATTGCCGGCATCGACAATGGCGAAGTCATCGATGAACAAGCCGGCACCCGCGTTGTTCGCGATCGCGGCTGCCGTGGGTACAAAGATCAATCGGGAACCGACCGTCACGCCGATCGCGTGGTTGGCCACGAGCACGCCGTGCCCGCCGTTGCCCAATGCCTGGCCCGCAATACCGATGCCGACGCCATTGCCGATCACCGCTGTGCCGAGGAATGGACTGTCGAGCACGCCCACGCCATCGCTCATGTTCGCGCTGATCAGGTTGTCGTAGATTTTCATGCCCGAGGTGTTCGTCTCCATGGTGATGCCGCGACCTCTGTTGGACAACGCGGCGGTACCGCTCGCATCCGTGCCGATGTAGTTGTTGCGGATCGTGTGCCCTTGCGACAAGCCGTTGCCGGAATTGGACGAGGTCGAGAACATCAGGATCGCGTCCGCACCGTTGCCGGGGATGACGTTGCGCGACTGTGGGCGCGGGCTGCTGGGACCGCCATCTTGCAAGGTTTGATCACCGACGACATTCACGACGCAGCTGGTGCCGAACACCAGCGCCGGACGCGCGAGTACGATGCCATTGCCACGTGCCTGCGTGCCGGTCACATCGGTGCCGATGTAGTTGCCCTGGAGCAGCACGCCGCCACAAATGCAGGCCTGGCCGATCGGACACGTTTCCTCGCCCATCGAAATCGCAGCGCCCGCAAAACGATTGATAACGAGTCCGCGAAAGACGCTCGTGTTGCCCGCGCACAGTCCCGAGCCGGGAACCGCTGCACCGACGACGAACGCATCCGTATTTCCGGCGAAGCTGCCATCGAGCTCGATCGCGATCACCGCATTGCTGCCGGTGAACGCTGTGTTCTCGCTTGCACCGGGCTGCGAATAGCCCTCGAAGGTGATCGGGATTTGTATTCTCGGCAACGGCGAATGCGGCTGGATCGTATGCGGCGCCGTGCCTGGAATGTTGAACGTGATCGTATGCCCAGCGCAGCCGGACCCGTTGGTGACCTGCTTGGCGTTCGCATCGAGAATCGCCTGACGCAGACTGCCCGCTCCGCCGTCGGCCGTGGTCGAGACGACATAGGTATCGGCAAATGCAGACGTGCCGGTCACGGCGAGCAGCACGGCAACAATACTGCGCGCGAAGGCACGTCGCAACAGGGATGCCGTCGGACAAAGAGGTAACGGCGGAAACAAACATGCGCTCATCTGGATTGTCCGTGCTGAAGTCGTGGATGGATCCACGCAGCTATTGATGGCGCCTGCGGGGGTACACCTTCAATACAGGAAATCGGGCTGCAACCGGCCACAGCGTTTGCCAAGAGCGCGGACTGGGCCGAGCGGCACAGCGGCTTCGAGGCCAACTGATCCGAATCGACGTCTATTCTTCCGGACGGACCCTGCAGCGCTCCACGTCGCTAAAAGATCATTGCTCCGGATACACGCGACTTGCGCAGTTCAAGTAGGTCTTCCTCGATGTCGGCGGAGGACGCGCCCATCCGGTAGGTACCGACCAAATACTCGGCCGGAACCTCGGGGGCATTCTTCGCAGGCATGAAGTAGATGTCGACGCCGGGACTCGCCCACACGAGCACATCGTCGTCGATCAGCGCCGCGTAGATACGCTTCGCAATTTCACTGACATCGCTCAGCAACGTATCTGCGTTCGCGCGCAAAGTCGTCCCCTTTTCGTTTACGCGACGCACGACCGCCCTCCGATTTCGCCATCGAAATGACTTAAAGGATCGGGTCGACGCAGCAGATCGGCGCCGATCACGATTCTGAAATGCTCGACGACACCACGATCTGCCCCATCCAGCAGCGCGCCCAGCACACTGCGGACCGTGCGCATGGCATCCGCCACCTCGGAAAGGTCGACGGAAACGTTGAACCAGAAATAGCCGTGAGGCGATTTCCCGCACGGCTCCAACCGGAATGCCGCAGGTCGCGGCTCACTCACAAGAAGGTGTTGCAGCTCTTCCAGCTTCGTGACGGTTTCGATCACCGCCAGCGACTGCATCGTCCCTTTGCCGCTTTCACTCATTGAAATGTCCCTGCAGACAGCTACATGGCGTGATGGGTCGCATGCGAGACCATTTGCATGCATTGCCGACGGGGCGCGGAATAGCGCGATCCTTGACGGAAGACCAGTCTGCGCCGAGGCTGGACCGGCGTCCCATCGCGGATGTACTGGTCGATGTAGTGCATTTGTCACAATGCGATCTTTGAAGCCTCGGACGCGGCATCATGGATCGCGCGCACAACAGCGGTTTTCGCGCCTAGCCGTTTCGCACCCTTGAGCACCTGCCATGAGCAAACGTCCACCCCCGAACACGGCCGACCGTCATCAGCTCAGACTGCTGCTCGCCGGATTGAGCGAGGGCGTGATCCTGATCGGGAGCAACCGCAAGCTGGTGTGGGCGAATACCGCCGCATGCGCGATGCACGGCGTTTCCGATGCTGCCGATCTCGGTCGCACCGTCGGCGAATATCGCAAACGATTCGAACTGCGGTATCGCAATCATCATGCAGTCGCCGCCGCGAGCTATCCGCTGGAGCGCGCGCTGGCGGGCGAATCCTTCAGCGATGTGATTGTCGAGACGACGCCGGTTGCGCATCCGGACCGGATGCGGGTGCATCGCACGCGCAGTCTCGTCGTCACGGACGCCGCGGGAGCGCCCGACTTCTACGCGCTCTTTCTCACTGATGTGACCGACTGGGCCAGTGCCGAGCAGCGCTTCGAGCGCGCATTCGGCGCGAATCCGGCGCCGGCGCTGATTTGCAACCTCAGCGACCTTCGTTTCAGGAAGGTCAATCGCGGCTTCCTGGAGATGACCGGCTATGCCAGCGAACAGGTGATCGGGCGTTCGGTCTATGAGCTCGACGTGCTCGACCAGGCCAACAATCGCAATGCGTCGATCGAACGACTGGGTGCCGGCGAATCGATTGCACAGACGGAGGCGGAGCTGCGCATCGCGGACGGCACGTCCAAGCTGGTTATCGTCGCCGGCGAGCCGATCGAAATCGGCGACGACGCCTGCATGCTGTTCACTTTCATGGATCTGGAGCCCCGCCGCCAATCCGAAAGCGCGTTGCGACATAGCGAAGAACGCTTCGTGAAGGCATTCCGGATGACGCCGGTACCCACCCTCGTCTTCAGCGCCGAACATTGGAAAATCACCGAGGTCAACGAGGCGTTCATCGCAAGCTCCGGTTATGCAGCCGACGATCTGATCGGGCGCACGCTCGACGAGATCGGCCTGTTCGCTGCGAACCATGTGCGCGCGCAGATTGCCAGCGCGCTCAAGCGCAATGCCAGCTTGCGAGATATGGAATGCCTGATCACACGCAAGGATGGCACCACGATCGATTGCCTGGTATCCGCCGAAACCGTTCTCATGGACGGCGCCGCATGCGTTTTGCTGGCACTGCTCGACATCACCCATCGCCGGCGCACCGAACTGGAATTGGTGGCAGCAGTCGAAGCGATCATGAAGGACGCTTCATGGTTCAGCGGACCGCTGGTCGAGAAGCTCGCCAACGTCCGTCGCGGCAACCTGTCCAGTCGCGCGCCGGCACTGGCGGACCTCACCAATCGCGAGCGCGACGTGCTGGCACTGATCGGCGAAGGTCTCTCCGACAAAGCCATCGCCGCACGCCTGCGCGTGTCGCCCGGTACCGTGCGCAATCACGCCGCATCGATCTACTCGAAGCTCGACGTGCACTCGCGCGGCGAGGCGATCGTATGGATCCGGGAACGCGGTCTTTCCGGCAAATCCGATGGCCCCGGGAAACGCAAGACGCCGCGACGCAGTTGATCAATCAGGCCGCGTGCGTAGCTCGTTCGCATGCAAAAACGCCGCAGGGGGTGCGCGGCCGGCTAGCATCGGAAAGGGTCGACGGGATTTGATCGTGTCGTGTTTGCGTCCGTGCATTGTCGCGATGGTTGGACTTTCCCAGACGCCAACGTTCCTGAGTCGAGGAACCGATCACGACGGAATGATTCGTTCGCTGTTTTATTTGATGGGCGACGGATTTGCATACAACTGTTCAGCGCGCTGAAACAACACCCACGACGTTGCGATGTATTTGTTGCCGCCCCTTGGCATGTTGCCGCGGTGCGTGTGCGTGAAACCTGCCGGCGCGATCAACAGCGAGCCTGTTTTCGGTGTGATGCAACGTTGCTGATGCAGGAACTCGGTCTCGCCAGCCGCAAAATCGTCGTTGAGATAGATCGTCCATAACAATACGCGATGCAGGTTGTCGTCGGTGCCCGCCCTTGGCGAAATTTCACTGTGCCAGTATGGATAGCCGCCCTGGTCGGCGTAATAACGCTGCATGTTGATGCCACCGGGCCGGAACACGTGCGTGATCAGGCGCTGCAGATCGGCATCCGTCAATGCGCGCACGTCTTCGATACCCAGCATCTGCGCGTGCTCGCCGTCCGCGTGCTTGCGGTACAGAGCGGTCGGCGCGAGCGCGAGGTAGGTGTACTTGCGCAGGTACGCAAGCATGCAGCGAAGCATTGCGCCATTGAGCAGGTTCTCCGCGTTCTTCCATTCCGGATAGCGACCGATATCGAGATCCCAGCTGTCCTTGAGACGCGTATTGACGCCTCCCGCTGTCGCCCCACGCGCTACCTTGTCACTTGCCTCGAAGCCCGCGATCAGTTCACGACAAAGTTGCGCATCGAGCACGCCTTCGTAGACCTCAATGAAATCGTTGCTGGACATGGCGTTGGTGGCAGTACGTTCAGGCTTCGCAGCGGAGGATGGAGGCATGTTTGGGGTCAAGGAGGCTGTTCCATGTCGTCGTTTGGACTTTATCTTATCGGTGCGATCATCCTGATCAGCGGTCTCGGATATGGCGCATGGCTTGCGCACGTACCCAGTCAATGGATCGTCGTAGGCGTCATCGTATTGTTAGGCGCGTGTATTCTCGGCGCGGTCAACCATACCCGCCGGCGCGATCCGCCGGCATAGCCTCATTCCGCCGCTGCGTCCCGGTGGTAATCGGTCGCAAGCTCGACTTCATTTTTCGAGCCAAGGAAAACCGCGACGCGCTGATGCAGCTTTTCCGGCTGGATGTCGAGAATGCGTTGGTGGCCGTCGGTTGCCGCGCCACCGGCCTGTTCGACGATCATCGCCATCGGGTTTGCTTCGTACATCAGGCGCAACTTGCCCGGCTTGCCCGGATCCTTCCTGTCGCGCGGATAGATGAAGATGCCGCCGCGCGTCAGGATGCGATGCACGTCGGCCACCATCGACGCGACCCAGCGCATATTGAAATCGCGCCCACGCGAGCCGGTCGTTCCGGCAAGCAGCTCTTGGATGTAACGCTGCATCGGCACCTCCCAGTGGCGCATGTTCGACATGTTGATGGCGAACTCGGACGTATCTTCGGGGATGCGCATGTGCGACTGCGTCAGCGGAAAATTGCCCTGCTCGCGATCGAGCGTGAACGCGTGCACGCCGTCGCCTAGCGTCAGCACCAATACCGTGCTTGATCCGTAGATCGCGTAGCCGGCCGCAACCTGCCGCGTGCCGGGCTGCAGGAATGCCTTTTCATCGGGCTTCACGCCCTCGGGGCAACGCAGCACCGAGAAGATCGTGCCGACCGAGATGTTTACGTCGATGTTCGACGAGCCATCGAGCGGATCGAACACCAGAAGGTACTCGCCTTTTGGGTAGCGATCGGGGATCGGATGCGGATCGTCCATTTCCTCCGACGCGAGCGCTGCGAGATGGCCGCCCCAAGCGTTCGCTTCGAGCAGGATCTCGTTCGACAGCACGTCGAGTTTCTTCTGCGTCTCGCCCTGCACGTTTTCAGTACCCGCACTGCCGAGCACGCCCCCGAGCGCGCCCTTGGCCGTTGCGATCGAGATGCGCTTGCACGCTCGCGCGACGACTTCGATCAGCAGGCGCAGGTCGGCGTTGATGTGACCGGCGCGCTGCTCCTCCAACAGGTACTGGGTCAGTGAAATCGACTTCATGGACAGGCGGCTCCGGCAAGTGGCGCGAACGCGCATTGTCCGGGCTGGACGACGCCGATGCCAGTCGGCGCACCGGAGCGGCGCCGGGATGCCTGCTGACACCACGCTGTCAGTGGGGGGCCGGCATTCTTGCCCCACGCCAGCCGGCGCAAGTCACCCGAAGGAGAGCCTCATGTTGAACCCGAATGTTCCTGCCTGGTTTGAAATCCCGACCAAAGATCTCAATCGCGCTCAGACGTTCTACGAAAATGTGCTCGGGGTAAAGCTCAAACGCGAGGATTTCGGTGGTGGCGAGATGGCGGTATTCCCGGGCGGCAGCAAGCCCAATTCGAGCGGGGCCCTCGTGCGCGTGGACCAATGCGAGCCGTCGGTGCAGGGCAGCACGGTGTATCTGAGCCTTGTCGATATCCGCCCCGCGCTCGAGCGCATTGCGAAGCAGGGCGGCGATGTGTTCGTGCCGCGCACTCAATTGCCGGACGGCATAGGCTACTTCGCACAGTTCCGCGATTGCGAAGGCAACCGCGTCGGCCTGTGGTCGCCGCAGTGAGCCGAAGAATCCCGCGCAAGCAAGCGCTCGCCAACTCCGATTGCCGTCAGTGGATGGCGGGTGCGCTGATCATGGCGGCCGCTTATGTATTGCCGACGCCGCCGGTACACGCGGCAGCATCCGCTCACGTCGATGACAAAGGTGAGCGCACGGATGCGCTCGCACCGCAAGAAATGTGCCCCGACGGTTCCAGCGCCGGGTAGTTGATCTGTCGCGATTCAACTCACCCTCAAGGAGATTCACTCATGTCCCGGTTCCTGCGTTTGCTGATTGTCGCTTACGCGCCGCTGGCGGCGCGTCACATGTTGGTCGATGCCGTGCCGTTTCGACCCGCAGCCGCGCTGCGTGTGCCGCCGCCCAAGCCTTGCGTCGTGGAATTTTCTGCCTGTATCGATATCGGCGGCCGTTTGCGTCGCCCATCCACCATGAGCGGTGGTCTGACCTCGCTTGCCCTGTAGCCGGAGGCCCCCGATGAGCACTCATGCGCTTCCCCGCCTGCGTCGCCTGACGCCGGTGCTGATCGTCGACCGTGTCGAAGCCTGCATCGGCTTCTGGACCGAACGTCTTGGCTTCGCGATCACCAACGAGGTGCCGGGACCGGACGGCCCATTGGTTTTTGCCAGCGTCGAAAAGGACGGCGTCGAGGTCATGCTGCAGGCGCGTGCGAGCGTGATTGCCGAACGCGCGGATGCCACGGCCGAACTTGACGGGCATTCGATCGTGCTGTTTGTCGAGGTGGACGATCTGGATACGCTGGAACGTGCGCTCGCCGGCACACCGATCGTCAAACCGCGCCATCGAACGTTCTACGGCAGCAGTGAACTTTACGTGCGCGAACCCGGCGGCAACGTGGTCGGTTTCGCGCAGCTCGGATGAGCATCGCGCAATGTCTTTGCCAGCGCGAGGCGTGCAGGCGATCATGGCCCGATGCGCCGAGCTGATCGACTCTTCCTCATCATCCATGCCCTGCGTGGCCGACGCACGGCGTTACCGGCGCGACTGCTGGCGGAAACGCTCGGCGTTTCGCAGCGCACCATCTATCGCGATGTTGCCGACCTGCAATTGTCCGGTGTGCCGATCGAAGGCGAGGCCGGCGTCGGTTACATGTTGCGCAAGGGCGCGGACATCCCGCCTCTGATGTTCAACGCCGAAGAGCTCGAAGCCCTGGTGGTCGGCACGCGCTTCGTGAAAGCGTTTGCGGGCAAGCGCCTGCACGGTGGCGCGCAGGCTGCGCTGCTGAAGATCGAGGCGGTACTGCCGCCGGAATTGAAGCAGCGGGCCATGCGTTCGCCCATTTTCGCGCCCGCCGACTGGAACGAGGCGAAGTCCGGCCAGATCGATCGCCTGCACGCGGCGATTGCCGCCAGCCAGGTGTTGCGTCTGGACTACTGCGATGAGTCGGGCAAGACCAGCGCGCGCGAAGTCGAACCGCTCTGCCTCGCATTCTGGGGCGGCGTATGGACGCTCGGCGCATGGTGCCGGCTGCGCGTCGATTTCCGCACGTTCCGGCCGGATCGAATCAACAGTTTCGAGCCGACCGGCGAGGTGTTTATCGAGGCGTCCGAGCGCGGTCTCGCGGCGTACGTGCGCGCGATGGGCGGTGACGCAGAAAGCATCTTTTAGCGGGTTAGTACAGCGCCCGGCCACAGCGCCCATCCTTCGGCACTGCCGTGACTGCATTTCAATGCGATCATCGCGTTTTGCTTCGTGGGGATAGTGATGATCCGCAGCTTCGCTGGCTTGTTGTCCCTCGGCCTCGCGCTGGGTTCGATCGCGCACGCCGAAAACGCGGACGACCGCTTCAAAACCTTGTACTCGAAGGAATGGAGTTGGCGGCAGCAACAATTCGCCGGCATTGACGACGAGGATCGTGTCGCAAGCGCGGCCGACAATCATCTGCCGGCTGTCGACAAGGCCACGCAGCAAGCGCGGCTTGCCTACTGGAACGATGTGCTGAAGCAGCTTGACGCCATCCCTGCGAAGGATCTGTCGGCAGAGAACCAGGTCAACCTCGCCGTCTACCGGCCGCAGGTCCAGAACCTTGCGGCCGACGTTCGTTTTCGCAGCTACGAGATGCCGTTCAACAGCGACTCGCAGTTCTGGTCTGATCTTGGCTTCATGACGCAGCGGCCGCTCAAGAATGCGCAGGCTGTGCGCAACTACATCTCCAAGCTTGACGACATCCCACGCTATTTCGACCAGCAGACCGCAAACATGCGTGCGGGCCTCAAGCGCGGCTTCTCGGTGCCGCGCGCCGTGCTGGTCGGACGCGATGTGTCGATCGCGAACTATGCAGAGGTCAAGTCGGCCGAGGACAGCGAGTTCTATGCGCCGCTGAAAACGCTGCCAGCGACGATATCTGCCGACGAGCAGGCGAAGCTGCGCACTGACGCGCAGCGGGCGATCCGCGAGCATGCGATTCCCGCTTACGCGAAGCTGCTGACGTTCTTCCGCAACGACTACGTGCCGCATGCGCGCACGACGCTCGCTGCCGAAGCCTTGCTCGACGGAAAGAATTTCTACCACCAGCAGATCCGCGAATACACGACGCTCGACCTCGATCCGGAGGCGATTCACCAGATCGGGCTGAAAGAGGTCGCGCGCATCGATGCGGACATGCAGGCGACGATGAAGGCGACCGGCTTCAAGGGCGACTTCGCCGCGTTCCTGCATTTCCTGCGCACCAATCCGCAGTTCTACGCGAAGACACCGGATGAACTGCTGATGCGCGCCGCGTGGATCGCCAAGCAGGTCGACGGCAAGCTGTCGCAATTCTTCGGCCTGTTACCGCGCGGACGTTTCGGCATCGATCCAGTGCCGGTTGCCATCGCGCCGTTCTGGACGGCAGGCCGCGGTAGCGCGCACACCTACTGGGTCAATACCTACGACCTGCCCTCGCGACCGCTCTACAACCTGCCTGCGCTCACTCTGCACGAATCGGCGCCGGGTCATTCGCTGCAGGGCGCGCTTGCCGAGGAACAGAAAGATCAGCCGAAATTCCGCAGCGAGAACTACATCTCCGCGTATGGCGAAGGCTGGGCGCTGTACTGCGAAAAGCTCGGCAAGGAGATGGGCATCTATCACACCGCCTACGAAGAATTCGGCCGCGAAACCTACGAAATGTGGCGCGCGGCACGCCTCGTGATCGACACCGGTATCCACCACGAGGGTTGGACGCGCGACCAGGCGATCACCTACCTCGCATCGCGGACCGCGCTGAGCCAGCATGAAGTGGAAACGGAGGTAGATCGCTATATTTCGTGGCCGGGCCAGGCGCTCAGTTACAAGCTCGGCGAAATGAAGATCGTCGAACTGCGCGCGCGGGCGGAGAAGGAGCTCGGCGCGAAATTCGACCTGCGCGCGTTCCACGACGCGATCCTTGCTGAAGGATCGGTGCCGCTGCCGTTGCTCGAACAGCGTATTGATGCGTGGATAGCCAAGCTCAAGACGGCGTGAGAGATTTGCGTTAGCGCTCGATCGGGACGGATTGGCGAGAGCGCGGTAGTGGAGAGCGGATTGGTGGGAGTGGCTTCAGCCACGATGTTTGTTGCTTCGCAATCGCCACCATCCCCACCCAACCCTCCCCTTGAAGGGGAGGGCTAAAGCACGCGGCTACAGCGACTGCATGAACGCGACGAGGTCCTTCTTGTCGCGCGCACTCAATCCGATACTGAAGCGCGTATTGTAGAAATCGACGACGTCTTCGAGCGTTGCGGCAAAGCCGTTGTGGAAATACGGCGCGCGCGCCGCGAGGCCGCGCAATACCGGTCCCTTGAACTTGCCGATGTCCTTCCACTTGCCCGACAGCAAGGCGCGGCCCGGGTCGGTCGTCTGCGCCGTTTCGCCGGTCGCATTGTTGCGCAGCGTGTACAGCGGCATGTCCGGCGTCCGGCGCGTCGCATCTGTAAGGCCGATGTTGAGCGGCAGCGCGACGGTGTGATTGCCGATGTTGGGCGCGTTGTGGCACGTCGTGCAGGTGCCCTGGATCGCTGGCACGCCGAGCGCGTCGTTGAGTCCACCGACGCCGGTGATCGTGATCGGTTTGCTGTTGAACAGTTTCTCGCCGCGTACGATCGACGCGCGTGCCGCGCCATGGTCGTCGGTCCATGCATCGAACAACGTCATTGATGCAGGATTGAACAATGCGCCGGTCGGGTCCGCGCCAAGCGTGTCGTTCATGCCGACGTGGAAACGCAGACTGGCGAGAATGCGCGGGCCACCCATCGCGTCGTCGGCGTTGAGATAGCCCGCACGATCGTCGCGGATCTGCGCGGTCGAAAGCTCCGCCTCGAATCCAACGATCTCCACCAGCTGATCCTCGCTTGGGGGCGCAGCACCTTGCGCATGACCGAGCGTCGCGTCGATCGCCTGGTGACGCAGGCTCGCAACCAGATTGGCATTGGCCACGCCTGCGTCCATCGGCGGCAGGAACGAAGCGGTGGTCTCGCGCGCGTCCCACATCACTCCGGTGGTGTAGCCGAGGTTGGTCGACGGCAGCGGACGCCGGAACAAGGACAGATCTGCCGCGCTCGCATGGCCGTAGGGATCGTCGACAGCATCGAGACTGAATTCGGCATTCGCCGGAATGCCGATGCCGACGCGGATGACGCCGCGATTGAGAAGCATGCTGTAAGCCTGCCTGCGTTTGGCGACCGTCGACACGTCGGCGCTGGGCGAATTGGAACCATCGTTTGTGCGGAAAATCGGGTCGTTGCCCTGCGTCGCGTTGAAGCGCGCGCGCACATGCGCGGGCGTGATCGACCAGCCGTCTTCCTGCCGGTGGCAACTGTTGCAGGAGCGTCCGTTGATGCCGATGCTCTGGAAAAAGGCGTTGTCGGTGTCGATTGCGCCGCTGGGCGTGAATGTGCGCAGTGCGCCGCTGGCATCGGCGGTGGTGAGCGGATCGCGGGGTCCGTGCTGCAGGCTTGCGTCAAGCGACTGCGCCGATGCGCCTGCGACAAATAACAGGAGACCGAACACGCACGAACGATGATGGGCCGCCGAAAACCGGCGAGCCCGGATACGACTGTGGATAGTCACTGAAAACCCTCCCTGCATTCGCGATGCGATCGGTCGCGGGGTTGGCGTCCGATCGGTCGCGGCGAGCGCGCCTGACGGTTTGCATGCGTCAGGATCGAGGAAGGGCTGGCTGGCTACCATGTAGCCGGCAACCTTTCCTTCAGGTAATCAATAACGGTGTTTGGCGGGGATATGCGACACAGCAGCCGCACTCGGTTGCCACGCTTGAGCGGTCAGCGCCGGAATGGGCGGTTTGATATGCGACAGAACGGGCTTCAAGGTTCGCAATGGGTGTCGACGCGCCAGGTCAGAGCTGGGCTTTTCCCGCAGGCTTCGTGGGCTTTGCTTTCGCCGGCTTGCCCTTTTGCGCATCCAGCGCGCCGGACTGGGCTGCTTTTTCGGCTTCGGCGCTTTTCTTCCATTCCTGCAGCACCGCCGCGCGCGCGTCCGCATGCGATGGAGATTCTTCCTTTGGCGGCGCTTCCGGGTTGCCGCTGTCAATGTAACGCACCAGGCGCGCGACCTGTTCGCCTAGGACTTCGTCGACATTCGGCGCAAATGTGTCGAGCCCGCTGCCATTTGCGCCGTTGACGCGGTACTCGACCACCAGCTGGGTCGCACCGTCGTCGCCGGTCTTGATCCAGAAGCTCAAGATTCCCTTGAGCGAGAATTCCTGCAGCGGACCGAGCGCGCTTTCCAGGCGCAGCACCTTGTCCGGCAGCGCCATGATCACGCGACCGTGTTCGACGCTGCCGTCCTTCCAGCGCTCGCAGAAACAGCCGCCCGCTTCGGCCTTGAGGCTCAGGTTCGACGCCTTGCCCGACCAAGTGTGCTCATTGCTCCACCACGACTGCGGCTGCGCGATCGCGGCGTAGGTCTTGGCCGGCGTCGCAGCAACGGGATTGGAGAATGTGATGAGGAAGCTGTCGGCGGCGGATTGCTTGACCTCGGCGAAAGCGCATTCGGAGACCGCACACAAGGCAATAGCAAACGCGAAAGACAAACGAAACATGGCGAACTCCCAAACTGGCTGGTACGGGGCTTGCGCTGGATCACGCACTCCCGGATGGTACGCGCGGCGCGCGACCGCGATCGAAGATGTTGTTGTATATCCCCCGCACGCCCATCAAGATCTTCGGTTTGCCACCGGAGAAACCGCAATGACCCATCGATACGACGGAAACTCCCTGATTTGTTTTGAAAGCGTCCGCGCATGTATCCGTCGCGCTTTCCATTGCAGCATCCTTGCATGTGGGCTCGCTTGCGTCGCTACCCATGCGGCCATTCCCGCTAGTGAACACGACGCACTGGTCGCGCTCTATACGCAGGCCAACGGAATCGCCTGGACACACAACGACGGATGGACAGTGCCCGCCGTGCCGGAATGCTCTTGGGCGGGCGTCATCTGCGATGGTGTACAGGAACATGTGGTCGACCTCTTCCTTGCGGGCAACAACCTTTCCGGCGGTTTGGCGGATCTTTCTGCGCTTTCGAGGCTGCAGATTGTCGATGTGTCCAACAACTTGCTAAGCGGACCGATTCCATCGCTGGGTGCACTCACCGACTTGCTGACTTTCAATGCGGCCCAGAATCAGTTGATCGGCGCGCTTCCTTCACTGTCTGGCCTGTCGCAGTTGCAGAGTTTCGATGCCAGCGGCAATCAGCTCACCGGAAGCCTTCCGGTTCTTGACGGGTTGACCCAATTGACCCTGTTGTCGGTGTATTCCAATCAGCTCAGCGGACCGCTGCCGGCGTTGAACGGACTGACTCAGCTGGATGCGTTTGTTGCAGGTGACAACCAGTTGAGCGGGAGCTTGCCCAACATCTCGGGTCTGGTGAATCTGCGCACCTTGTCGATCGGCCACAACCAATTCACGGGTCCACTGCCTCTGCTCGCTTCGCTGACGAAGTTGCAGTACTTCTTCGCGAATACAAACAGCTTTTCCGGCTCGATTCCGAGTTTGGTCGGTCCGGTAGCTCTTGTTTATTTCGAGGCGGATCAGAATCAGTTGACCGGTTCCATCCCGGACTTGAGCGCGCAGCCAAATCTGCTGGCCTTTGCCGCTGGCTCGAATCATTTGACCGGAGCGCTGCCGGACTTGAGCTCATCCAATAGCCTGCAGTTCTTCATCGTCAGCAACAATGATCTGACAGGGAGCATTCCCGCGCTGACATCATTGAGCGAGCTCGTCTATTTCCAAGTCGATCAGAACCATCTGTCCGGTTCGGTCCCTTCGATCAACGGACTCGTCCATCTCAACGCCTTCAAGGTCGGCTACAACCAACTCACTGGCCCTGCGCCGGCAACCCCTTCACCGAGCAGCCTCGTTATCGGCTATTCGCAGCTCTGTCCGAATTCGCTCACGCCTTCGGTCGATGCAGGGTGGGACATCGCCACCGGCGTATCTCCGTGGTACAGCACCTGCGATTTCATCTTCCAGAACGGCTTCGATGGTTGAGCGAAGCCGGTTGAGCGCTATCAGACATCCCCATCCAACAACCAGCCCTCGCCCGTCCCGCGATTGAACACAGGGTCCATGTCCAGCACGTCACCCGCCGGAATCGAAGGCTGCGCGGCAAGCTCCGTGTAGATCGCGCAGAAATCCGGCCGCGTCGCATCCATCAATTCCTCGAAGCTGTCGATG
>JBBRZD010000028.1:0-16674 GCA_038237055.1 Lysobacterales bacterium | reverse complement strand
GAGCAAATTTCGGTAATGGCCATGGATGGCCCGAATGCCGAAATTGCAGGAGCAAATTTCGGTAATGGCCATGGATGGCCCGAATGCCGGCCCGCTGGCGTTCCAGACGCCAGCGGACACTCCCCACATCCCTGTGGGTCGGAAATGCAGGAGCAAATTTCGGTAATGGCCATGGATGGCCCGAATGCCGGCCCGCTGGCGTTCCAGACGCCAGCGGACGCTCCCCACATCCCTGTGGGTCGGAAATGCAGGAGCATTTTCCGGTAATGGTCATGGATGGCCGGTAAGCTGGGTCTGCGGGCGCTCCCGGCGCTCACGCAATGCAGGAGCAATTGCCAAGTGCGCGCAATCGGGATTCGATTGAATGTCGCCCACGCGCGATATTCACCGGCAAACGGGCTGCCAAGTGCGCGAGTGCAGCGCGGCGACGTATCAAGCGGTTAGGAGTTTTTTGCGAGCGCGGCAGGGAAACTCACCTGCGCCGCGAGCGGCAGATGATCCGAAACCGGGTACGGCAACGCCCAGCGTTTTTCGACCTTGAGCGATGCGGACACCAGGATATGGTCGATCGACCGCGTCGGTCGCCAACTTGGAAAGGTCGCAGGCGAATCGGGTGTCCGCAGCAGCGAGGTGCGCGCGTAGAGTGGATCCAACTCCTTGCCTTCGGCGCTAGTGTTGAGGTCGCCCATCAACACCACGTTCGGGTGCTGGCCGATCAGCTCGGCGAGAAACGCGATCTGGCGAGCGCGAGCGACCGGCCCCAGCGAAAGGTGCACGACCACGACAATCAACGCGTCCGCACCGCTGCCGAAGCGCGCCCATAGCGCTCCACGGCCTGGAATGCGACCGGGCAGCGGATAGTCGAGCACTTCGTCCGGTTGCCAGCGCGCAAGCAGACCGTTGCTGGATGTCGCAAGGCGCGACACGCGTCGATTGGGCTGATGGCTCCAGAACGGAAAGTCGGCTGCTTCGGCGAGATACTGCGTCTGGTTGAGGAAGCCCGACCGCAGAGAACCGGCATCGGCTTCCTGCAGGCCGACCAGATCGAAGTCGCCAATCACGCGTGCCAGACCATCGAGATTCGCACGCTTGCCGTGCGGCAGCACGTGTTTCCAGCTGTGAGTCACATAGTCGCGGTAGCGCTTCACGCTGCCGCCGGCGAGGATGTTGCAGCTGAGAAGGTTGAGGCTGCGCTCACCAGCGCTGGCGCTAGCGGCAACCGCGGTAGCGGGGGACGTCATGCCAGTGAGGCTAACCAGCGTTGGCTGCAGCGGCAAGCGCCATGGGTCACAACGAGTGCAAGGGCCTAACCCGTGTTCAGCTGCCGTCTTTGCTATTTCTTCTTTTTTGCCGGTTTGGTCGCAGCCGGATGTTCCTTTTGCACCAGCCAGCCAACCAGTTCAATCAATTGCGGGAAGCCGCCAGCGGAGGCGCCGGTGACGCGATACTTGCCGTTGACGACGATACTCGGCGTACCGTCGACGCCATCTGCCTTCACGATGTTGCGCGCGCGCGTGAGTTTGCTCTCGATTTCAAACGAGGCCGACTCGGCAAGAAATTTCGCCTTGTCGACGCCGTGTTGCGCGTAGAAACCGGCGAGATCGTCGATCGTTTGCAGCGGTAGATGATCACGATGCAGCGCGTCGAACAGAGCCTGATGCGTCTTTTCAAGCACGCCCAGCGACTGCGCGGTGTAGAACGCGCGTGCATAGGGTTCCCACTGCGGACTGAAGATCGCCGGCATGTAGCCAAAGCTCGCATACGCAGGCAGGGCGAGCTTGAGTTCCTCTGCATACGGCTGGAAGTGGGCGCAATGCGCACACGCGTAGGAGAACACTTCCAGCACTTCCACCTGACTGCCGCTCGCGGTGGGCTGCGGAGGGTCGATCACAAAGTAATTTTTGCCGGCTTCCCATGTCGTCGCCGGCGCTACGGGACCATCGGCCGCGCTGCAGGTCGATGCCAGCAAGAGACCCGTGAGCAGGATGCCCAGACGTTTCAGCATGATTGAATCCTCGTTGAAATATGGAGGCGGAAATTCCGCGCGCGCAGGAGCAACGCGTGACTCAATGCTTACCGTGAGCCGCTTCCTTCGCGACCAGGTATTGGGCAATCTCGACCATTTCGTCGAAACCGATTTTTTCTTCCGCGTTCGCGCCGACACGGTACTTGCCGTTGACGATCAAGGTTGGCGTCGCGTCGATTCCGTACTTGACCTCCATATCGTGTGCGTGGGCAAGCTGACCCTCGACCACGAACGACTGGGCGGTCGAGAGGAAGCTAGCCTTGTCCGCGCCGTGTTCCGCGTAGAAGGCCGCCATGTCGTCGAGCGAATTCATCGGTCGTCCGTCACGATAGATCGCATCGAACAGGGCTTGATGGGTCTTTTCCACCAGTCCGAGCGCCTTGGCGACGTAGAAGCTGCGGGCGAAATCGACCCAGCGCGGCTGGAAATCCGCCGGCAACAGGGTGAACTGGGCATTGCTGGGCAGGCTTGCCTTGAGTTTCTCTGCGAACGGCTGGAAATGCGCGCAATGCGGACAGGCGTAGGAAAACACTTCGAGTACTTCGACCTTGTTGCCGGTGCTCGTTGGCTGCGGCGGATCGATCAATTGATAGCTCTTGCCCGCCACCCATTTGTCGGGTGCGGCGCCGTCCGCGGCAAACGCCATTGAAGCAACCAACAGGCCGGCCATCAGAATCATTGTTCGCGCAAACATCGAGGTGCTCCGGTAGCAAGAGGACATGAGGCAGGCTTACTTGCCAGCGCTTTCTTTCGCGATCAGGAACTTGATCAGTGGTACCACTTTGTCGAGGCCGCCTGCCGATGCGATGCTCAAACGGTATTTGCCGTTCACGATCAGGGTCGGCGTCGAGTCGACGCCGTACGCCTTCAACTGCGCGTCTGCGTGCTTCATTTTCGTGTTGATCGCAAACGAACTCGAGGTGGCGATGACGTCCTCAGCCTTGACGCCGAATTTGCTGCTGAAGAATGCGGCGACATTCTCGATCGTGGGCATCGGTTTGATCGGCTGATGTGTCGTCGCATCGGCAATGCGCAAGCTGCCGTCATCCTTCCACACGGCATCGAATGTCGCCTCATGCGCCTTGTCGATGATGCCAAGCGCCTGCGCTGTGTAGAACGCGCGCTGGAATACCGGCCAATCTTCGTCCGGACGGAACGATGCGGGCAGGTAGATGATCTCGGCGTTGGCGGGCAGCGCGGCTTTCAACTTCTGCATCGTCGGCTGAAACATGTTGCAAGCTGGGCATGCGTAGGAGAACACCTCCACGATTTCGACCTTGTCGGCATGTGCCGTTGGCTGTGCCGGTTCGACCGGGAACCAGTTCTTGCCGGCCTCGAAGGCATCGCCTTCAGCGTGCGCGAGGGCGGCGAAGGCAAGGCCAAAAAACAAGACGGAAGCGCGTTTGAACATCGGATTCTCCGGATTAATGGCAAGGTCGAGCGCGGGTGTTGCGCATCGACGCGGCAAGAGTTTCAAGTAAAGCGACTGAACGCGGACTCGCCGGCGAGTTTCAAACCCGAGCCCGCCCTTCGATCACTTTGCAGCGGTCGCAGTTCCCGCGTTTGCCGTATGCAGGCCTTCGATATAGGAAGCGACCGCGTTGATATCGGCCTCGGAGAGGTTCTGCGCGATCGCCGGCATTACCTGGGCCTTGGCATCGTCGCCCCAGGTCGTGCCGCCCTTCCAATCCTTGAGCTTGGCTGTGATGTAGTCGGTCCACTGGGCCCCGAGTTGCGGGAATCCGGTGCCGGCCATGCCGCGTCCGTCCGGGCCATGGCAAGCCATGCAGGCCGGTACGCCAAGCTTTGCATCGCCGCCGCGATAAAGGGCCTGGCCTCGTTCGATCAGCTTTTCGTCGGCAACGCCGGGGGATGCCGCCTTCGATGCGAAATAGGCGCCGATGTCATGCATGTCCTGCTGCGAAAGCGACGCCGCAAAGCCCATCATGATTGCGTTCTGCCGCTTCTGCGTCTGGAACAGCGTGATCTGGCGCGCGATGTACGCTTCGTTCTGACCGGCCAGCTTCGGGTACTGCTTGTCGCTCGGATTGCCGTCGATGCCATGGCAGGCACCGCATACAGCGGCCTTCGCTTCGCCTGCCTTGGCATCGCCCAGTATGGGGCCATCGGCTGTCGCCGAGCCTTCTGCGTGAGCCAGACCTGCGGCGCTGATCACCGCCAAAGCGAGTGCGTGCCGAACAAACATGCGCCGAAAGCTCATACACTCACTCCGGAAAATCTTAGGGATACCGCAAAGGGTCCGTCCTCGCGGCGCCAAGTCTGGCGCTGCCGGTGGACAACTTCGGAATTATCCCCGTGCGCCCCGAGGCGGTCAAACCGCCGCGTGCTGACGAAAAAGCCGGCCGATCAAACTCGCCGCCATTCACCTGCCGAACAAACCTCGCCCATGCCCGTCAATCCGTTCCGCCAAGCGCAATTTCTCACCAGCGCCAACCGTCTCGATCAACTACCCGCCGACAGTGGCGCTGAAGTCGCGTTCGCCGGCCGCTCCAATGCGGGCAAATCAAGTGCTCTGAACGCAATCTGCGATCAGCATGGGCTTGCGCGTACGTCGAAAACCCCGGGTCGAACCCAGTTGCTCAACGTATTCCCGGTCGGCGATCCGGCGCGCAGGCTGATCGATCTGCCCGGCTACGGTTACGCCAAGGTGCCTGAGGCAATGCGCCTGCACTGGCGCGGTGTGCTCGACATGTACCTGCGCGAGCGCGTGTCGCTGAAAGGCCTGGTGCTGGTGATGGATGCGCGGCATCCACTCAAGGAGTTCGACTGCGACATGCTCGAATTCGGCGCCGCCAGCGGTCGCGCCTGCCACTGCCTGCTGACCAAGGCGGACAAGCTGTCACGCAGCGAAAGCTTGCGCACGCTCGCTGCGGTACGCAAGGAGTTGGCGACGAATTTCCCCAATGGCAGCGCGCAGCTGTTCTCGTCAAGCGCGAAGACCGGGCTGGATGAAGCGCGTGCGTTGGTCGCGGGCTGGCTGGGGCTGCGCGGCGCTGCCTAAGGCGTCGCGAACGCGGGTCCCGCTGCGGGTCTTTTGTTCGCCATCTGCGGCCCCATCTTGGCGGGCCGAGTCGAAATCGCGAGGTCACCGATGTCCGGACCCAGTACCGTCAATGAAGACCCGATCAGCGGTCGCGCGGAACTCGTCGACTACGCCGCACAGGGTGAAAAGCCGCCCTCGGCTTGGCGCATAGGCACCGAGCACGAAAAATTCGGCTTCCGACTGGATGATTTGCGTCCACCGACCTGGGACGGCCCGCAGGGCATTGGCGTCTTGCTCGAAGGCATGACCCGTTTCGGCTGGGAGCGCGTGCTCGAGAACGGCAAGCTGATCGCACTGCTGCGCGACAACGCGTCGGTCACGTTGGAGCCGGCTGGCCAGCTCGAACTCTCTGGCGCGCCGCTGGAAACGATCCACGAGACCTGCGCCGAAGTCAGCGCGCACCTGAAGGAAGTGAAGACCGTCGCCGACGAAATCGGCTTGGGCTTCCTCGGCATGGGCTTCCAGCCGAAGTGGCGCCGCGACGAGATGCCGTGGATGCCGAAAGGCCGCTACAAGATCATGCGCGACTACATGCCCAAGGTCGGCAGCCTCGGGCTCGACATGATGACGCGCACCTGCACGGTGCAGGTCAATCTCGACTACGCAACCGAAGCGGACATGATCAAGAAATTCCGCGTCGGTCTCGCGCTGCAGCCGATCGCGACCGCGTTGTTCGCCGATTCGCCGTTTACCGAAGGCAAGCCTAACGGCTACCAGAGCTATCGCTCGCACATCTGGACCGACACCGATGCGGACCGCACCGGCATGCTCGACTTCGTGTTCGAGGATGGTTTCGGCTACGAACGCTACGTCGACTATCTGCTCGACGTGCCGATGTACTTCAGCTATCGCGACGGTCAATACATCGATCTGGCCGGCAAATCATTCCGCAAGTTCATGGCGGGCGATCTCGCCGAGCTGCCTGGTGCGAAACCGACCCTGCGCGATTGGGCCGACCACATGACGACCGCATTCCCCGAAGTGCGCATGAAGAAATTCCTGGAAATGCGCGGCGCCGATGGTGGGCCGTGGAATCGCCTGTGCGCGTTGCCCGCGTTCTGGGTTGGCCTGCTGTATGACCAGACGGCGCTCGATGCGGCGTGGGACCTGGTCAAGGACTTCACCCGCGCCGAGCGGCACGCGTTGCGCGACGGCGTCCCGAAATACGCGCTCAAGCTGCCGTTCCGTGCAGGCCACGTGCGCGATCTCGCCGCCGAGGCATTGAAGATCGCCGTGCACGGCCTGAAACGCCGCGCACGCGTCAACGGCAATGATGCCGACGAAAGTATGTTCCTCGACATCCTCTTGCAGATCGTCGACGCGAACCAGACCCCGGCCGAACGCAAACTGGAGTTGTTCTACGGGCCCTGGAATGGCAGCGTCGATCCGGTGTTCGCGGAGTTCGCTTACTGACGGCACGGCGCGTCCTGCGGCCAAGTCAACGGCGATGGTGCTGGTCGTTCGTGTCCTTGCAAAGATCCGAATCCTCCGCGGATAGGCATCCGTATTTCCACCTCACGTCGCCGTGCGACGTGCTGATGCCAAGCTGCGCGAAATGCTCGATCTCCGTCGGCCCGATCTTCCAGTCGATTGTCACGATGGCCTGCGCCTGCGTCGCGACGCCGTTGCGTTCGGCAGGTCGGAACGTCCACTGCAGCACGCCCGCCACCGCCGCTGCGTCGAGCGCGGTGGTACCGCTGGACTGATAGACGTGTCCTTCGACCGGCTTGCCGTCGGTCGCGATGTCGACGATCACGTCGACAGAGCCTTCGCGATGCGCGCTGAATGCATCCAGCGGATAGCCGACAATCGTGCGGTGCACGACGCGGGCCGGACGAAAGCGGGGTCCGCTCGCACTGCCGCTGCCGAACTTCGATTGCGAATTGGCAGCCCCCATGCCGGCGATCTCACTGGTGGGCGCCATCGTGGTCGCGACGACTGCCGGACCATCGCCGGGTGCTTCGCTGCCTTCGGGCACGAGCCGAGCGGTTCGCTGCAGCGGACGTGTATTGTCCGGAACCGCTTTGACGCGCACGCGATTCATTTTCTGCGCGGCCGCCGCGGGGTCGATGCTCGAACGCTTGCGTGCCTCGACACGCGGGACCGTCACCGCATCGAGCAGGCGGACGAACAGCGTGCGGTCCACTAGGGAAGTGGCTAATGAGTGCATGTGGGACATTACGAACGCCGCCAAAAGCAGCGCGTGGAGGACGACAGCGATGCTGACGGCGCGCCAGTCCGTGGACAACCGGTCACGATCGAACGCGTAACAATGGGGATTGACCATGACGATCCTCCGATGTTCCGACGACCCAGATATTACGCGGGAAATCGTGTGACGTAATCGGACGCCCGGCATATGCGATTCGAGCCGACGTGACTTCCGGCGGGCGCGGGCGCGGGTGGTTCGTGACACAAACGGTTTCCGCTCGCCGTTGCTGGAGTTCCAATGTCGTTTTGCCGCCTGCCGGCCTTGGTCGCCGTGTCCGCCCTTCTGTTGTCGCCCGCCGCGTTCGCCGGCACGAAACTGCTGCGTTTCCCCGACGTCTGTGGCGACAAAGTCGTATTCACCTATGCCGGCGACCTCTGGCTCGCCTCCAATCAGGGCGGAACCGCGACGCGCCTGACCGCGGGGCCGGGGCTGGAACAATCTGCGCGATTCTCGCCGGATTGTTCGCACATCGCTTTCACCGGCGAATACGGCGGCGATGACCAGGTCTATGTCATTCCGGCCGGTGGCGGTGAACCGACCCAGCTCACGTTCTATCCAGCGCTCGGTCCGCTGCCGCAGCGATGGGGTTTCGACAACCAGGTCTATGGCTGGACGCCGGACGCCAAATCGATCCTGTTCCGCTCCTGGCGCGAGGCGAGCAGCGAATCCAATCCACGCCTTTTCAACATTTCATCCGATGGCGGCCTGCCGACTGCGCTGCCGATGCCCGTCGCCGGAGTCGGCCGCTATTCGCCGGACGGAAAGCAAATCGTCTACTCGCCGAAATACCGCGACTTCCGCACCTGGAATCGCTATGTCGGCGGCTGGGCGCAGGATTTGTACATCTACGACTTCGCGGCCAAATCGGCGAAGAACATCACCAACGATCCGAACACCGACCGCGATCCGGTGTGGATCGGCAACGCGGTGTATTTCCTTGCCGATCGCGGCGAGCATCTGAATCTCTACCGCTACGACACTGCCAGCAGCGAAACAAAGCAGCTCACCGACTACAAGGGCGCCGATGCGCGCTGGGCCAGCGGCGACGCGAAAAGTCAGATTGCATTCGAGGTCGATGGCGCGCTGCATGTCTACGACACGAACGCGAACCAGGATCGCACGCTCGACATCAGCGTGCCGAGTGATCTGGTGCCGTCGCGAGCAAGCGAGCGCAGCGTCAAGGATCACATCGAAGACTTCGCGCTCAGCGGTAACGGCAAGCGTGCCTTGTTCTCTGCCCGCGGCGACGTGTTCAGCGCACCACTGAAGGACGGCATCACCCTCGACCTCACGCACACGCCGGGCGCGCACGAGCGCGAGGCGGCATGGTCGGTCGATGGCAAGCGTGTCGCCTATGTCTCCGACGAAAGCGGCGAAGAGGCGATCTGGGCGCGCGACGCGGACGGCAACAATCCACATCAATTGACTGGCGAAATATTCGGACGGCTGTATGCGCCGCGTTGGTCGCCCGATGGCACGCGCATCGCGTTCATCGACAGCGAGAGCCGGTTGCATGTGGTCGCTTCCAGCGGCGGCCCGGCGCCGGTGATCGCCGACGATCCGGGCACTTCACGTCGCGACTACGCGTGGTCGCCGGGCGGTCATTACCTGGCCTACACGCTGACGGACAAGGAGTCGCAATTGACGCATTTGTTTGTGCGTGATTTCGCGGCGGCCAAGAGCGTCGAGCTGGGTGACACGCGTTTCAACGCCTACCAGCCCGCGTTTTCCCCGGATGGAAAGTATCTGTACTTCCTCGGCGATCGCGAATGGGCCCCGCAAATGTCCAGTATTGAATGGGACTCTGCGGCGAACCGCACGACCGGTATCTTCGCGCTCGCACTGCGCAAGAATCTGGACAATCCGTTCGCGCCGCGCAACGACAGCGCCTCGCATGAAGACAAGGACAAGGACGGCGCGGACAAGGATACGGAGAAAAAACACGGCGACGACAGCGGCAAGGAAAAGCAGAAACCGGCAGCCGATATCAACGACCACATCGATCTCGATGGCCTGACCCAACGCAGCGTGCGTGCACCGATTGACGCGGACAATTTCAACTGGCTTGCGGTCACGCACAAGGCGATCCTGTACGTCACCGCCGATGCGCAGTACTACGGTCGCGAAGGCGCGTCCAAGCCGAAACTCAAGGCGTGGACGTTCGAGGATCGCAAGAGCAAGGACGTCTACGAAGGCGTCGACGACATCTCCCTCAGTGGAGACGGTGACGTTGTCCTCGTGCGCAACGACAAGGCATTCAAGCAGATCGCGCTCGGCGCGGACAAACCCGAGGCGAAGGACGTCAAGACCGACGGCCTGTTCGCGCGTGTCGAACCGAAGGCGGAGTACGCCGAGATCTTCCGCGAGGTCTGGCGCCGCTACCGCGACCATTTCTACGTGACCAATATGCACGGCTACGACTGGGCATCGTTGCGCGCGAAGTACGAGCCGCTGCTCGCCTATGTCGGCGATCGCAGCGACCTCAACTATCTGCTCGGACAGATGGTCGCGGAACTCAGCATCGGCCACGCCTATGTCGGCGGCGGCGACCTCGGTCTGCCGGCGAAGCCGCATGCCAGTCTGCTCGGCGCGAGTTTCGAACTCGACGCGGCGAGCGGCCGCTATCGCATCGCGAAAATTTTTCCCGGCGAAAATGATGAGGACCGCTATCGTTCGCCACTGACCGAACTGGGCATCGACGTGCATGAGGGCGACTACGTGCTCGCGATCAATGGCCAGCCGCTGACGGCGAAGGACAGTCCGTACCGCTTGTTGCGCACGGCGCCGGGCCAGCTCGTGCAACTGACCGTCAATGGATCACCCGCTGTCGCTGGCGCGCATACCGTGCTGGTCAAGCCGATCGATAGCGAGCAGCCGCTGCATTACTACGCGTGGACGCAGCGCAATCGTGACTACGTCGACAAGGCGAGCGGCGGCACGATCGGCTACCTGCACATCCCGGACATGGGTGCCAACGGCATACGCGAATTCATCAAGTGGTACTACCCGCAGCTGCGCAAACAGGGGCTGGTGGTCGATGTGCGCGACAACGGCGGTGGCAACGTCTCGGCGATGATCATCGAGCGGTTGTCGCGCAAGCTGCTCGGTGTTAATTACGGTCGCGGTTTCGACGTCACCGGAACCTATCCGCAGCAGACGTTCATCGGACATCTCGCCGCGTTGTGCAACGGCACCACGGCGTCCGATGGCGACATCTTCTCGTACATGTTCAAGCAGGCGAAGCTCGGCCCGCTAATTGGCACGCGCACCTGGGGTGGCGTCGTCGGCATCAACGGCTGGGGGCCACTGATCGATGGCGGCGACGTGTTCGTGCCGCAGTTTGCGACCGCGAGCACCGAGGGTCAGTACGTGATCGAGGGACACGGCGTCGACCCGGACATCGTCGTCGAGCAGGACGTGTCGGCACAGCTCGACGGCAAGGATCCGCAGCTTGATCGCGCGATCGGGGAGCTGCAAAAAGCGATCAAAGCGGCGCCGGTCTCACTACCGCCGCGGCCCGCGGATCCGGTCAAGGCGCCGGCAGACATGCGCGCACAAAGCGCGGCGGGCTGATCTGGATGTGCGGTTGCTCCCGCGGTTCGCCGCGGGAGCGCTGGTCGTCGAGTTGTCCCGCCGGCGAGGCCGTGCGGGATGGGCGTCAGACTGCGCTGACGTCGCGCAACGTCCAATGTTTGCCGATCAGCAGTGTCATGCGGTGCTTTATGATGGCGTGCGGCAGCGAAGTCTTGATCTCGACGCTGACATGCACGTCGGATTGATGGGCTTCGACGGTCGCGTCGGGATCGTTCTGCCCGAGCGCGGGATCGATCGCGTCCGGATCGGGCTGCATTTCACGCCAGCGCTGCCACAGCGTCGGTTCGCGCAACGTAGTCTGCAGCAGCGCTGCGAAACTTTCCGCCGAACCGCCCTGAAAGGAAAGCTCATGCGATTCGCCGCGCGCCTTGGGTAGATCGTCGATTGAAAACATGTAGCGCTGCACGGTGCTCATGGATGTTCCTTCAATGAAAATTCTGGGCGAATTCTAGCAGCGAGTAGCCGATGTGGCGCGAATGCGGCGCTGGCGAAAGCAAGCAGGCTGGCGACGCAGGGCCAGCCCAGATAGCGCAATTCAGCGGCCGGTGCGAGTAGACAAAGCGGCAACGCATAGAGCCATGCACTGAGCAATGCGATCAGCGCGATCCGGACCGCAAAGCCATTACGCCGACGCCAGGCAAGGAAACCGCCGGCCAAGCCAAGCGCCAGGCAAGGCCATGCCGCGAGTGCAGGCGTCGCGACCATGCTTGCCGCCGCGCGCATCAGACGCACGTGCAGCGCGCCGGTGTTCCGTGCAATGGGGGGGTTGTTGCCGTAGATAATTTCATCGTCGACGTAAACGAGTTCATGGGGCCAATCGGCCGCATGTGTGCCGAACAGATCGCGGGTCAGACGCGCTCGGTGCGTGAGCCATGCGCGCGGTTCGTTGATGATCGCGTCCAGCCACGCGCTGCGCAGCGCGGCCAATTCCTGTGCCGAGTAGTCCGAGAGCGGATCGCGCATGCCATGCCGCGTGCTTTGGAGCATCGGCGTGTTGCTCCAGTCACGAAATGCGCTGGCGAGTTCGGCGACGTCGAGGCCGGGGCCGATCATGAAATCGGGCAGGACCATACGGTCGGTCGCAATCGAGACGGCAGCGAGATCCCACTGCGCCAGCGATGGCCATAGCGGCACATGACGATCGGCGCTTGCATCCATTGCGCGGCTCATGCCAACCATTGCTATCAGCAGGGCAACCGTCGTCATTGCGACGCGTGCGACGCTGTCGCGATTGCGCAGAAGCAGCCATGCAAACCACGCCACGAAAGGAACCATCGCGGGCAAGGCGTTGTGACGCAGCAACGCGGCGTAGAGCAGCGCGAGTGCTGCCGGCAGCAACCAGCGACGGCGTTGATCGGCGTGTGCACAGGCGAGTGTGCCCATCGAAAACGTCAGCGCGGCGAGCAGGCCGACATCAGTCCACACATGTCCGCGCAGGATCAGTGAAACCGGTACGAATGCGACCGTCACCATGATTGCCAGTGCCGTCAGCGGAGTGCACCGCAGTGCGCGCGTCAGCAGTGCGAGACCGCACCAGAACAATGCGAGATGCAGGGAAAACACGGCTCCGGGGCCGTCGACGAGCAGATCACACGCGCGCCAGATCCATACGAATGCCGGCGGCACAATGTCGGTCGTCGCACCTCCGCGCGCCTGCCACCACGTGTAGGCGGAATCGAACGACATCTGGCCTGGCCAAAATGCAGCGAGATCGAACGCCAAGCCCGCACATGCAAGCAGCCACGGCGCGTAGCGATGCGCAGATTCCGAAGTAGTGTCCGCTGCGTGCATCGTCTCAGAGCGCTTGCACGTCGAGCGCGTGCGCAAACTGCGCACTCGCGCCATCCGGTGCGTGATCGAGCACGCCGAGCAACGGCGCTGCGAGTCGCGCGCAAAGCGCATCGATATTCGCAGCCGCGAATGCCATGTCGGCGTCGATGCGGTTCGCGATCCAGCCAACAAGCTTGCAGCCATCCGCTTCAATGGCGCGCGTGCTCAGCAGCGCATGATTGAGGCACCCAAGGCGCACGCCGACGACGAGAATGACTGGCAGGTCCAGCGCGCGCACGACGTCCGCCTGCATCAGCGTGTCCGATAATGGAACCGCCCATCCGCCAACGCCTTCGACGACGATGCGATCGGCACCTGCAGACAATCGCGCGTAGGCGGTGCGAATCGGTTCAAGCGTGATCTCGGTCGCATCCATCGCCGCGGCAAGGTGCGGCGCAATCGGCGCAGCGAATGCAAACGAATTGCAGTCGGCATAAGCGAGCATCTGGCTGCTTGCCGCCATCAACGCTTCCGCATCCTCGTTGCGCAAACCCTGCGGTGTCATGTGGCAACCGCTCGCGATCGGTTTCATGCCGACGGCGCGCAAACCGCGCGCGCGCAACGCGGCGAGCAGCACGCAACTCGACCAGGTCTTGCCGATGCCGGTGTCGGTGCCGGCGACGAACACGCCACTCATGCGCTGCGGGTCGGTCTGATTGCGGCAAGCGCCGCTTTCTCGCGCCGCTCGATCAGCAGGGTAGCCGGATAGATCAGCGCGTAGACCATGCCTGGTGCCCAATAAATTAGCATCGGTGCGTGTGCCGGCGGCAACAGCAAAGCAAGCACCAGCGACAGCAGAGCAACGGCGGCGAGCGCGGTGTAGCGCTCCGCTGAACTACGTGTCCTAACACGTTCGCTCGCCGTGAGCTGTAGCGCGTCCGCACATGCGAGCGCGTGCCGATAGAGCAGGGTGAAGATGATCACTACGGCGCCGTAGCCGGCTGCAAAGGCCACGTAGAGCGACGCCAGGTCGGCGACCGTATGGATTTCGATCGACTGTTCGGCCAGTGCACCACCGCTCAACATGGCCAGCGTCATGTTGGCAACCATGCGCAGCGGGTAAACATAGATCAGCACGACGAAGACCAGCGCCAGGCTCAGGCGCACACTGGGTCCGTCCTCGAGTCCATAGCAGCGCGACCAATGGCGATGCGTCAGCCAGAAGCGCGCGAGCAGCAGAAAGCTCGCCGAGAACGCGGGCACGCCGCGCATTGCCAGGATCAGATCCGGCACCGTGGACGGCACATGGCCCACGGAGACGATCAGCAGGGTCACGGCAAACGCGAACGCCGCATCAACGAAGGCGTCGATGCGTGTCTGCTGCGCGCCGCGCACGCGAAAGCCGTTTTCCTGTGAAGGGCTATGATCGTTCATTGATGCTCCGGGATCGGCGCAGTATGCCAGCGGCGCTGGTGTACGGGCACGCGCTACAATTACGATCTGATCCCGGCAGGACACGCCAGCCATGTTTGTCGCTGCACCGATTGATGCTGCCAGCAAGCCCGCGCTCTACGCCGAGCTCGCTGAACAGGCGCGCGGCTTGCTGCATGGCGAGCGCGACTGCATCGCCAACGCCGCAAATTTCGCATCCTTGATCTGGCATGCCGTGCCTGACATCAACTGGTGCGGCTTCTATTTTTTTGACGGCACGGAACTGGTGGTCGGACCATTTCAGGGTCGGCCCGCCTGCGTGCGCATTGCGCTCGGCAAGGGCGTGTGCGGAACCGCAGCGACGACGAGAAAGACCCAGCTCGTGCGCGACGTCAACGCATTCGCGGGCCATATCGCCTGCGACAGCGCTTCGCAGTCCGAGGTGGTCGTGCCGCTCGTCGATGGCGAACGCCTGCTCGGCGTGTGGGATGTCGACAGTCCGACCATTGCCCGTTTCGACGATGAGGATCGTATCGGCATGGAGCAGCTGTGCGCCATTTTTCTCGAATCGCTGCAATGATCGCGCGCAGTGACCACGTGGCACCACGAAGGGAACCGACATGAATGCCCGCGACGTGAAGATCCGCAATGTTGGCCCGAAATCCGCTGCATGGTTGCGTCAGATCGGCGTGCGCACGGTCGAGGATCTGGCGCGAGTCGGGCCGGTCGAAGCATTCCTGAAGGTCAAACGTGCCGGCTTCCGACCCAGTTTGAACCTGCTTTATTCGATGGCTGGCGCACTCGCCGATTGTCATTGGGCGGATCTGCCCGACGATCAGAAGCAGGAATTACTGGCGGCGTTCGAATCGGCGGAATCGGCAAATCCGATCAAGACGCGTTGGGAGAAACAGAAAGCCGCGAGCGATCATACCGGCCCAACGACATCCGATGCCACGTCAAACGACGAATCTACCGGCGGCGGCCTCTTCGACGACCCGGATGGTGAATCCGGATCCGCGCAGGGCGAATCCGATCGCGAGCTAAGCCGCTTCGATTAGCATTGTCTTCTGCGGGAGCGGCTGAAGCCGCTACTGCACGTCATGTCGTGACCGCCGCATAGCTGCGCGCATTCGCATCCCAGTCCGGCGTCGCGCGGATCATCGGCAAAACCTGATCGACCCGATCGACGCGTGTCCACAGCGCGCGATGTTGCGGATTCATGAAGCGCTGCTCGATGGTCTGTTCGAGGAAGCGTTCGAGCGGCGCATAGAAACCGTTCGTGTCCAGCAGCACGATGGGTTTCAGGTATAGCGCGAGACGTTTCAGCGTCATCGCCTCGAACAATTCTTCCAACGTGCCGCAGCCGCCAGGCAGCGCAACCACGGCATCCGAACCCGTCAGCAGGCGGTGCTTGCGTTCGCGCATGTCCTCGACGATCTCGAGATTGGCGACGCCAGGATGCTGCCATTCGACTTCGGTCATGAAGCGCGGAATGATGCCAATGACGTGACCGCCGGCCGCGAGCGCGCCGTTCGCGAGCGACCCCATCAAGCCCACTCCACCACCGCCATAGACGATCGTGCAGCCGGACTCGGCAAGCGTGCGCCCAAGTGCGTTGGCCGCGTCGTGATAGCTGCGATCGCAATGTTCGCTCGACGCGCAGTAGACGCAGATGCGCATGGGGAAAATCTCCGTGAAGTTCTGGCGCAGTGTAGCGATTGAGCGCAGCGCGTTGCTCCTCTAGGTGGACATTCGTTACCGCGGCTAGGAGGATTTTGAGAAGGGGCATTACACATGAGATCGCCGGCGCGTTGATATGCGTAGAAAACATCGCAATTCAAACGAATAATTCGCACGTTCCCTTCCGTGACCTACTAGTCTTTGCGGTCGCTGCCCTGTAGATTCTTACAGGTAGCGCTTCTGAAAACTGCACCGATACTTGCGGTCGACCTCGCGGGTGCTCAGCCTTCACGCGCAGGTCGAGATATATAGGTACCTACCGGCTAGCGCATGGCGGCCTGCATTGAAAACGCGTGGCCTTGTGTTTGCGAAAGTGGGAAAGGCCGGCCCATTGCCAACTCAGAGAATGACATGAAAGCGTTAGTAAACGGAGTTCACATGATGAAGTTATTTGCGCTTCTAGTTGTCGGAATGTTCAATCTATTGCCCGCCGCATATGCGTCGCAAACAGTCGTTCCGATGAGGGAATGCCAAAACTGCACTGTTGGGCAAATGCAGAATATGGCCAAGAACGGTGTGTTCGGCATCAGTTACGAATACGACATACAACACGACTCAATCCATAAATTCAACACGTACAACGATTCGACATGCCGGCCCGTTGTCGGAGACGACCAAGGCTCTCGATCCACCAATACATGCACCCCGTCCAGGGTCGCTGACAATCTCGATCCTGTAGACGCAAGCGTGATGGTGGTTTTCGAGGCTCTTCGGCACGTCTATCTCGTCAACCCCACACTTGCGACCACCGGGAAGGCCACGCGACGCGGTGACCCACCGCTAGATCCCAATACGCATCAACCCTATAATCTGCCACGCATCGCATGGGACTATCCG